>NZ_CP014839.1:637740-956611 GCF_001931675.1 Pandoraea thiooxydans | reverse complement strand
GGCGCGTTACCTCGTCGAGCGGACTGCCCACGCGTTCGGCCAGCGCGTGAACGATCTGCGCCCGCAACGCGTTGGCAGGCAGCGCCTGCAGCAGCGGCTTGGCCTCGAACAGCGCACGCGCACGCCCCTCAGGTTGGTGCAATTCCTTGTCGTGCAAGACTTCGTTAAGCAAAAATTGCGATAGCGGCAAGGCCTTGGCTATCTCCGCGCTGAACGCCTCGGCGCCGAACTCACGCACGAAACTGTCCGGGTCGTGCTCGACAGGAAGAAATAGGAATTTCAGCGTCCGGTTGTCGGAGGCATGCGGCAGGCAAGCCTCGAGCGCCCGACGGGCCGCTCGCCGGCCGGCCGCGTCGCCGTCGAAGCTGAACACGATTTCGTCGGTCTGCCGCAGCAGCTTCTGCACGTGAATCGGCGTGCATGCCGTGCCGAGCGTGGCCACCGCGTTCGGAAAGCCCAGCTGCGCGAGCGCCACGACATCCATATAACCTTCGACAACCAACACAAAACCCGCGTCGCGAATCGCCGCGCGCGCCTCGAACAATCCGTATAACTCGCTTCCCTTGCTAAATAGGGGTGTTTCCGGCGAATTCAAATATTTCGGCTCGCCGGCTCCAAGCACCCGCCCGCCGAAAGCGATCACCTGCCCCTTGGTATTGCGGATCGGGAACATGATGCGGTGGCGAAAGCGGTCATAGCGGCGATTGCGGCCTTGAGCGTCGGTTTTTTCGCTGTCGATCACCAACCCGGCTTCGAGCAGCGTATCGTCCTGGTAGCGCTCGAATACCGCCTCCAGGTTCTGCCAGCCCTCGGGCGCGTAGCCCAGGCCAAAATGCGC
This sequence comes from Pandoraea thiooxydans, assembly GCF_001931675.1. Classification (NCBI taxonomy): domain Bacteria; kingdom Pseudomonadati; phylum Pseudomonadota; class Betaproteobacteria; order Burkholderiales; family Burkholderiaceae; genus Pandoraea; species Pandoraea thiooxydans. Next base: position 955,773 of record NZ_CP014839.1, on the reverse strand, counting down.
GGCGATTTGTCCCGACAGGCCACGTCCCTTGAGGTATTCGATGGCGCTCAAGGCGCCGCGCAGTTGCTGCCGATAATAGTCACAGGCGCGGGTCATGACGTCCGTCAGCGCCACCGCATGACCGCGCGGCCCGGCATGCCCGGCCGTGCCGCCCTCCTGGGGCACGGTCATGCCGATATTTCTGGCCAGATCGTTGACCGCCTCGACGAACGACAGGCCGGTGTGTTCCATCAGGAAACCAATCGCCGTGCCGTGCGCGCCGCACCCGAAGCAGTGGTAAAACTGCTTGGTCGGACTGACCGTGAACGACGGCGATTTCTCGTTATGGAACGGGCAGAGCCCCATGAAGTTGGCGCCACCCTTTTTCAATTGCACGTAACGGCCCACCACCTCGACGATATCGACGCGGTTGAGCAGATCCTGAAGAAAGGATTGGGGGATCACGGGATTGCGTATCGACTATGGCAGGGGCCCGCGCAGCATATGGCGTGGGGTGTTCTCCACGCCAGGGCGGGCCGCCGCGACCTCATCGGGCCAGCAACGCCTTGACCTGGGACGAGACGGCCGTCATGTCGGCCCGGCCTGCCAGCTTGGCCTTGAGAATACCCATGACCTTGCCCATGTCCTGCGGCCCCGCCGCGCCGGTCTGCGTGATCGCCGCCTGCACCTCCCGAGCGACCTCCTCGGCCGACAGCTGCTGCGGCATGTACGCCATCAGCACGTTCAGTTCGGCGCTTTCCTTGGCGACCAGGTCGTCCCGTCCTGCGGCCTGAAACTGGGTGATTGAATCCTTGCGCTGCTTGATCAGCTTGTCGATCACCGCCGTAATGGCGGCGTCGTCCAGCTCGACGCGCTCGTCGACCTCTTTCTGCTTTATCGCTGCCAGCAGCAGCCGGATGGCGCCCAGGCGCTCGGCGTCCCTGGCTCGCATGGCTGTTTTCATGTCGTCGTTGATACGGGCTTTCAAACTCATCGGCAAACCTTTCCTGGACGAATACAATTCAGTGTAGACCATGCCCCGCCAAACCGCTGACGCAAAGCCGGCAAAAGACTGGTCGGCCGGCGTGACTACGGGTTATCGGGGCGACACGCTTGAAACACAAGAACCCGCTTGCGCAAAACCGCAAGCGGGTTCTTTGACATCTTGACCAGCATGCCGCCGGCAGCGAATTCAGTAGAGCTTTTTCGGCAGCATCTGGCTGCGCAGGCGCTTGAAATGGCGCTTGGCTGCCGCCGCCTTCTTGCGTTTGCGCTCAGCCGTGGGCTTTTCGTAGAACTCACGGGCGCGAAGATCGGTCAGCAGGCCGTTTTTCTCGATCGTGCGCTTGAAACGGCGCATCGCGACTTCGAACGGTTCGTTCTCTTTTAAACGAATAGTCGTCATTTGCTGATTGGGGGGTTGACTTTCCGCAACGGCTGAAAATCTTACCACAGCTCTTCCCGATCCGCAGCACGTCCGTCACACCCCATTTCGGCCGCGATACGAGGCCCTGCGGGCCTCGCGAGGCAATTGACGGCTATTCGTTATTCGTCCGCGCCGCCCAGGTCGTCGTCCCCAAAAATCCGCGTATGCCGCCCCCGCACCGCACGAGCGCCCCAAACCACGTATCCGGACACGCTGTAGGCGACGAACAGGCAAAACAGCACCACCGGAGGATCGGAGGACACCAGCACGAAGCCCACCATGAACAGCAGAATCATGCCGAATGACACCCGATGCCGCACATCGAGCGCCTTGCCGCTATAGAACGGCGCGTTCGAAACCATCGACACGCCAGCGTAGACGGTCAATCCAAACGCAACCCAAGGCATCCACGCATCGCGCACCGGCAATTTGTTGTCGATTGCCAGCCAAACGAAACCGGCGATCAGCGCAGCGGCCGCCGGACTGGCCAACCCCTGGAAAAAGCGCTTGTCGACCACACCGATGTTGGTGTTGAAGCGGGCCAGGCGCAGGGCAGCGCCGGCACAGTAGACGAAGGCCGCCAGCCACCCCCATTTGCCGAGATCACGCAGGATCCATTCGTACATCACCAGCGCGGGCGCGGCGCCAAACGAAATCATGTCGGACAGACTATCGTACTGCTCGCCGAATGCGCTCTGCGTGTTCGTCATGCGGGCGACGCGGCCATCCATGCCGTCGAGCACCATGGCGCAGAAGATCGCTATCGCTGCGTACTCGAAGCGCAGATTCATGGCCTGCACGATCGCATAGAACCCGCAGAACAACGCCGCCGTGGTAAAGGCGTTGGGCAGCAGATAAATGCCCCGCTTGCGCGGGCGAGCCGCCCTCGCGTCGTCGTCGTGCTCGAGTTCTTCGTTCATTGTCTGGTCAGTGCGCGACAGCCGTGGCAAATGAGTGACATTGTTACGCGGCCGGCGGCGATTGTTGCCCGCCATTGCTTGCTCCTAAAACGTGACCCAGCGGTTTGACCGCATGCGCCATTAGAGTTCGGCCAGGATCGTCGAGGTTGCAGATACCTTGTCGCCGATGGCCACGCGTGGCTGGGCCGTCAGCGGCAGATAAACGTCGACCCGCGAGCCAAAGCGGATGAAACCGTAACGCTGGCCACGCGTAAGCGCGTCGCCGACCTTGACGTAACAAAGAATGCGACGTGCCACCAGTCCGGCCACCTGAACGCAGGTCACCTTGTGCCCACCGGCGTCGATCACCAGCGCATTGCGCTCGTTCTCCAGCGAAGCCTTGTCGAGCGCGGCGTTGAGGAAACGCCCAGGGAAATATTCCACCTTCGTGATGGTACCGTCAACTGGCGCCCGGTTCGAGTGCACGTTGAAGACGTTCATGAAAACGCTGATTTTGAGCGCATCGCGCTGCCCGTAAGGATCCTGCGTCGTTTCGATCGCCACGATGCGGCCGTCGGCCGGCGACAGCACGGCCCCGGCCTGGGACGGCACCACGCGAGGTGGATCGCGAAAGAACTGCAGAACGAACAGGGCCACGAGCCATAGGGGCGCGGCCCACAACACGCCGGCGATGAAATGGACGATCAGCGCTGCCGCAACAGCCACGGCCAGGAACGGCCAGCCTTCTTTGGCAATGATCGGATGGGGATAATTCATGCGAATCGCTCGCGTCCTAAAAACGGGTGAATGAGGGGCAAACCAGCCTTGCGGCTATCCGCGCTCGCGCGGTGTGGCCGCATTGTAACAACTCGGTCGGCGCGCGACCGGATTTTCCCGATCCGGGAGCCAACAGAAAAGCCGCTTCAGACGCCTGTGGGTGCCTGAAGCGGCTTTTTGCGGGCCGGCGAAGCCGTCGGCCCTCGATGCACGGGTTACGGTCCCGATCAGTTCTTGGACTGGTCGACCAGTTTGTTTTTGGCGATCCAGGGCATCATTGCGCGCAGCTTGCCGCCAACCTGCTCGATTTGATGCTCGGCCATCAAGCGGCGCCGGGAGATCAGCGTCGGCGCGCCGGCGCGATTCTCAAGAATGAAGCTCTTCGCGTACTCACCGGTCTGGATGTCCTTCAGAGCCTGACGCATCGCGTTTTTGGTGTCTTCGTTGACGATACGCGGGCCGGTCACATACTCGCCGTACTCGGCATTGTTCGAAATCGAATAGTTCATGTTGGCGATGCCGCCCTCGTAAATCAGGTCGACGATCAGCTTCAACTCGTGCAGGCACTCGAAATAAGCCATTTCCGGCGCGTAACCGGCCTCCACCAGGGTTTCGAAACCGGCCTTGATCAGTTCGACGGTGCCGCCGCACAGCACGGCCTGCTCGCCGAACAGGTCGGTTTCGGTCTCTTCGCGGAAATTGGTTTCGATCACACCGGCGCGACCGCCGCCATTGGCTGCGGCGTACGACAGGGCGATGTCGCGAGCGGCGCCGGACTTGTCCTGCGCGACAGCGATCAGGTGCGGCACGCCGCCACCCTGGGTGTAGGTCGAGCGAACGGTGTGGCCAGGTGCCTTGGGAGCGATCATGATCACATCGAGGTCAGCACGGGGCACCACGCAACCGTAGTGCACGTTGAAGCCGTGGGCGAATGCGAGCGCGCCGCCTTCCTTGATGTTCGATGCGACTTCGCGCTGATAAACCTCGGCGATCTGCTCATCGGGCAGCAGCATCATGACGATATCGGCGCCCTTGACGGCTTCGGCGACTTCCTTGACCGTCAAGCCGGCATTGACTGCCTTGTTCCAGGAGGCGCCGCCGCGGCGCAGGCCGACGGTGACGTTCACGCCGCTGTCTTTCAGGTTCAGTGCGTGGGCGTGGCCTTGCGAACCGTAGCCAATGATCGTGACTTGCTTGCCTTTGATCAGGGAGAGGTCTGCGTCTTTGTCGTAATAAACTTTCATGGAATTGTCCCGTAAATCGAACTCAATAATATGTAACCGTGGCGGCCCCGCCCGAGATGCGCGCTGCTTTCACTTGTTTTTCAAGCTGTGATTGATCTCAACCAGATTCTCGTGGATTCTGAACAGAAGTATCAACAACTCGCAGTACACCCGCACGCCGAGCAAACCAAATACGATGATGCCGATGGCATGCCAGAACTCGCCGCGCAACAGGGTGATGACCCCGGAGACTACCACTGCGATCATGGCCAGGATGTAGACGATCTTGAGGATGACCGGTGTGATCATCTTGTCAAACGACAGCCAGTCTTTCATGCCACCTCTTTTTAATTTACACCTTTAGAATGCGCTCCCCCCTACCGATCCCCGAGCCGCCGGTGCGTACGGTTTCCAGGATAGCCGTCTGATCGATCGCTTCCAGGAAGGCATCCAGCTTGGAAGCATCGCCAGTCAGTTCGATCGTATACGTCTTCTCCGTCACATCGATGATGCGCCCGCGGAAAATGTCCGCCATGCGCTTCATTTCTTCGCGTTCCTTGCCGACCGAGCGCACCTTGATCAGCATCAGTTCGCGTTCGATGTGCGACCCCTCGGTCAGGTCGACCACCTTGACGACTTCGATCAGACGATTCAGGTGTTTGGTGATCTGCTCGACCACGTCGTCCGAGCCGTTCGTGACCACCGTCATGCGCGACAAGGAGCGATCCTCCGTGGGCGCCACGGTCAGCGTTTCAATGTTGTAGCCCCGCGCGGAGAACAGGCCCACCACGCGCGAGAGCGCGCCCGCCTCATTCTCCAGCAAAACAGAAATTATGTGCCTCATGGTTGGTATCCGGTTGTTCTGGTGACAAAATCGCCGCGCCGCCCGAACCCGCGCCAGCGGGCTCGGTCATGGCACGCGCTATAGGTCCTCCGAGCCAAGCAGCATCTCGGTGATGCCCTTGCCCGACTGCACCATGGGCCAGACGTTTTCCGTCGGGTCCGTTTGAAAGTCCAGAAATACCGTACGATCCTTGAGACGCAACGCCTCTTTCAGAGCGCCCTCCACGTCCGAGGTCTTGTCGACGCGTATGCCGACGTGACCATACGCCTCGGCGAGCTTGACGAAATCGGGCAGCGCATCCATGTACGAATGCGAATAGCGCTTGCTGTATTCGATTTGCTGCCACTGACGAACCATGCCGAGGTATCGGTTGTTCAGGGCGATGATCTTGATCGGCGTGCTGTACTGCAGGCAGGTCGAGAGCTCCTGGATGCACATCTGGATCGAGCCTTCGCCGGTGATGCAAGCAACCTCGGCATCCGGATGCGCCATCTTCACGCCCATCGCCGCGGGCAGGCCGAAACCCATCGTGCCCAGCCCGCCGGAGTTGATCCAGCGGCGCGGCTTGTCGAATTTGTAGTACTGCGCCGCCCACATCTGATGCTGGCCGACGTCGGAACAGACGTACGCCTCGCCGTGGGTCAGCTCGTGCAGTTTTTCGACGACATATTGCGGCTTGATGATCTCGCTGTCGCGATCGTATTTGAGGCAATCACGCGCGCGCCACGTTTCGATCTGCTTCCACCAGGCATCGAGCGCCGCACCGTCCGGACCATGCTCGGCCGTTTGCAGGTGATCGATCATCTCGCGCAACACTTCCTTGACGTCACCGACGATCGGAATGTCGACCTTGACGCGCTTGGAAATCGACGACGGGTCGATGTCGACGTGGATGATCTTGCGCGGCGACTCGGCGAAGTGCGCCGGATTGCCAATCACCCGGTCATCGAAACGTGCGCCCACGGCGATCAGCACATCGCAATTCTGCATCGCCATATTGGCTTCGTAGGTGCCATGCATGCCCAGCATGCCGAGAAACTTGGGGTCGCTCGCGCGATAGCCGCCCAGCCCCATCAGGGTATTGGTGACCGGGTATCCCAGCAGGTCGGCAAACTGGTTCAGCTCCTTCGACGCGTTGGCAAGAATCACGCCGCCGCCGGTGTAGATATAGGGGCGCTTGGCCTGCAGCAACAGGTTGACGGCCTTGCGAATCTGACCGGAATGGCCCTTGGTGACCGGATTGTACGAACGCAGCGAGATCGTCTTGGGATACTCGAAAGGCGCCTTGGCCTTGGAGACGTCCTTCGGAATATCGACCAGCACCGGGCCGGGCCGGCCGGTACGGGCGATATAGAACGCCTTTTTGATGGTGGCGGCAAGGTCGCGCGGATCCTTGACCAGGAAGTTATGCTTCACGCACGGCCGGGTGATCCCGACCGTATCGCACTCCTGGAACGCATCCTGGCCGATCGCCGCGGTCGGCACCTGCCCGGTGATGACCACCATCGGGACGGAATCCATATACGCGGTGGCGATCCCGGTGACCGCGTTGGTCACGCCAGGACCCGAGGTGACCAGACACACGCCGACCTTGTCGGTGGAGCGGGAATAGGCGTCCGCGGCATGCACTGCTGCCTGCTCGTGGCGCACCAGGATATGCTGGATCCTGTCCTGCTTGTAGAGTTCGTCGTAGATGTAGAGCACGGAGCCGCCCGGGTAACCCCAGATGTACTCCACCCCTTCTTCCTGCAAGGCGCGCACGAGAATTTCGGCGCCAATGAGTTCGGGGGCTTGATGTCGAGAAGCGTCCGCTTCGGAAAATTCCGCGCTTGGCATGTTCATCGTCAACCTTTCAAGTTTTCGGCAAAAAATTTGATCGGATGCTCTCTCCTCGGGCTTGTGGCACGGGTTCAAGCGGCGCGTCTGAATGATTGGCGCTCCGGATAGGCTGCGCCGATATTGAGACAATCACTTTATGTCGCGAACTCGGAACGATAATCTGTCGTCGCCGATTGGTCAAGCGCTGCCGGCAGTTTGCGCGTACCATTGGCCCGCAAAAAGCCGCTTTTGCCGGCGATAATGTCGCAAAATCACAAAACGCGGTACAAGCCAAGCAAATTTTGTTACGATCCGCTCCGTTTAAGCACTTGCTGCATTTGATCGTTTTGGCCGACCTGGATGGCATCTGACAAAGAACTGGCGGATTTTCTCGAAAATATCGAGCGGCGCGCCTTCAAACAAGCCGTTTTCGCCGTCAGGGACGACGATGCGGCATTGGATGTCGTTCAGGACGCCATGATCCGGCTGGCAGAAAAATACGGCGACAAGCCGGCCGCAGACTTGCCGCTATTGTTTCAGCGCATCCTCCAGAACGTCATTTTTGACTACTTCCGTCGTCAAAAAGTACGCAATACCTGGATTTCACTGTTCTCCAGTCTTAATTCCGACGAAGAGCGCGACGATTTCGATCTGCTGGAAACCTTCCAATCCGAGGACGGGTCAACCCAGTCGGAAAGCACGGAAGACCAGGTTTCCCGTGCCGAAACCCTGTCGTTGATTGAAAACGAAATTAAGAAACTGCCGATGCGTCAACGGGAAGCATTCCTAATGCGTTATTGGGAAGATATGGATGTCGCCGAAACCGCTGCCGCCATGGGGTGCTCCGAAGGCAGTGTCAAGACGCATTGCTCTCGCGCCACCCATGCGCTGGCACATGCGTTGAAGGCGCAAGGAATCAAATTATGAGCCACACGCCCGACCCAGAGGAAATTCGCTTCGCCTACCAGATCCGGCAGGCATTGGATGAGTCCGCCAGTCAACTGCCCGCAGGGGCGGCCGAGCGGCTGGCTGCCGCACGCCGACAGGCTATCGCCCGCAAGAAGCCTGAGGCACGAGTGGTGCGCGAACCGGTGCTGGTCACCGCAATGGGAGCGCCGCTCGGCCTGAGCGCCGGCAATGCGCGGCGTGGCGGATTGCTCAATCGCTTTGGCCTGCTGTTGCCGCTGTTCGCGCTGATCCTCGTCCTGGCTGGCATCAGCTACTGGGAGCGGCAGCAGCACATCAACGATATGGCGGATATCGACGCGGCGGTCATGAGCGACGAACTGCCGTTGTCCGCCTACCTGGACCACGGCTTCGACGTCTATCTCAAGCACGACGCCCGATAGCGCCGTCTCCAAACGCCCCGTGACGATCCGCACCCGCCCTCTCCTGCTGACATTGCTGGTCATCGCCGCCATCGTCGGCGCGGTGGTATGGTGGCGTCCCGCCCGGCTCCCGGCCGGTCCCTCCCCGGTCATGCCATCCACACAGGTCGGAGCAGCCGTCGGCGCGTCGGCAGGCGGTGCGTCGCAGGCCGCCGCCCCGGTGAAGCTCTCGGCGGCCTGGCTGGCCCTGACGCCGGCCCAAAAGAGCGCGCTCGCCCCATTGGCAGACAGTTGGGGGCATATGAGCCAGTTCCAGCGCGACAAGTGGCTCGCCATTGCCCGGCGGTATCACAAACTGTCGCCGGCCGGCCGTGACCGGCTGCACGAACGCATGCGCGCCTGGCTCAGGCTGACACCGCAGCAAAAGCGTATCGCCCGCGAAAACTATCTCAATGCAAAGTCGCTGCCGCCCGACGCCAAGGCCGAGGCTTGGAAAAAATACCAGCAATTGTCAGAGGCTCAGAAGAAGCGGCTAGCGGCGGAATATCGTGATCGCAAGCGACCCAGCGTCGTCACGGCGCCGCCCAGCGGCAAGCCCGGCGTTCAGAATCCCTACGACGCGGTCCACCGCCGCGCAGCCCAGGCCGCCAGCGCCCCGGCAGCCGCCTCGGCACTGCCTGCCTCGGCCCCTGCGGCGCTGCCGTCCTCGCCGCCATCGCCGGTCAACTCCGATCTCTATCAGCATTGAGAGCGGGCCGGCCGCGGCAATCACCTTCTCGTCGCGGCGACAGTCCCCTCGAACCGGCATTTCTGGCAGATAATGTCGGCCAACCGAGGCACTCGTCAGTCGCCGCCCGATACTCCGTAACCGACCACGCGCCGCAATGTCCGATTCCACCCACGCCACTGCGCCCTGTCCCGCCGCCCCGGCCCTGCTCGCCGTGCCGACATTGCGTCGGCGCGTGCTCTGCGTGATTTATGAAGCGTTGATCCTGTTCGGCGTGCTGTTCATCACCGGCTACCTGTTCAGCACCCTGACACAGCAACGCAGCGCACTGATGTACCGTCATGCGCTGCAACTCTGGCTGTTCCTGGTCCTCGGCGCGTACTTCACGTGGTTCTGGCGCCACGGCGGCCAGACCCTGCCGATGAAAACCTGGAAAATCCGCGTCGTCGGCGCCGACCTGCGTGCGGTTTCGCTGCCTCGCGCCGTGCTGCGCTATTGTCTTTGCTGGCTGTGGTTTGTGCCCGGCATGGCGCTGGATTGGCTGTTCGGCATCAAGGACTGGAGCAGCGTTGGCGTGGCGAGCGCCTGGGTGGCGCTATGGGCCTGCACCATGTTCATCGACCGCGACCGTCAGTTCCTGCACGACCGTCTGGCCGGCACACGGCTCGTCAGCGTCATCGAAACGCCGAGCGTCCCCAGGCCCGCCTGACCGCGCGCACGCATCCCCCATCCCGGCAAAGACACCGCGCAAGTCGCGTCGGGTCGACAAAAGTGTCCGCACGCGCAGTGCGGCGCGATCCGGACCACGTCATCCGCCGCTGTTGGCAAAGCACAACAGCGCGCTTCACATTGTGACTGTCATCGGCATTTCACATCGGCATGGCGCAATGCGGTCATGTTGATTGCGATGGACGGTCGGCATGACGACACCACACAGAATGTTTTCGCGCACCCTGGCTCGCCAGAGTGACAACTTTCCGGTCGAGCGTCCCTTCGTGAGCCCGAGCGGGTTGCGTCACGACGACCCCGATACGGACCGGCACAGCCCGCCGCCCGAGAACGCTCGACGTTATCGGGCGATCTGGCTGTCCGACATCCACCTCGGCACCAACGGATGCCAGGCTGATTACCTGCTCGATTTCCTGCGCCACCACGAATCCGACTACCTCTACCTCGTGGGCGACATCATCGACGGCTGGCATCTTCGCAAGGGTTGGCACTGGCCGCAGGCGCACAACGACGTCGTACAGAAGTTGCTGCGCAAAGCCCGCAAAGGCACGCAGGTCACCTATGTGCCGGGCAATCACGACGAAGTCGCGCGGCAATTTTGCGGGCTGGCGTTTGGCGACATCGCAGTACGCGATGAAGCGTTTCACACCACGCTGGCCGGCCAGCGCCTGTGGATCACTCATGGCGACCTGTTCGACGGCGTGGTCCAGCACGCCAAATGGCTCGCTTACCTGGGCGACTCGCTCTACACAATGGTGCTGGTGCTCAACCGCTGGTTCAATCGCGTGCGTCACCGGCTCGGCTTTCCGTACTGGTCGCTGTCGCAATATCTCAAGCATCAGGTGAAAAACGCGGTCAATTTCATCTCCGCGTTCGAACACGTAATGGCCGACGAGGCGCGCCGGCGCGGCTGCGACGGCGTCGTATGCGGGCACATCCATAAAGCTGAAATACGCGATATCGACGGCGTCCTTTACTGCAACGACGGCGATTGGGTCGAGAGTCTGTCCGCGCTCGTGGAGACCGACGAGGGCGAACTGCGCATCGTCTACTGGACGCAGCGGCAAGGCGCCGCCGCGCAGACACTCAAAAGCCGTACCACCGTTTAACAACGCCCTTTTATTTTCAATGAGCGACCGAGAGGCATCCTTATGAGAATCATGATCGTTACCGACGCCTGGGAGCCGCAAATCAATGGCGTGGTCCGCACGCTGAAAAACACCACCGCGCAGCTTCAACTGCTTGGCCACACCGTGGAAATGCTCACGCCGCTCGAGTTCCGTACCGTACCGTGCCCCACGTACCCCGAGATCCGCCTGTCGATCCTGCCGGCGCAGCGTTTTACGCAGCGGGTCGAGACCTTTCGTCCGGACGCCCTGCACATCGCCACCGAGGGCCCGCTCGGTCTGGCCGCCCGCCGCTGGGCAGTGCGCAACGGCTTTCCGTTCACTACCGCCTATCACACGCGCTTTCCGGAATACGTTCAGGCGCGCTTCGGCATCCCGCTGTCGGCGACCTACCGCTTTCTGCGCTGGTTTCATAGCCGCTCGCAAGCGGTGATGGCGCCCACACCGGTCGTCAAGCGCGACCTCGAAGCGAACGGCTTCAAGAATGTGACGCTTTGGACCCGTGGCGTGGACCTGGACATCTTCCACCCGCAGGAATCCCATGTCCTGAACACCTCCCATCCGATTTTTCTATACGTCGGGCGCGTCGCGGTCGAAAAAAACATCGAAGCATTTCTCGCGCTCGACCTGCCCGGCTCCAAGTGGGTGGCCGGCGAGGGCCCTCAACTGGCCCATCTGCGCTCGCGCTACCCCGACGTCAATTACCTCGGCATGCTCTCGCAGCCTGAATTGGCCAAGGTCTATGCCTCGGCCGACGTGTTCGTGTTTCCCAGCAAAACCGACACCTTCGGCCTGGTCCTGCTCGAAGCAATGGCCTGCGGCCTGCCGGTCGCCGCCTACCCGGTGACTGGCCCGATCGACGTGCTCGCCGGCAGCGCCCCGGGAAGCGCTGGCGCGCTACACGAAGATCTGCGCGAAGCTTGCCTGAACGCGCTGAAAGTGCCGCGCCAGGGCGCCCGCGCCTGGGCCGAGCGTTTCTCCTGGCAAGCTGCGTCGATGGAGTTTCTCGCCCACCTGCACCCACGCAGCGCCAACGCCGGGCCCGTCGCGCAAACCGCGTGAGATGCGGCGCGGCCCGCATCCTCCATGCCCTTGAGGCTAAAACGAGCTTGGCAGCCCAATCGCGCCGGGTATAATCAATCGGAAAACATTCCGATAAACGCTAGCGGAAGCTCCTCCGCATACCGGGCCGCCAGTCATGGAAGCAAAACCGCCGCGCCGTACTCGCGAACGGATTCTCGAAGTTTCGCTGAGATTGTTCAATGACATCGGCGAACCCAACGTCACCACAACCACGATTGCCGAGGAGATGAAAATCAGCCCCGGCAATCTTTACTACCATTTCCGTAACAAAGACGACATCATCAACAGCATCTTTGCGCAGTTCGAACATGAAATCGAACGGCGCCTGCGCCTGCCCGACGATCACAAGCCGCTGATCGACGAGGTCTGGACCTACCTGCAATACCTGATCGGTTTCCTGTGGCAATACCGCTTCCTGTATCGCGACCTGAACGACCTGCTGGCGCGCAACCGCACGCTCGAGACCCACTTCAAGCAGATCATCATTCACAAGCAGCGCTTCGCGCGGGAGATGTGCGACCTGCTGGTGGCCGACGGTGAAATGGATATCAAGCCCGGCGAAATCGAGCCGCTGACCACCAATATGGTCGTCATCTCCACTTATTGGCTGTCCTATCAATTCGTCATGAACCCGCGAAAATACAACGACCCCGAGGAAATCGGCGCCGACCTGCGGCTGGCCAGCTACCACATCCTCTCGCTGATGGCCCCCTATCTGCGCGGGCGCTCGCGCGAACTGTTCGACAAGATGGCCCGCGAGCAGGACGCGGAGCGGGCAGCATGATGCGGTCGGTCTGCGTCTACTGCGGCGCCAGCACCGGCGTGCGCCCGGCCTATGCGCAGGCCGCGGCCTTGCTCGGCCGTCGGCTGGCCGAGCGTGGGATCCGCCTGATCTATGGCGGCGGCAAGGTCGGCCTGATGGGTGTCGTGGCAGACGCCGTCCTCGAGCACGGCGGCCAGGCCATCGGCGTCATTCCCGAAGCCTTGCTGAAAAAGGAAGTGGGGCACCACGGCCTGACCGAGTTGCACGTGGTTGCGAACATGCACCAGCGCAAGCAGATGATGGCCGACCAGGCCGATGCATTCATTGCCATGCCCGGCGGAATCGGCACCTGCGAGGAACTGTTCGAAGTCTTCACCTGGCTGCAGATCGGCTACCATGCCAAGCCGATCGGCCTGCTCAACGTCGAGCACTACTACGACCCGCTGCTTGGCTTCCTGCAGCACATGGTCACCGAGAATTTCCTGCAGCGCGCCCAGCTCGATCAATTGCAGATCGCCGACGAACCGGCCACGCTGCTCGATCGTCTCGCGAGTTTCAAGCCGGCCCAGGTCGATCGCTGGTCACAGCAGCGCGATCAAGTCTGAGCGCCCCCGGGACGGCTCAAAACGACGATCCCGGCAACCTCAGGAAAGCCTCCTCCTCGGGCGTCGATACCCGGCCCAGCGCGCGATTGCGGTGCGGGTATCGGCCGAATCGCTCGATCACTTCGGCGTGCTTGCGCGCCCACTCGAGGGGGCTAGCGACCTGCTCGCGTTGCGCCAGCAAGCCAAACAGGCGCAGCGACTCGCGCTGGCTCTGCAGGCTTTCGTCATGCTCGAACGGCAGATACACGAACCAGCGGTGATACGGCGTCGGCAACTGGCTGTCGGCTCCGGTATCCACCATGCGCCGCGCCAGCGCGAGGGCCTGCGCATCGCCGGCAAAGGCACGCGCGTCGTCCCGATAAAGATTGCGCGAGAACTGATCGAGCAACACGATCAACGCACAGGCGCTGGCCGGCGCCTCGGCCCACGCGTTGAGTTGCCCGTCGAGCGCGCGTGCATGAAGCGCGCCGAACGTGCGCCCGATCGCCTGATCGGTAGCCGGCGACTTGGTGAACCACAAACTCCGCTCGGCATTGAATTCTGGCGAGCCAGGCGCGCCGAACCAGAAATCGAGCACTTCCTGCCAGGCATCGATGGGTGCGCTCATGCCAGCTCCAATACGATACGGCGCGTGCGCGCGGTTTTCTTTTCGATCTTGGCGACCCGCATCTCGCCCACCTCCCGTGTGTTGGCCACATGCGTTCCGCCGCAAGGCTGCAGATCGACGTCCTCGACATGCACCAGCCGCACCCGCCCCAGTCCGCTCGGCGGCTTGACGCTCATGGTCCGCACCAGCTCCGGCCGCGCCTCGAGCTCCTCGTCGCTGATCGAGTCGATCGTCACCGGGTGCGCCCCCGCCACCAGCGCCGCCAGTCCCGCCTCGACGGTCTCGCGCGCAATCGGCTCGTTAGTGACGAAATCCAGCCGCGCATACTCGGTCGTAATGCTGCAGCCATCGACCGGATACGGCAAAACCGCGCACATCAGATGCGACGCTGTGTGAAAACGCATGTGCCGATAGCGGCGAGTCCAGTCGATCTGCGCGGCAACCGGCATGCCCGCCACCAGCGTCTGCAGCAGCGCCTCCTGGCCTGGCGCGGGCAGGTGCACCGCGTCGTCGGGGGTAGCCTCGGGATGCTTCGATTTGCGCGTATCGGCAATCGCCAGGCGCGCGCCGTCGGGCAGCACCAGCCATCCGGCGTCGCCGGCCTGGCCGCCGCCATGCGGATAAAACACGGTGCGATCCAATGCAATGCCGGTTTCATCGACCCGGGTCACGATCGACATGCATTCCTGCAAATAGGCGTCACTGCGAAACAAGGCCTCGGTAGCCATCAACTCCCTCCCGCGTCGCGTTGATCAACGATATCGCACGGGTCTCACCCCGCGCGGTTACGCATCCAGTCGGCCGTCTGGAAAAACGCCTGCATCAGCCGCTCCTGCAGTGCCTGCGGCACGCCCGTATCCTGCATCGCCCATGCCATGCACCGCAGCCACTGGTCGCGCTCGTCGCTGGCGATGGCGAACGGCAGATGGCGCGCCCGCAAGCGCGGATGGCCGAAACGCTCGATATAGTGATCCGGCCCGCCCAGCCAGCCGCACAGAAACCAGAAAAGCTTATCGCGCGAGCCGTCGAGCGACTCAGGGTGCAACTGGCGTATGCCAGCAAATTCCGGCTCGAGATCCATCAAATCATAAAAGCGGTCGACCAGAGTTCGCACCGCCTGCTCTCCGCCCAGCAATGAGAAGGCGCTCGGCGCCTGCTCGGCGGCTGGCGCGTCGGTTGTTTCGGAATTCGTTGCCATCGATGATCTGTCTCTACCAATTCAATCAAATTTCTCGCAGCGTACGCAGGGCCGATTGCCGCAATACCGTGCGCAGGCCGCTCCAGCCGCCCGCCAGCGCGCACAAAATGCCGCCGCCGACCCCGACCAGCACCAGCCACGGGTTCAACGCCAGACTGAAGTCGAATACCTCGCGCGCCAGCAGCCAACCCAGCAATGCCGCGCCGGCCGCGGCCAACAGCCCCGCCAGCGCGCCTACCGTCACCAGCTCGGCGCGGTGAATCGCGCCGATTTGGCGCGCCGACGCGCCCAATGCACGCAACACGCCGGACTCACGCATGCGCTCGTCGCGCGTGCCGGATAGCGCCGCATACAAAACCAGCAAGCCGGCGGCCAAAGTGAAGACGAACAATGACTGGACCGCATCGATTACCTGATTCACGACATGCTGCACTTTGTCGAGCAACGCACCGGTATCGATCACCGTCAGATTCGGCATCGCACGCAGCAGATTATCCACGATGTGCTGCTGTCCCGGCGCAAGATGAAACGCAGTGATCCAGGTCGCCGGAAAATCCTGCAGCGCGCTGGGGGGCATCAAAACGAAGAAATTGACGCGCATCGACCCCCAATCCACCTTGCGCAAACTGGTGACGGGCGCCTCGATGACCTGCCCCGCGACTTCAAATCGCAGGTGATCGCCCAGCTTCACGCCCAGGGTTTTCGCGATACCGGCTTCCAGCGAAATCTGCGGCGCCCCGGCACTGGCGCCAAACCACTGCCCGCCTTCGATGCGGTCGTCCGGCGGGAGCTCATTCGTATAGGAGAGATTGAATTCGCGCTCGGCCAGCCGGCGCGCGCGCGGGTCGGTGTAATTGGCACCGGTCACGGCCCGCCCGTTGATCCCGGTCAGGCGCGCCTTGACCATCGGCCACAATTTCGCGTCGGTCATGCCGGCGGTCTGCAATTGCCGGGCCACCTGCGCTTGCTGGCCGGTCTGAATGTCGATCACGAAACGGTTGGGCGCGCCCGGCGGCGTCGACTGCCGCCACCCCGCGATCAGGTCATTGCGAGTGATGGCCAGCAACAACAAAGCCATCAACCCCAGCGTCAACGCCACCACCTGGAGCGCGCTGCCCAGGCCGCGCCGATGCAGTCCTGCGATCGCATACCGCCAGCCAATACCGCGGCCGCCGGCGGCATGCGGCCGATGCGCCCACCGCGCCAGCGCGCCGATGCTCAGCCACGCCAGCAGGCCAAACACCAGGGCCCCACCGACAAATCCGCCGGCCACCATCGCGCCCAATCGCACGTTGCGCGCCGCGAACAGCAGCAGACCGGCGAACACCAGACCGCTCAGGCCGTAGGCCAGCCAGCCACTACGCGCTGCGCCGCCCCACTCGCGACGCAAGGCCCGTAACGGCGAGACCCGCGCCAGCGGCAGCAATGGCGGCAACGCAAACCCCAGCAACAATGACAGCCCGCTGGCCACGCCCAGCGCCGCCGGCCGCCACGACGGCGGCGGCAGATCGGCCGGCACCAGGCCGCTCAGTTGATGCAGCAACAGCCCATGGACAACGTACCCAGCCAGCACGCCGAGCACGCTGCCGGCCGCCCCCAGGTAGATGAATTCGAGCGCAACCATGGCGCGCAGAGCTCCGCGCCCAATGCCCAGGCAGCGCATCACAGCACAACTGTCCAGATGCCGCGCGCTGTAGCGATGCGCGGCAATGCCGATCGCCACCGCAGCCAGTACGGCGGCCAGCAGCGCGACCAGCGACAGGAAGCGATCGGCCCGCTCCAGGGTTTGCTGCATTTGCGGCTGCCCCTGCAGGGTTTCGAGCTGCACGCCCCGCTGCGTCCGGATCACCGGCTCGGCCCAGCGCTGATACGCCGCCATCGGCGCGCTTGCACCGGCGACCAGCAAACGATAGGTAATGCGGCTGCCGAATTGCACCAGGCCAGTCGACGGCAACTCGTCGAGGCGCATCATCACGCGCGGCGCGAGACTGCTGAATCCGAAGCCGCGATCCATCTCGCGCGTGATGCGTGCGCCGACGACGAACGAGCGGGTACCGATCCGGACGGTGCCGCCAAGCTGCAAGTGCAGCGCCTCGAGCAATGCCCGGTCGACCCACACGGTACCCGGCGCGGGAATGCCATCGGCAGCCACGCCGGCCGATGACGAGTCCCCGGGAGTGCGCGCGATACGCAATTGGCCGCGCAATGGATAGCCTGACGAAACCGCCTTGAGCGACACCAGCCGGCCGGGAGCCTCCCCGCCATCGGCCGGCACGGCAGTGACCATACTGGGAAAAACCGCGGTTTGGGCAGTTCGCAGCCCAAGCTGCGTGGCGTGTTGGGCGAAATCGGGCGCCAGCGGCGCATCGCCGCGCACGACCAGATCCGCGCCCAGCATCTGGTGCGCGTCCTGCGCCAAACCGAGTCTCATGCGATCGGCCAGAAAGCCGACGCTGGACAGGGCAGCCACCGCCAGCACCAATGCCACCGACAGCAAATGCAACTCTGCGGCGCGCCAGTCGCGCCGCAACATGCGCCACGCCTGGCGCGCCAACCCCGGAAAATTCATCGCGGCATCAGGCCCGGAAACCGCCGCCCTCATGCCGCGGCCGGACCAGGCTGATCGCGCTGCGCCAGCCGCGCCACAGCCGGGGCAGCCACCAGGCCGCCAGCAGCAAAAACGGCAGCAGAAGCAACAGGAACAACAGTGGAGAGAAGAACGCCAGACTCAATCCCCCCAGCGCCGAGACATCCTCGACCCCGGAAGCGGCCAGGTTGGATAGCGGCTCGGGCGAGGTGTTGATCAAGGCACGCGTGCCCGCCTTGGTCAGGTGCGAGGTACCGGCCAATGCACCGCCCAGCAGACCGGCGCTCACCGTCACCGCCGGATCCATCTGCCCCATGGCGCCGGCCGCCAGCAAAATACCGGCCGGAATCCGGATGAACGTGTGAACCGCATCCCACACGGTGTCGACCACCGGAATCTTGTCGGCGAAAAACTCCACCACCGCCAGCACCCCTGCCAACCCGATCACCCACGAGGAACTCAGAACCTCGAGCGTCGGCGGCAAATGCAGCCACCCCAGCCGAGCCAGCAGGCCGGCGCAAAACACGGTCAGATACAAGCGCAGACCGCTGGCCCAGGACAAGCCGGCGCCGAGTGCAATGGATTCGAGCATGATTCTCTCGCGAGGAGGCCTACATGCGTTTCATTATGCTCCCGCTCGCCGCGACGTGCAGGCGCTATTCGACGGGTTTTCGTGCTATCGGCAACAGTCAGAGGATTCTCACGCCAGGCGCCGGCCTGCAATCGCCGCGCGACAGCGGCGCTGCCGGGCTGACAGCGCACCTGGACTGCGCCGGATACGCCGGATACGCCGCATCGAATCCGCGCTACGCGGCCGACAGTTTCAGGCCGATCAGACCCGCGAAAATCAGCACCGCGCTGCCCAGGCGGGCCGCGCTGAGCGCCTCGCCAAACAGCATGATGCCAAGCACGAACGAGCCGATCGCACCGATACCGGTCCATATCGCATAGGCGGTACCCAGCGGCAGCGTACGCATGGCCAGCGCCAGCAGCCAAACGCTGGCCACCATGCCGATGATCGTCAATATGGATGGCCACAAACGGGAGAAGCCGTGCGAATATTTGAGGCCGACGGCCCAGGCGACTTCGAAGCAACCGGCGAGGAGAAGGAGAATCCAGGCCATGACAGCCTCCGACTGAAAATCCGGGGCTGTCCCCGCGAATGATGAGGCGACGCACGGGCCATCCCGCCGTCGGTTCGCTCCGCGCTGAACGAACCGGGCACATTCTAGCAAAGCTGGAGGGTGCTAAGCGTCGACCTCGAGCCGGTAGCCCACGCCCGTCTCGGTCAGGATATGCCTCGGCTGAGCCGGATCGACTTCCAGCTTCTGCCGCAAATGGCCCATGTAGATGCGCAGATAATGGTTACTGTCGACGTGCGACGGCCCCCACACCTCCTTGAGCAACTGGCGGTGCGTCAACACGCGCCCTGCGTGGCGCACCAGTGTAACGAGCAGGCGGTACTCGATCGGCGTGAGGTGGATCGCCACGCCGCCACGCACGACGCGGCGCCGCACCAGGTCAAGCTCGATGTCGCCGAAGGCGAACGACTCGCCCTGTGCCTCGGACGCACTGCCGGCGCGATAATGCCGGCGCAACTGGGCGCGGATGCGTGCCAGCAATTCCGACACGCCGAACGGCTTGCTCAGATAATCGTCGGCCCCGGCGTCCAGCGCCGCGACCTTCTCGCGCTCCTCGCTGCGCGCCGACAGGACGATGATCGGCAACGCGCTCCAGGTGCGCAGTTCCCGGATGACCTCGAGCCCGTCGATATCGGGCAGTCCCAGGTCGACGATCGCCAGATCCGGCTTGCGCGTGGCCGCCTCGATCAGGCCCTGGCGGCCCGTGTCGGCCTCATGGACCTGCATGCCCTCGGCCTCGAGCGAAGCCCGCAGAAAACGGCGGATCTGCTTTTCGTCTTCGATGACCACCACCGATACTGACGGCTCACTCATGTTCGCTTGCGGGTGACTGGAATTCAGTGGACGGCTCGCCCGACCAGGCGGCGACATCCATCTCGGCCGGCATCGGCTCGATCGGCAGGCTCAGGATAAACCGGGCGCCGCGGCCGGCAAGATTCTCGGCCTTGATTTTACCGCCGTGCGCCTCGGCGATGGCCCGGCAAATCGCCAGCCCCAGTCCCACGCCCGGCTTGGCCGATTCGGTTTCGCCGCGCGTGAACTTGTCGAACACCCGCGCCTCCATGCCCGGCGGCAGTCCAGGCCCGTTATCGGTAATGGTGGCGAGCACCTGGTCGCCGGCGCGCCGCACGTCGATTTCTATGCTGGAGCCCGGCGGCGTGTACTTGGCCGCGTTCTCCAGCAAATTGGTGAACAGGCGCTCGAGCAGAACGGCGTCGAAATTGAGCAGCGGCAACCCCGGCGCCAACATCACCTTGACGTCATGCTCGGCCAGCGGCAACCGGCAGGCCCGCAGCGCCGTGCCAATCACTTCTTCCAGCATCTGCCATTGCTTGTTCAGCGGCACGCCGCCGGCCTGCAGGCGAGCCATATCGAGCAGATTCGTGACCAACCCGTTCATGCGCAACGCTTCTTCATATAACGCTTCGATCAACTCGGCGCGCGTCTGATTCGGCAAACGCTCGTCACGCGCGAGCATGCTGGCAAAGCCCACGATGGCAGTCAACGGGGTACGCAGATCATGCGAAATTGCCGATAACAGCGAATTGCGCAGGCGCTCGGATTCCATATTGACCAGCGCGTCCTGAGCGATCTCGACGTAATGCACGCGCTCGAGCGCCAGGGCAATCTGCGCGGCAAACGTATCGAGCAGGCGCTGCTGCTCGGGCACCGCGAACTGCCGGGCGTTCCGGGGCGCCAGCGCCAGTACGCCGCGCGTGCGCATCGGCGCGCGCAGCGGCACATACAGCGCATCGGCCGCTGGCAACGTGTCGGTGCCCATGCCGGCGGGCTTTTGCTGGTCGTACACCCATTGCGCGACATCCTCGTCGAGATGGGCCGGCAGGTGAGCCGGGTCGGCATCCTCCACCGGCTGGCGGACCTTCGCGCTGCTGTCGGGCAGCAGCAGTGCCACCCTCGCCTGAAACACTTCGCGGACGTGGCGCTCGCCGATCTCCAGAATCTGCGCGGTGGTCAGCGCCGCGGCCAGCTCGCGCGCCATCGCGTACATCGCCGCGGTCCGTCGCTCGCGCCAGGTCGCCACGCGCGCCTGCTGATGCAGGCTGGTGGTCAAGTGACTGGTCACCAGCGCTACCGTGAGCATCACGGCGAAGGTCAGCAGGTATTGGGTGTCCGAGACCGAAAAGGAAAATTTCGGCGGCACGAAAAAGAAGTCGAACGCCATCACGCTCAGAAACGAGATCAGCACGCTCGGCCCCCGCCCCAGGCGCATGGCCGCCAGGATCACGCACAACAGATACAGCATGACCACGTTCGACAGCTCGAGAAACGGCACCAGTGACGCAGCCACCAGCGTCATCGCCCCGCACGCGGCCGCAGCCCAGCCGTAAGCACTGAGCGGGCTGCCCCACCTGGCCTGCGGCATTTCGCCAACGAGGCCGCTCTCGGCGCTGGCCTCCGTGCTGGCCGATGCGGGCGCATGCTCGAGCTCGCGCCGAATCACATACACGTCGGATTCGGTCGATCTGTGCGCCAGCTGCTCCGACAAGGGCTTACGCCAGAATTGCCAACGCCGGCGGGCAGACGACGCGCCGAGCACCAATTTCGACACGTTACGCACCTGCGCATAGCCGAGCAGCGTCGCCGCCACATCGGCGCCGTCGAGCGTGGCGGTTTCCGCGCCAAGTTCCTGAGCCAGCTTGAGCGCCTTGATCGCCCTGATCGCCGGCCCGCGGCGCGACGCCGGCAGGCGCTGCAGGCGCGGCGTCTCCACATACACCGCAAGCCAGTCCGCCTTCAGGCTGGCGGCCAGCCGCGCCGCCGAACGCACCAGCGTGGCCGCCTCGGGCCCTGGACCGACGCATACCAGCAGGCGCTCCCGCGCTTGCCATACGCGGCTGATCGACTGGTCGGCGCGATACTCGCGCATCTGGGCATCGACCCGATCGGCCGTGCGGCGCAACGCCAGCTCGCGCAGCGCGATCAGGTTGCCCTTGCGAAAGAAATTGCGGATCGCGTTTTCGGCCTGGTGCGGCAGATATACCTTGCCCTCGCGCAAGCGTTCGAGCAACTCCTCGGGCGGCAGGTCGACCAGCTTGACTTCATCGGCCAGATCGAACACCCGATCGGGCACCGTCTCCCACACGCGAATGCCGGTGATTTGCCCGACCACGTCATTGAGCCGTTCCAGGTGCTGTACGTTGACCGTGGTGTAGACGTCGACGCCGGCGCTGAGCAACTCCTCGACATCCTGCCAGCGCTTGAGGTGGCGCGAGCCCGGCAGGTTGCTGTGCGCCAGCTCGTCGATCAGCACCACCGCAGGATGGCGAGCCAGCGTCGCGTCCAGGTCGAATTCGTTCATGCGGCGGCCGCGATAATCGACCTGCCGCGGCGCTATCGACTCGAGCCCGTCGAGCAGTCGCGCAGTCTCCTCCCGTCCATGCGTCTCGACGATCCCGACCACCACGTCGCTCCCCTCGTCGCGCAGCTTGCGCGCGGCGAGCAGCATCGCATAGGTTTTCCCCACCCCGGCACAGGCGCCGAAGAATACCTTCAAATACCCGCGCTGCTGCCTGGCTTCGTCGCGCTGCAACTTGTCGAGCAGTTCATCGGGATCGGGACGTTCCATGAAGTCAGCCAATGAGAGA
This sequence comes from Pandoraea thiooxydans, assembly GCF_001931675.1. Taxonomy (NCBI): domain Bacteria; kingdom Pseudomonadati; phylum Pseudomonadota; class Betaproteobacteria; order Burkholderiales; family Burkholderiaceae; genus Pandoraea; species Pandoraea thiooxydans. The sequence goes on along the minus strand of NZ_CP014839.1, from coordinate 933,306 downwards.
GGGTCCGCACACGCGCGTCAGCCGGCGCTTTTCGCGCCGAGCGCATCGAGCGCCAGATTCAGCGCCAGCACATTGACCGTCGGCTCGCCCAGTATGCCCAACTGCCGTCCCGCCGTATAGCGCCGGATCAGCGCCTGCACCTCGGCCAGCGGCAAGTGCCGGGCGCGGGCCACGCGCGCGGCCTGATAGTCGGCCGCGGCCGGACTGATCTGCGGATCCAGGCCGCTGCCCGAGGCGGTCACCAGATCCACCGGCACCGGCGCGGCGTTGCCCGGATCGGCCGCTCGCAGCGCCGCGATGCGCGCTTTCGCGGCCGCCACCAGTGCCGGGTTCAGCGGTCCGTCATTGGAGCCGCCCGAGGCGTCGCCGTTGTAGGGCATCGGCGCGGTCGCCGAAAGCCGTCCCCAGAAGTAGCCGGGTCGGTCAAAATTTTGACCGATCAACGTCGAGCCGATCGGCTGCCCGTCGCGGAACACCAGGCTGCCGGCGGCCTGCCGCGCAAATACCGCGCGGCCGATACCGGTTATCAGCAGCGGATACAGCACGCCTGTGAGCAGGCTCAACGCAACGAACAGCGTCGCCATCGGTCGCCAGAGAGTTTTCATGTGAATGCCTAAGCGAGTGCGGAAATCACGTCAAGCCGAGCAGGCTCAACACCACGTCGATCAGTTTGATGCCGATGAACGGCACGACGATGCCGCCCAGGCCATAGATCAGCAGATTGCGGCGCAGCAGCGTGGTTGCGCCCAACGGCCGGTAGACCACGCCCCGGAGTGCGAGCGGGATCAGGAAAATGATGACCAGCGCATTGAAAATCACCGCCGACATGATGGCCGAGGCGGGGCTCGCCAGATGCATCACGTTGAGCGCATTGAGTTGCGGATAGGTGGTGGCGAATGCCGCCGGAATGATGGCGAAATACTTCGCCACGTCGTTGGCGATGCTGAAGGTCGTCAGGCTGCCGCGCGTCATCAGCATCTGCTTGCCGATCTCGACGATTTCGATCAGCTTGGTCGGATTCGAATCGAGATCGACCATGTTTCCGGCTTCCTTGGCCGCCTGAGTGCCGGTGTTCATCACCACTGCGACATCGGCCTGCGCGAGCGCCGGCGCGTCGTTGGTACCGTCCCCGGTCATCGCCACCAGCTTGCCGTCGGCCTGGTGCTGACGGATCGTGGCCAGCTTGGTCTCGGGCGTGGCCTCTGCCAGGAAGTCGTCCACCCCCGCCTCGGCGGCAATCGCGGCAGCGGTCAGGCGGTTGTCGCCCGTCACCATGATCGTCTTGATCCCCATGCGGCGCAGTTCGGCAAAGCGCTCCCGGATGCCGCCCTTGACGATGTCCTTGAGCTCGATCACCCCCAGCACGCGCGCGCCCTCGCCGGCATACTCGGCCACCACCAGCGGCGTGCTGCCACGCCGCGCCACGTCGTCGACCGCCGCCGCCACCAGGCTCGGATAAACGCCGCCGGCCGCCAGCACGGATTGGCGCACGGCGTCGGCCGCCCCCTTGCGAATCCTGCGCTCGGCCAGATCGACGCCGCTCATGCGCGTTTGCGCCGTGAACGGGATGAACTCGGCGTGCAGTGCGTTCATCTCCCGCTGCCGCAAATTGAAGCGCTGTTTGGCCAGCACGACGATGCTGCGCCCCTCGGGGGTTTCGTCGGCCAGCGAGGCCAACTGGGCCGCGTCAGCCAGCGCTTGCTCGGTCACGCCCGGCGCCGGAAAAAACGCGGAAGCCTGGCGATTGCCCAGCGTGATCGTGCCGGTCTTGTCCAGCAACAGCACGTCGACGTCGCCGGCGGCCTCGACCGCCCGTCCGGACGTAGCGATCACGTTCGATTGCATCATGCGGCTCATTCCGGCCACGCCAATGGCCGACAGCAGCCCACCGATGGTGGTCGGTATCAGGCACACCAGCAGCGCGACCAACACGGTGATCGTCACCGGGGCGCCGAGCCGCGTGACTTCGACACTGAACAGCGAGAACGGCAACAACGTGGCCGTGGCCAGCAACAGCACGATCGTCAGGGCCACCAGCAGAATCGTCAGGGCGATCTCGTTGGGCGTCTTTTGGCGCTTGGCGCCCTCGACCATGGCAATCATGCGATCGAGGAACGATTCGCCGGGATTGGCCGTCACGCGCATTACCAGCCAGTCGGACAGCACGCGCGTGCCGCCGGTCACCGCCGTGAAATCGCCGCCCGACTCCCGAATCACCGGCGCCGATTCGCCGGTGATGGCGCTCTCGTCGATCGAGGCGACGCCGTCGATGACTTCACCGTCGGCCGGCATCGTATCGCCCGCCTCGACCAGCACGCAGTCGCCCTTGCGCAGGCTGGCGCTGTCGATCAGCATAATTTCATCGTCACGCGCAGTGCCGTTGATCTTCTTGGCCGGAACGTTCTTCTTGGCATGCCGCAGCGAGGCCGCCTGCGCCTTGCTGCGGCCCTCGGCCAGCGCCTCGGCGAAGTTGGCGAACAGCACGGTGAACCACAGCCATAAAGCCACCGCGAGGATAAAGCCGGTCGACGCCTCGCCATGGCCGGCGATGGCCAAGCCCAGCAGTGCCGTGCTCAGGATGCTGCCGGCATAGGCGACAAACATTACCGGATTGCGGGCTTGCACCCGCGGGTCGAGTTTGCGGAACGAATCGACGACCGCGGCACGCAAGATCGGGGCATCGAACATGGCACGGGCGACGGTTTTCGACGGCAGTGTGGCGCCCGTCGTGGATGATTGATTCATGACACTCCTCGAATTCAGTGCACACCGAGCATTTGCAGATGCTCGGCGATCGGGCCCAGGGCCAGGGCCGGCACATACGTCAACGCGCCGACCAGCAGCAGCGTGCCCAGCAGCAGCACGACGAACAGCGGCCCGTGCGTGGGCAAGGTGCCGCCCGTCGGCGCGATGCGCTTCTTGCGCGCGAGCGCGCCAGCCATCGCCAGCACCGGCACGATCACCCACATGCGGCCGAACCACATCGCGACTGCCAGCGTCACGTCATAGAAGGGCGTATTGGCCGACAGGCCCGCGAATGCGCTGCCGTTGTTGTTGGCGGCCGAACTGAAGGCGTACAGGATTTCCGAGAAGCCGTGCGTGCCGGGATTGGCCACGCCGGCCTTGCCGGCACCGGCCAGCACGGCAAGCGAGGTGCCGAGCAGCACCAGCAGCGGCGTCATCAGGACGGCCACCGACACCATCTTCATTTCGAAGGATTCGATCTTCTTGCCGAGATACTCCGGCGTGCGGCCGATCATCAGCCCCGCCACGAACACCGCCAGCATGGCGAACACCAGCATGCCGTAGAGCCCCGAGCCGACGCCGCCGAAAATGACCTCACCCAGCTGGATCAGTAATAGCGGCACCATGCCGCCCAGCGGCGTGAACGAGTCGTGCATGCCGTTGACCGCACCGCACGATGCGGCCGTCGTCACGGTGGCGAAAATGCCCGTGTCGACGATGCCGAAACGCGCTTCCTTGCCCTCCATGTTGCCGCCCGGCTGCAGCGCACTGACGCTCTGATCGGCGCCGGCCGCGCTCAACAGCGGATTGCCGGCCTGCTCCGCGCTGATCGTCAGACAGGCCGCGCCGGCAAATGCGATCGTCATTGCCGCCAGAATCGCCAAGCCCTGACGCCTGTCGCCGATCATGCGGCCCAGCGTATGGCACAAGCCGGCCGGGATCAGGAAAATCGCCAGCATCTCAAGGAAGTTCGACAGCGGTGTCGGATTCTCGTACGGGTGCGCCGAATTCGCGTTGAAGAAGCCGCCTCCGTTGGTGCCGAGCATCTTGATCGCCTCCTGCGAGGCGACCGGCCCCATCGGCAACAACTGTGTGCCGGTCACCACCGGCGTGCTGACCGGTTCGCCGGCGGCATCGAGCACGGGATGGCCGGCTGAATCCAACTTCGGCTGGTCGTAATGCGTGGCCTGTAACGTCGACACCGTCTGGTATCGATCGAAGTTCTGAATCACGCCCTGGCTCATCAGCAGCACGGCCAGCACGATCGACAGCGGCAGCAGGATATATGCGGTGATGCGCGTCAGATCGACCCAGAAGTTGCCGATGGTCTGCGCCGTATGGCGGGCAAAGCCGCGAATCAAAGCGATCACCACCGCAATCCCGGTCGCGGCCGAGAGGAAATTCTGCACCGCCAGGCCGAGCATCTGCGTCAGGTAGCTCATGGTGGTCTCGCCGCCATAGCCCTGCCAATTGGTATTGGTGACGAAACTCACCGCGGTGTTGAACGATGAGTCGGGGCTGACCGATCCCAGATGCTGCGGATTGAGCGGCAGCCAGCCTTGCCAGCGCTGCAGCGCATAGACGGCCAACGCCCCCAGCGCATTGAAGCCGATCAGCGCGAGCGCATAGACGCGCCAGTTCATCTCCTGCGTCGGATCGATGCCGCAGGCGCGGTACAGGCCTCGCTCGAAGCCGCCGAACCAGCGATTGACGCGCGACTCGCCGCCGATCACCGCCGCCATGTAGGCGCCCAGCGGCTTGGCGAGCGCCAGCAGCACCAGCAGATAAGCGCCGAGTTGCAGCCACGCGTTAGTCGTCATGCGAGCTTCTCCGGCCAAAACAGCGCATAGCCGAGGTACACGAGCAGCAACAACGTAAGCGCGCCGCTGATCAAATACATCCAGTTCATCGCTTGCCCTCCGCGCGGCCAAACAGCGCCACCAGCCAAACCGTGAGCGCCGTGAAAAGCGCCAGCAAGCCGAGATAGATCCAGTCCATAGCCTTGTCCGTGTTCCTCGATGAGCGGTCGACACAGCGGCCCACGCAACTCGGCAAATGGGACGCCACGACCGATGTCAGGACGATATCGGGCCAGGCGTAAAGATAGGGATAATTTCGGCGAGCGCGGCGTAAAAAAGCCGTAAACGCCGCGGATCGGCCGGACGCAGTCCGGCGTTACAGCGCCACTAGCGCATCGAGCAGCGCCGCATAGTCGGCAGCGCCGGGCGCGCTGTTGTCGAAATGCAGGAGTTCAGGATAGGTAACCGCATCGGGCGCAAATCGCCGCTGGCGATATTCGTCCCAATGGGCCAGCTTATAGGCGTCGTGGGGGTTGCCGCGGGCGTTGATGCGTGCCCGTGCGAGCGCCTCGGGCAAATGCACCCACAGCACTCGCCATCGTACGTCGGCCCCAATGCCCAGCCAGGCACGATCGAACAGCTGGCGATTTCGGATTTCGCGTGACAACGGCCCAACCACCAGGACGTTCACGCCCAGCGCCAGGTTCTCGCGGGCGGTGTCGAGCAGACCGGCATACTCCGGGTCGCGCAGCAACCGCAGGTAGGTCGGACTGTCGCGGTCGTTCGGGTCGCCCGTCAAGGCGCCCATCACCGCTGCGCTGTAATTGCCGTACAGCGTGTCCTTGTCGAGCAGGCAAAACGACTCGCCGGTTCGCTGCATCAGCGGGCCGATCAGGCGCTTGGCCAGCGTGGTCTTGCCGGTGCCGGCGTGCCCGCAAAAGAAAATGAGCCGGGCCATGGCGAGGCTTAATTCAACGCGCTGGCCAGTTTGCGACGCCAGGCGGCGATTCGCTCCGGCTCGCCCATCAGGTCGAACACCGACAACATCGTCTTGCGTGCCGCGTCGTCGCCGAAACCGCGGTCGCGCTGCACGATTGCCAGCAATTGCTCGAGCGCCGGCTCGAATTCGCGTGCCGCGATATGGCGACTGGCCAGGTCGAATCTGGCCTGCAAATCGTCGGGGTGAGCGGCCACGCGCTGCGCCAGCGTTGCCGGATCGGGCAAGGCCGCGGCCTGCTCCGCTGCCACGAGCTGTGTCTGCAGCGCAGTAAAACGCGTGTCATAACCACCGGTGATTTTCGGCGACAACAACGCGACCTCCTGACGGGCAGCATCGAGCCGATCCTGATTCAACAGCAGCTCGATCAGGTCGAGCCGCGCCTCGTCATGCCCGGGGTCGAGCGCCAGGGCCGCCTGCAGCGCTTCCAGTGCCGTCTCGGCGTCGCCCTCGGCAAGCGCCAACCTGGCGCGGCGGCGCTCGATCTCGCTGGGGTCGGGCACCAAGCGGTCGAGGAATGCACGCAGTTGGCCTTCAGGCAACGCGCCGACGAACTGATCGACCATCGCGCCGTCGACGAACGCGGCAACGAAGGGAATACTCCGGACCCCGAACTGCATCGCCAATTCCTGGTTTTCATCGGAATTGATCTTGACCAGCTTCCAGCGCCCGGCGTCCGCCGCCTCGAGTTTTTCCAACAGCGGGCCGAGCGCCCGGCATGGGCCGCACCACGGCGCCCAGAAATCCACCAGCACCGGCACCCGGTGCGACGCTTCGATCACGTCGAGTTCAAAATTCGCTTGATTCGTATCGATCATGAACACTCCATTGCCTTGCGAAAAAATAATTCAAAGCTGCCGTTTCGCAATTCGCCAGCCGTCGCCGCCGCGTCGCCCTTCAGCGGCGCTCCGGCAGCGGGATCCATTCAGTCTCGCCGGGCACCTGCCCCATGCGCTGCGCCTGCCAGTCGGCCTTGGCCGCTTCGATGCGGGCGCGATCGGACGAGACGAAATTCCACCAGATGTAGCGCTCGCCATCGACCGGCTCGCCGCCGAGCAACATCAGGCGGGCCGCACTGCCGGGCGCCGCGGCGACGGTCACGGTCTGTTCGGGCGCGAGCACGCCCAGGCGCTGCGGCGGCAGCGTCTGGCCATCGACCGTCACGTCGCCATCGACCACGTACAGGCCCCGCTCGGCATGCTCGGGCGGCACGTCGAACGACGCTCCCGCCTGCATCTCGACGGCCACGTAAAGCGTGCCGGAAAAAACCCGCACCGGCGACTGGCGGCCGTAGGCAGTGCCGGCAATCACGCGCAGGCGCACCCCCGGCAGCTCGATCTCGGGCAGTGTTGCAGCTGGATGATGCGAGAACGACGGGTCGGTTTCTTCGTCCGCGCGCGGCAACGCGACCCAGGTCTGTATGCCGTGCACCGGCCCGCCCGACTCGCGCACATCGCCCGGCGTGCGTTCCGAGTGCACGATGCCGCGCCCGGCGGTCATCCAGTTGACATCGCCCGGGCGGATGCGCTGCTCGCTTCCCAGGCTGTCGCGGTGCATGATTTCACCGTCGAACAGATAGGTGACGGTCGCCAGGCCGATATGCGGATGCGGACGCACGTCCATGCCCTGCCCCGCGCTCAGCGTGGCCGGGCCCATATGGTCGAAGAAAATGAACGGCCCGACCGTTTTGAAAGGCATGCCGGGCAACGAGCGCTGTACTGTAAACGCACCGATGTCGCTGGTGTGAGGCTTGAGCACGGCCAGAAAAGGTTGAGTCATATCGAGCTCCCAGAGGCGAGGATTGTAAACCGCATCCTATAATTGTTCAGTTAGCCGTTGAATTGCAAGCCCGGATACCATGAACAAAGCTTTTGTCAAAGAGAACGATAACGACGACGACGATCTGGAAATCGCTGCGCCGGAAATCCCGGCCGGCGCGAAGAATTACATCACGCCGGCCGGCTATCAGCGCCTGAAGGACGAACTGCTGCATCTGATCGACGTCGAGCGCCCCGAAGTCGTGCGCATCGTATCGTGGGCCGCTTCGAACGGCGATCGCTCGGAGAATGGCGACTACATCTACGGCAAGCGCCGGCTGCGTGAAATCGATCGGCGCATTCGCTTTCTCACCAAGCGGCTGGACCTGGCCGAAGTCGTCGATACACGGCGCCAGGAAAACCAGGACCAGGTTTTCTTCGGAGCACAAGTCCATTACGCGGACGGCGCCGGCACTGAGCATACGATCATGATTGTCGGGGTCGATGAAGTCGATCTCGAGCGCGGTCACGTCAGTTGGGTATCCCCGATTGCGCGGGCGCTCACCAAGGCACGCGTGGGCGACACGATTTCGTTGCGCACGCCCGGCGGCATCGAGCAAATCGAGATACTGGACGTCAGCTACCCGGTTTTGGCGGCGTAGCCGCCGCTCAGTACTCACCGCCGCGGTCACGCGTCACGCGCATCGCATGAGCGGCATGCAGCTCATCCTGATGCCGCTCGCCCGGGCGCTCGCGAGCCACGCGAATCACATCCGGATTGGTGCGCACGCGCCGCATCACGTTGGCCAGATGAACGCGGTCGGACACCTGGATGATAAAGCGCAGTTGCGCGGACTCCTGCGGCATCACGTCGTCCATCGCGATGTGCACGATATTGGCGTCCGACGCGGTGATGTCGGCCGCTACCCGAGCGAACACGCCACGGTTATGACGGACCAGAATCTTGACCGCCACGTCGAACAGCCGCCCCGGTTGCGGCGACCACGCGACGTCGATCCAGCGCGTCGGATCCTTGCGATGAATGCGGCGCGCCACGCGGCAGTCGGTGGTGTGAATCGCCATGCCCATGCCGATGCCGATGTAGCCCATGATGTTGTCGCCCGGAATCGGCCGGCAGCAGGGTGCGAACTGCACCGACATGCCCTCGGTGCCGGTGATCAGCACCGGCGCGCTGACGGCTTCCTCCAGGCGCAGCGCCTCGGCCTCGTCCAGCGTCTCGTTCTCGCCATCCTTGCCGCTGATCAACACCGCCAGACGCTTGGCCATCACTGCCGCGACGCGACGCCCCAGACCGATGTCGGCGAAGATCTCCTGGCGATCCTTGTTACCGGTCCATTGCGCCAGCTTGTCCCAGATCTCCTGGCTGATTTCGGCCGCGTTCAGCCCGTAGCTCTTGAGCGCCTGCTCGACCAGCCGCTCGCCCAGTTGCACCGACTCGCCGAAGCGCATCGTCTTGAGGTAATGCCGAATCGCCGAGCGCGCCTTGCCGGTGCGCACGAACCCCAGCCATGCCGGATTCGGCTTCGAGTAAGGCGCGGTAATGACCTCGACGATGTCACCGTTTTTCAGCTCGGTGCGCAACGGCAGCAATTCATTGTTGACCTTCACGGCGACACACTGGTTGCCCAGGTCGCTGTGCACCGCATAAGCGAAGTCCAGTGCGGTGGCGCCGCGCGGCAGCGCCAGAATGCGCGCCTTCGGCGTAAATACATAAACGGCGTCAGGGAACAGGTCGATCTTGACGTGTTCGAGAAACTCGGTGGAGTCCCCCGTTTCGCTTTGAATGTCGAGCAGCGACTGCAGCCACTGATGCGCGTGCTTCTGTACATCGTTCATGTCCGCGCCGCCGTTCTTGTAGAGCCAGTGCGCGGCCACGCCGGCCTCGGCGATCTGGTGCATGCGACGCGTGCGGATCTGAAACTCGATCGGCGTGCCGAACGGCCCGACCAGGGTCGTATGCAGCGATTGATAGCCGTTGAGCTTCGGGATCGCGATGTAATCCTTGAACTTGCCGGGCACCGGCTTATAGAGTCCGTGCAGAATGCCGAGCGCCATGTAACACTGCACGTTGGCGTCGACCACTACCCGAAAGCCGTAGACGTCGAGCACCTGCGAAAACGACAACTGCTTGTCCCGCATCTTGTTATAGATGCTGTAAAGCGTCTTCTCGCGCCCGTAGACCTCGGCCTTGACGCCGCCTTCCTTGAGCGACTTCTGCACCGCGTCGAGAATCTTGCCGACCACCTCGCGGCGATTGCCGCGCGCGGCCTTGACGGCCTTGTCGAGCGTCGCATAACGGCGCGGATAATAATTGGCGAAACTCAGATCCTGCAGTTCGCGGTAGGTGTTGTTCAAACCCAGCCGGTTCGCGATCGGCGCGTAAATATCGAGCGTCTCGCGCGCCACGCGCCGGCGTTTCTCCATGGCCGTCACGCCCAGGGTGCGCATATTGTGCAGACGGTCGGCCAGCTTCACGAGAATCACCCGTACGTCGCGAGCCATCGCCAGCAGCATCTTGCGGAAGCTCTCGGCCTGCGCTTCCTCGCGACTGCGGAACTCCATTTTGTCGAGCTTGGACAGCCCATCGACCAATTCGGCGACTTTCGGGCCGAACCGCTCGGCCAGCTCGGCCTTGGTCACGCCCTGGTCTTCCATCACGTCGTGCAGCAGCGCGGCCATCACCGATTGGGGGTCGAGCTTCCATTCGGCGCAGATCTCGGCCACCGCCACCGGATGGGTGATGTAAGGCTGGCCGCTTTGGCGGTATTGGCCCAGATGCGCTTCGTCACTGAAATGGAACGCTTCCTTGATCTGGGCCAGATCGCTGCTTTTCAGGTATGCGCTGAGCAATCCCTTGAGGCGGGCGATCGACACGACCTCCGGCTTGCGGGGCTGCTCGGGTGTTGCAGTGGGACCAAAAAGATGGCGATACGACTGCTCGAGCAGCGCATCGATGTACTGGCGGGTCGAGCTTTCGCTTTTCTTCTTTTTCTCGACCGGCGCAATATCGGGGGCCGGAGATTTCGCGGTACTCATGCTTGCACCTGCATCGGTCGATCGGCCCTCGAAGTGACTGCGAGCAATGACCAGTCGTTAGACCGGGACTTTCTTCAGCATTTCGACGCCGACTTGCCCGCTGGCGATTTCACGCAAAGCAATCACGGTCGGTTTGTCCTTGCTGTCGACCTTCGGCGTATGTCCCTGCGCCAACTGGCGCGCACGGTAGGTTGCGGCAAGGGCCAGTTCGAAGCGATTAGGGATTTTCTTCAGGCAGTCTTCAACGGTAATTCGGGCCATAACGGTATTCCTTCTCAAGATGTGCGTATTTTAGCTCAGCCGGCGGGTTCACGCGCCGGCCGCTCAAAGTCTTGCGAATTCTGCTGCTCGCAATGCCTGCGAGTGCGCCTTGCAGCAGTCGCTTATTCCGTCGCTTGGGGCGAGTGAATGCCCAATTGAATGAACAGGTCCTGGTGACGCGCGCGCTGCGAGGCGACCCGCAAGCGCGTGGCGGTCACCACGCTTTGCAGCTCGCTCAGCGCACGTGCGAATTCCTCGTTGATCAGCACATAATCGGCCTCGCCCGCGTGCGCCATTTCGCCGCCCGCGGCCAGCAGCCGCCGCGCGATCACGTTCGGCTCATCTTGCCCGCGCTTCTTCAGGCGCTCCTCGAGCGCCGCGATCGACGGCGGCAAAATAAAGACGCCCACCGCGTTACGGAATTGCTTGCGCACCTGCTGCGCACCTTGCCAATCGATCTCCAGCAGCACATCGCGGCCCTCGCTCATCTGCTCCTCGATCCACAAGCGCGATGTCGCGTAATAGTTGCCATGCACCTCGGCGCTTTCGAGAAACTCGCCCGCGCGCCGGCGCCGCAGGAATTCCTCGACACTCACGAAATGATACGCCTGGCCGTCCTGCTCGCCGGGGCGCGGCGCTCGCGTGGTGAACGACACCGACAGGCAAATGTCGGCGTCCTGCGCCAGCAGCGCGTTGACCAGCGTCGATTTACCAGCGCCCGAAGGCGCCACCACCATGAACAGATTGCCGGGATAATCCCGGTGCTCGGGGTGCTCGTGCGGGGTGTCGTACTTGATCTCGTGCTTCATCGCTCACTCCAGATTCTGCACTTGCTCGCGCATCTGCTCGATGAACAATTTCAGCTCCATCGACGCATCGGCCAACTCCTTCGAGGCGGCTTTCGAGCCCAGCGTATTGGCCTCGCGATTGAGCTCCTGCATCATGAAGTCGAGCCGCTTGCCGAGCTGGCCGCCCTTGTCGAGCAAATGCCGCGTCTCCTTCAGATGCGTGTCGAGCCGGGTCATTTCCTCGGCCACGTCGATGCGCACACCGTACATCGTCACTTCCTGGCGAATCCGCTCGGCCACTTCTTCCTTGCCGATGCCGGGCGCGCCGTCGGGCAGCGCCAGCCCCAGGGCCTCCTGCAAGCGGTCGACGATTTTCTGCTGGTGGCGCGCGATCAGCTCCGGCACCAGCGGCTGCAGGCCGGCGAGAATCGCCTCCATTTTCGCGATGCGATCGAGCAGCATCACCTTGAGCTGCGCGCCCTCGCGCTGGCGCACTTCGACCAGATCGTCGAGCGCCGCCTTGCCGCATTCGATGACTGCATCGCGCAGCATGTCGGCGCTCAGGTCCTGCTCGCCGAGCACGCCCGGCCAGCGCAGAATTTCGCCGGTGCGCATGCGCTCGGCATCGGGAAACACCGCCAGCACCTGCTGCTCGAGCGCGGCAAGTTGGGCCAGCGTGTCGCGATTGACTTCACCCGAGAGCAAATTCTCGCCGCGCTGCACATTCACGCGAATGTCCACCTTGCCGCGCGACAGGCGCGCGCTCAGCGCCTCGCGCAGCGCCGGCTCGCAGGCCCGGCATTCTTCCGGCATGCGGAAAGCCAAATCGAGAAAGCGCGAGTTGACGGTACGCAGCTCCACCGACACGCTCAGGTTGTGTGCAGTGCCCGCGAGCCCGGCCACCGCGATCTCGCGGGTCGCGCTCGCATAGCCGGTCATGCTGTAAAGATTTTTTTCTTTCATTGGAAAATCCGAAAAACGCCGCCACGCGGCGCTTCCTGGAAGAGCGTTGATAAGCGTCGATTATCGCACTTTCCGGTTTTGCCCCCGTCGAAACGTCGTGGCACGGCTCGCCAGCGCGCGCATGCAACGCGTTTGGCGCTACCATTGGCCTATTTTCTCTTGCCGGACACCTTCATGACATCTGCCTCAATGCCACCCGCCACCCGCCCCGACGGTCGCCGCGCCGACGCCTTGCGCCCAGTGCGCATCACGCGTCGCTACACCAAGTACGCCGAAGGCTCGGTGCTGGTCGAATTCGGTGAGACCAAGGTCATCTGCACCGCCAGCGTGGCGGAAAAAGTGCCGCCCTTCCTGCGCGACAAAAATCAGGGCTGGCTGACCGCGGAGTACGGCATGCTGCCGCGCGCGACCCACACGCGGGGCGACCGCGAGGCCGCGCGCGGCAAGCAAAGCGGGCGCACCCAGGAAATCCAGCGCCTGATCGGCCGCGCGCTGCGCGCCGTGTTCGACCTGGAAAAATTCGGCCAGCGCACGCTGCACCTCGACTGCGACGTGATCCAGGCCGATGGCGGCACCCGCACCGCCTCGATCACCGGTGCGTTCGTCGCGGCGCACGACGCGGTCAGCGAACTGCTGGCCAGCGGCCAGCTCGCCGAATCGCCGATCCGCGATTTCGTCGCCGCGGTGTCGGTGGGCATTCATCGTGGCGTGCCCGTGCTTGACCTGAACTACCTCGAAGACTCCGATTGCGATACCGACATGAACGTCGTCATGACCGGCGCCGGCGGCTTCGTCGAAATCCAGGGCACCGCCGAGGGCGAGCCGTTCACCCGCGAGCAAAGCAACACGCTGCTGGATCTGGCCAGCACGGGCATCGGCCAGCTCGTCCAGCTGCAAAAACAAGCCCTGGGATTGCTCTGACATGCTCGACCGCATCGTATTGGCCTCCAACAATCCGGGCAAACTGCGCGAATTCGACGCGCTATTCAAGCCGCTGGGCATCGAACTGGTGCCGCAAGGCGCGCTCGGCGTGAGCGAGGCGGACGAGCCGCACGTGACCTTTATCGAAAATGCGCTGGCCAAGGCGCGTCACGCCAGCGCCGCCACCGGACTGCCGGCCCTGGCCGACGATTCCGGCTTGTGCGTGGCGGCCTTGCACGGCGCGCCCGGCGTCTATTCGGCGCGCTACGCGAGCCTCGTCGGCAAAACCAAATCCGACGCGGCCAACAACGCGCATCTGATCGAGCAGCTCGCCGCGCATCCGGGCGCCGGCGAGCGCACCGCCTGCTACTACTGCGCGCTGGCGCTGGTGCGACGCGCCGACGACCCCCTGCCGATCATCGCCGAAGGCCGCTGGGACGGACAGATCATCGACCTCGCGCGCGGCACGCACGGCTTCGGCTACGATCCGCACTTTTTCATTCCGGCACTCGGCCAGACCGCGGCCGAACTGTCGCCCGACGTGAAAAACGAAGTCAGCCACCGGGCGCGCGCGCTGCGCCAACTGATCGAGAAACTGGGGCAAACGACGTGAGCATGACTACCCCGGTGCAGAATTTCCTGCGGCCCGGCCAGCTCAAGCTGCCGGCCCTGCCGCCGCTGTCGCTGTATGTGCATTTCCCGTGGTGCGTGCGCAAATGCCCGTACTGCGATTTCAATTCGCACGAGTGGAAGGGCGAAGGCGGCAGCACCGCATTCCCCGAATCGGCCTACCTCGACGCCCTGCGCCAGGATCTCGAACACAGCCTGCCGCTGGTGTGGGGCCGGCCGGTGCACACTGTATTCATCGGCGGCGGCACCCCCAGCCTGCTGTCGGCCGCCGGGCTCGACCGGCTGCTCTCCGACATCCGCGCGCTGCTGCCGCTCGACGCCGACGCCGAAATCACGCTCGAAGCCAACCCCGGCACCTTCGAGGCGGACAAATTCCGCAGCTTTCGTGCCAGTGGCGTCAACCGCCTGTCGATCGGCATCCAGAGCTTCAACGATCGCCACCTGCAGGCGCTCGGGCGCATTCACGATGCCGCCGAGGCCCGCCACGCGATCGACATCGCGCAGCGTCATTTCGACAACTTCAACCTGGATCTGATGTTTGCGCTGCCCTCGCAGACGCTGGCCGAATGCCGGCAGGACGTCGAGACGGCGCTGGGCTTCGCGCCGCCGCATCTGTCGCTCTACCACCTGACGCTCGAACCCAATACGCTGTTTCACAAGTACCCGCCCAGCCTGCCAGACGAAGATGCTTCGGCCGACATGCAGGAATGGATCCACCAGCGCACTGCCGAGGCCGGCTTCGCGCATTACGAGGTGTCCGCCTATGGCCAGCCGCACCGCCAATCGCGCCACAACCTCAACTACTGGCGTTTCGGCGACTACCTCGGCATTGGCGCCGGCGCGCACGGCAAACTGTCGTTTCCGCATCGCATCGTGCGCCAGGTCCGACACCGGCATCCGCAGCAATACATCGCACAGTGCGCGGCCGGCACGCCGCTGCAGGAAGAACATGAAGTCACCGCGCAGGAACTGCCGTTCGAATTCATGCTGAACGCCCTGCGCCTGACCGAGGGCGTGCCCACCGACACCTTCGCCGACCGCACCGGCCTGTCGGTCGCCCAAATTGCCAAGCCGCTGGCCGCAGCCGTCGCCAAAGGATTGCTGGTCGACGATCCGGGCCGCATCGCCCCCACGCCGCTCGGGCTGCGCTTTCTCAACGACCTGCAGGCGCTGTTCCTGCCCACCTGAGCCGCTCGGCACGCGCAAAAAAAGCGGCGACGCGCGCGCCGCCGGCGCGCTTGCGGTTACAATAGCGGCCTCGGAGGGCTGGCAGAGCGGTTGAATGCACCGGTCTTGAAAACCGGCAAGGCTTCACGGCCTTCGTGGGTTCGAATCCCACGCCCTCCGCCATCCCGCATTTGCGCTCGCCGCATCTTCATTTCCACCGCTCTCATAGATCACCGGAGCAGCGTGAAAAATGAAATCGATATCAGCGATGGCACTGCTCGCACAATTCCCTGTCGCCCGACCCAATTCCAGATTTGGTTACATATTTGGCAGTCTGCCGCGGCGCAGTGCACGCATGCCCAACATTGCATATTGCGCCACCGCATTCGAGGAAATGGCCGGCCCAACCCGGTTTATTTATCGGACTGCAGCATATTTTGCATAGCAACAAATCGAGCTGACGCGCGGCGCAGCAATCAAGATTGGGAGACCGATCCATCTCCGCGTTTTCCCTGATTGCAGATAATACCGGTCGCTGTTGAAGTGGAGTCGAGCCCTTACCACGCGAGGTGAACCATGGGTATCCGCTGGGAATTTCCGCATTCGCATAGCCGGGTTGGGACGTTCAAACGCGCATTGCCGCCCGAGAGAATCGCACAGCAGCGCGAGCAATTGTTCCTGCGCGTGGCTGTGACCGCCGTCAGTTGTTTTATTGTCGGGTTCCTGCTGCTGGACATCGCCGCGGCTGTCTCGTCCTAGCGACGACCTTCGCGCTACCAGGTTTCGCTCGCAGCCGTCGAGGCGCCCGCGCCTCGTACTGGCGGCTTGACATGCCGATCGGAAGCCGCGTGGCTTCCAGGCTTTCACACAACACCCGCTATCGCGGGTGTTTTCATTTGGTCTTCCGTAACGCAACGCGCGCGGGAAATCGCCATCCGCGCGAGTCATTGGGCAAAAAAAGCGCCCCGAGCGGGGCGCTTTCCTCCGGCGGACAATCAATCGCGCTGCGCCAATCTCACCGCGGCGCCGGCACGTCCGGCAGCGTCGGCCGCGTCTCCAGCGCATGACGGATCAAGGCTTCGACGCTGGCGCGCTCCTCGCCGACCAGCGGCAGGCGCGGCAGGCGCACGTGTTCGGTGCCCAGGCCCACCATGGCTTCGGCCAGCTTGATGTTCTGCACCAGCTTGGCCGAGACATCGAGCTTGAGCAGCGGCGCGAACCAGCGATAGATCGCGCGCGCCTCTTCCAGCCGACCGGCCTTGAGCAAGCGATAGATCACCACGGTCTCGCGCGGGAAGGCGCAAACCAGGCCGGCAACCCAGCCGTGACCGCCCATCAGAATCGCTTCCATCGCCAGGTTATCGACACCGCACAGCAGGCTGTAGCGATCGCCCACCACATTGATCAGGTCGGTGATGCGCCGCACGTCGCCGCACGATTCCTTGATCGCGACGAATTTCGGCTCGCTTGCCAGTTCGGCGAACATGTCCGGTGTCACGTCCACGCCATAGGCCAGCGGATTGTTATAGACCATGATCGGCAGCGGGCTGGCTTCGGCCACGGTACGGAAATGGTTGAGCGTCTCGCGGCGGTCCGACAGATAGCGCAGCCCCGGCAGCACCATATAGCCGGCCGCGCCGTGCTTGGCGCCTTCAGCGACCTGGCGGCACCCGTCGAGCGTGCTGTTCTCGGCCACCGTCAGCAGGACCGGCACGCGACCGGCCGCGGCGTCGACCGCCACGTCGAGCACCGTCAATTTTTCATCGAGCGAGAGCGTCGAGGCCTCGCCCAGGGAGCCGCATACGATGATGCCGTCGACGCCGGCGTCGATCTGCGCTTCGATATTCTTTTTCGTGCCAGCACGGTCTATGCTGTAATCAGCATTGAATTTTGTCGTGACCGCGGGCAATACACCTTCCCACAAATGCGTCATCGTTGCTCTCCAGAATGTGACGTGATGGTGGAAAAATTATAGGAAACGCGAGCGCCTCTGTCTTGCATCGGTGGCGCGCATTCGATGAGCATCTCTGCACAATCGATGCGCTCGATGCGTCGCTGATGCTGTTTTGCTCAAAGACTTTCGCAATCCGGCAGGACCGGCGCGCCGCATGCCGGAATCGGCACGATAAGCTACGCTGCGGGCCAACGCCGCCACAAGCGGCGCCGTTTCTGTCGCGTGACGAAGTTGCACCGGCGCAACCGGGCCGCGCCCGGATAAACGCCGAGGCGCCGCGCGGGACGTCGCCACTATGCGGAAATCGTCACTCCCGCGAGCGAGATTCAGCAAGACGCGCAAGGCTGGCTGACCTACGATAGGCGTTATGAAAACCTTAACCGTTATCGACTCCCATACCGGCGGCGAACCGACCCGCCTGGTCACCGCCGGCGGCCCCGACCTGGGCAACGGCCCGCTGCGAGAGCGGCTGGCGATCTTCCAGCGCGACTTCGACCGGATTCGCGCCGGCATCGTCAACGAGCCGCGCGGCTCCGACGTCATGGTCGGCGCGCTGCTGTGCGAGCCGCACGACCCAAGCTGCTCGGCCGGCGTGATTTTTTTCAACAACGTCGGCTTTCTCGGCATGTGCGGCCACGGCACCATCGGCCTGATCGCATCGCTCGCCTACCTTGGCCGCATCGCACCGGGTGCGCACCGCATCGAGACTCCGGTGGGGGTGGTCGAGGCCGAATTGCATGCCGACGGCAGCGTCACCGTGCATAACGTGCCGGCGTGGCGCTATCGCCATGCCGTGCCGCTGGATGTGCCCGGCCACGGCCGCGTGCATGGCGACGTCGCCTGGGGCGGCAACTGGTTCTTCCTCATCGCCGACCACGACCAAGTGCTCGAATTCCAGCACGTCGACGCACTGACCGACTACACCTGGGCGGTACGCCAAGCCCTCGAAGCCAACGGCATCACGGGCGCCGAGGGTGCGCTGATCGACCATATCGAACTGTTTGTCAAATCGCCCAAAGCCGGCATCGACAGCCGCAACTTCGTGCTGTGCCCCGGCAAGGCCTACGATCGTTCGCCGTGCGGTACCGGCACCAGCGCCAAGGTCGCCTGCCTGGCCGCCGACGGCAAGCTTGCGCCGGGCGCGACCTGGCGCCAGGAAAGCATCATCGGCAGCATGTTCGAGGCCAGCTACGCGCTCGATCCGGCGCTGCCTGCCGGGCAGGTGCTGCCGAGCATTCGCGGCAACGCGCACATCAGCGCGCAGGCAACCCTGATATTCGCCGACGACGACCCGTTCGCCTGGGGCATTCAGGCGGTATGAACACGCCTGTACCCGATGTCGCGATCGTCGGCGCCGGCATCGTCGGCGCCGCGTGCGCCCACGAGCTGGCCGCGCGCGGGCTGCACGTGATGGTGATCGACCGTGCCGGCGTCGGCACCGGCACCACCGCGGCCGGCATGGGTCATTTGGTCGTGATGGACGACTCGCCCGCGGAGTTCGCGCTCAGCGCCTATTCGCGCGCGCTCTGGCTGGCGCTCGCGCCGCGCCTGGAGGCCCGTCATGCGTTCGTCAAATGCGGCACGCTATGGGTCGCCGCCGACGACGAGGAGCTCGCGCTGGCGCAAACCCGCCAGCAGGCGCTCGAGGCCCAGGGCATTGCCTGCCACATGCTCGACGCCGACCAGGTGCGCGAGGCCGAACCGGAATTGCGCGACGGCCTGGCCGGCGGCATGGTGGTGCCCGACGACGCCGTGGTCTATGCGCCGACGGTGGCCGCCTGGCTGCTCGCGCAACCGGTCGCAGGCCGTATCGACACGCGGCTCGCCAGCGAGGTCGTCGCGCTCGAGCGCGACGGCGTTCGGCTGGCCGACGGCAGCAGCATTGCCGCCGGCGCCGTGCTGCTGGCCAATGGCATCCAGGCGCCCGAGCTGCTTCCGGGCCTGCCGCTGCAGGCGAAAAAGGGACATCTGCTGATCACCGACCGCTACCCCGGCATGGTGCACCACCAAATCCTCGAACTCGGCTACATCAAGAGCGCCCATCATCAGAGCGGCACTTCGGTCGCCTTTAACGTACAGCCGCGCCCGACCGGCCAGTTGCTGATCGGCTCGTCGCGCCAGTTCGATAGCCTCGATGCGGCGATCGATCAAGCGGTCCTGGCGCGCATGCTGCGGCGCGCCGCCGAATACCTGCCGAATCTCCCGGCGCTGCAGGCGATTCGCGCCTGGACAGGGTTTCGCCCAGCCTCCAGCGACGGCCTGCCGCTGATCGGCCCGGCCGCGCTCGATACGCCACATCCCGCGACCTGGCTCGCGCTCGGCCACGAAGGACTGGGTGTCACCACGGCGCTGGGCACCGCCCGATTGATTGCCGCCCAGATGCTGCGCACGCAGGCGCCGCTGGACGCCGCGCCTTACCTGCCGGCGCGCTTCGCTCGCCCGGGAGTCGCTCATGGCTGAGACCATTACGCTCGAGATCGACGCACGCACGCTCAGCGTGCCGGCCGGCAGCACCGTCGCCGCCGCCATCGCGCGCGCCAGCGACAATGCCGGCGTGCTCACGCGCCGCTCGGTCGGCGGCGCAGTGCGCGGGCCGCTGTGCGGCATGGGCATCTGCCAGGAATGCCGTGTGACGATCGATGGCCGCCCGCACCGCCTGGCGTGTCAAACCCTATGTACCCCCGGCATGGTCGTCATCACCGCACGTTCATGATCTTATATTTCGACATCCTGATTATCGGCGCGGGTCCGGCCGGCCTGTCGGCCGCGGCAGTTGCCGCCGGCTGCGGCGCGCGGGTGGGTATCGTCGACGACAACCCGCTGCCGGGCGGCCAAATCTGGCGCCAGGGTCCGGCTCATCCACCTGCGGTCCCGGCGCGCGCCCTGCTCGAGCAGTTGGCGGGACATCCGAACGTCATGCGCCTGAGCGGCACGCGCGTGGTGCAGTCGCTGGGCCCGGGTCGCCTGCTGGCCGAAGATGCGCAGCAAAGCCTGATGCTCGGCTACGGCAAGCTGATTCTCGCCACCGGCGCGCGCGAGCGCTTTTTGCCGTTTCCCGGCTGGACCTTGCCGGGCGTGACCGGCGCCGGCGGCCTGCAGGCGCTGATCAAGGGCGGCACGCCAGTGCGCGGCCAGCGCGTCGTGATGGCGGGCTCGGGCCCGCTGCTGTGGGCTGCGGCGGCCAGCGCACGCGCGGCAGGCGCACGCATCGTGGCCATCGTCGAACAGGCGCCGGCGCCGGCCGTAGCGCGCTTTGCCAGAGCGCTGGTGCATACGCCGGCCAAGCTCACGCAGGCGCTGCGCCTGCGGCTGGGCCTGTGGCAAACCCCTTATTGGCGCGGCGCCTACGTCACGGCCGCGCATGGCGACGCACGCCTCGACCACGTCACGATCCGGCGCCAGGGTCGCGAGACACTTGTGCCTTGCGACCGGCTGGGTTGCGCCTACGGCCTGCTGTCGAACACCGAGGTCGCAGCGGCATTGGGATGCCGGCTCGACCTCGACGCGGCCAATGCGAACGCGCCGGTGATCGCGGTCGACGCTTGGCAGGCGAGCTCTGTAGCCGATGTATTCGCCGCCGGCGAATGTACCGGCGTGGGTGGCATGGAATTGGCGGCCGTGGAGGGACGCATCGCCGCATACGCCGCGCTCGGCCAGCGCGACGAGGCACGGCGCAGCTTCCCGGCGCGCGAGCGCTATCGGCAATTCGCCGCACGCTTGCACGCCGCCTTCGCACTCGACCCCGTGCTGCGCTCGCTCGCGCGTGCCGACACATTGCTGTGCCGCTGCGAAGACGTTACCTTCGGCCAGGCCGCCGCGCACGATTCGTGGCGCAGTGCCAAATTGCACACGCGCTGCGGCATGGGGCCGTGTCAAGGTAAAGTGTGCGGCAGCGCCGCCGGCTTTTGTCTCGGCTGGCAAACCCCAGGAACTCAAGCACCGCGCCCGCCCTTTGCGCCGGCGCGTATCGATACCTTGATGCAAGGTGAATCAAATTCGTGATGGAGATAGCAAGATGAGCAAGACGAGCGAGATTCAGGGTCGCCAATATATCGGCGGCACCCGCAGCGCCCTTGGGCAGCCCGCGCTGGAGAGCCGCGCGGCACTGGACGGCGCACCCTATCCGGTGAAATTCTTCGAGGCTACGCAAGCCGAGGTGCTGGCCGCAGCAACCAGCGCGGCCGGCGCTTATCCAGTCTATCGCCGACTGAGCGCCGCCGCCCGCGCGGATTTTCTCGATGCCATCGCCGCCGAGATCGATGCGCTGGGAGACGACTTCATCAGCGAAGTGCAGCGCGAAACGGCACTGCCTGCCGCCCGCCTGACGGGCGAACGGGGCCGCACCTCGGGCCAGATGCGGCTGTTCGCGAAGATGCTGCGACGTGGCGACTGGTACGGCGCACGCATCGATCGGGCGCTGCCGGGCCGCCAGCCGCTGCCGCGCCCCGATCTGCGCCAATACCAGATCGGACTCGGCCCGGTGGCGGTATTCGGCGCCAGCAATTTCCCGCTCGCGTTTTCAGTCGCCGGCGGCGATACCGCGGCTGCCCTGGCGGCTGGCTGCCCGGTGGTAGTCAAGGCGCATCCGGGCCACCTGGTCACCTCCGAGCGTGTGGCCGACGCGATCGGCCGGGCCGCCGCTCGGTGCGGCATGCCGGCAGGCGTGTTCAACATGGTCTACGGCGGCAATGCGGTGAGCGCCTGGCTGGTGCAGGCCGCGCCGATCCGCGCGGTCGGTTTCACCGGTTCGCTGCAGGGCGGCCGCGCCCTGTTCGACCTGGCGGCGGCCCGCCCCGAACCGATTCCGGTCTTCGCCGAGATGTCGAGCATCAATCCGGTCATCGTCCTGCCGCAGGCGCAGCAAGCCCGCGCGGCCGACCTCGCCAGGGATCTCGCCGCATCGGTGGCGCTGGGCTGCGGCCAGTTCTGCACCAATCCCGGCCTGGTTCTGCTGCTGCGCACGCCGCACAGCGGCGCGTTCATCGAGGCGTTGCGCGCCGCACTGCAAAGCCAGGCCTCGCAGCCGATGCTGCATGCCGGCATCCTCGCCAACTATCGGGCCGGCACGCAGCGGCTGCGCGAGACCGCCGGCGTTGCAACCCTGGCCGGCGGGCACGACGGGCAGGACGAGCACCGCGCCGCACCGCACCTGTTTGTCGCCGACAAGGCGTTGCTGCTCAGCGGCGCGGCCACCATTCAGGAGGAAGTGTTCGGGCCCTCGACGGTGGTCGTCGAACTCGACGACGAGGCCGAACTGCTCGCCGGCATCGCTCATCTGCACGGCCAGCTCACCGCCACGCTGATCGGCGAGGCGGCAGAATTGCCGCACTACCGTGCGGTACTCGCAGCCCTCGAGGAAAAGGTCGGACGCGTACTGCTCAACGGCTTTCCGACCGGCGTCGAAGTATGCGACGCGATGGTTCATGGCGGGCCCTACCCGGCCACTACCGACGCGCGCGGCACGTCGGTCGGCACGCTGGCAATCGCGAGATTTCTGCGGCCGGTGTGCTACCAGAACACGCCCGATGCGCTGCTGCCGCCGGCGCTGCAGGACGCCAATCCGCTCGGCCTGCTGCGGCTGGTCGACGGCGAGCCGACCCGCGAGCCGATCGCGCCGGCTCTCTGAGGTAACGCGCCGTGTCTGATTTCGCACCGCTGGCGGCCATCGAGAGCACCACGCTGCCGCAGATGGTCGCGCACTTCGCGCTGCTCGAACCGGTGTTCGATGCAATGCCGGACGTGGTGTTTTTCGTCAAGGACACCGAAGCCCGCTATGTGCTGGCCAATCGCACGCTGGCCGCGCGGTGCGGCTTCAAGGACAAGGCGGCGTTGCTGGGCAAGACCGCCGAGCAGGTATTCCCGGCACGCTTCGGCTGCATCTATACCGCGCAGGACAAAGCGGTGATTGCGCACGGCAGCCGGCTGATCGACCAGTTGGAGCTGCACCTGTACCCCGGGCGTCAGCCCGGCTGGTGCCTGACCAGCAAGCTGCCGTTGCACGATCCGCACGGCAGGATACTGGGCGTGGCCGGTATTTCACGTGACCTGCAGGCGCCGGAAGGCAGCCATCCGGCATACCATCGGCTCGCCGCGGTCGCCAAATATATACAGGACAACTACGCGCAGCCGCTGCACCTGGCACATCTGGCCAAGCTGGCCAATATGTCGGTCGCCCAGATCGAGCGGTACTTTCACAAGATATTCCACCTGACGCCACGCCAGGTGCTGCTCAAGACCCGTCTGGACGCCGCTTCGTCGCTACTGGCAGGCCAGACCAGCATCACAGACATCGCCACCTTGTGCGGCTATAACGACCACAGCGCGTTCACCCGCCAATTCAAGGCGACCGTGGGCCTCACCCCAAGCCAGTACCGCGCGCTGCTGCATCCGGCGACGGCCTGAGCCACCCCCGCGAATCGGCGTGTTTGCCGCCGCTGCGGCTCAACCGTCGGCCCAGGCGATGGCGGCGGACACCGCCCGCCGCCAGCCGCGCACGGCCCGGTCGACGTCGGCTTCGGCCATGCGGCGTGCGAAACGCCGGTCCAGTTGCCACTGGCCCGCCAAGGCGTTCACGTCGGGCCAGTAACCGACCGCCAGCCCCGCCAGATAGGCGGCGCCCAGCGCGGTGGTCTCAGTGATATTCGGCCGCACCACCGCCACGCCCAGCAGATCGGCCTGGAACTGCATCAGCAGGTCGCTCGCGGTGGCGCCGCCGTCGACCCGCAGCTCCTGCACCGCCAGGCCGGCATCGGCCTCCATCGCGCGCAGCACGTCCATGGTCTGGTAGGCGATGCCGTCGAGTGCCGCCCGTGCCAGGTGGGCCGAGGTGGTCCCGCGCGTGGCGCCGAACATGGTGCCGCGCGCGTGCGGATTCCAGTGCGGCGCACCCAGGCCGGCGAAGGCCGGCACCAGGTACAGGCCGTCGCTGTCGGGCACGCTTTTGGCCAGCGCCTCGATATCGGCCGAGCGGCGAATGATGCCCAGGCCATCGCGCAGCCACTGCACTACAGCGCCGCCGATGAAAATACTGCCTTCGAGCGCGTAGTTCACTTCGCCGCCGATCTGCCACGCCACGGTGGTGAGCAGGTGATGGCGCGACACCTTCGGCCTGGTGCCCGTATTCATCACCATGAAGCAGCCCGTGCCGTAGGTGTTTTTCACCATGCCGGGGCTCAGGCACATCTGGCCGAACAGCGCCGCCTGCTGGTCGCCGGCTATGCCGGCCAAGGGAATCTCACTGCCGAACACCGCCCCTTCGGTATGGCCGTAGATCTCGCTGGACGAACGCACCTCGGGCAGCAGGCCGCGCGGTATGTCGAATATTTCGAGCAGTTCGTCGTCCCAGGCCAGCGTATGAATATTGAAGAGCATCGTGCGCGACGCGTTAGAGACGTCGGTCACGTGCAGACGGCCGCGGGTGAAGTTCCAGATCAGCCAGGTGTCGACCGTGCCGAACGCGAGCCGCCCCTGCTCGGCCAGCCGGCGGGCACCCTCGACGTGATCGAGAATCCATCGAATCTTGGTGGCGGAAAAATACGCATCGATCAGCAAGCCGGTCTTGGCGCGGATGGTATCTTCCAGTCCCTGCCGCTTTAGCTCGGCACAGAAATCGGCAGTGCGCCGGTCTTGCCAGACGATCGCGTTGTAGACCGGCGCGCCGGTGGCGCGGTCCCATACGATCGTCGTCTCGCGCTGGTTGGTGATGCCGATCGCCGCCACCGCGCGGCCGTCGGCGCCGGCCTTGGCGAGCGCCTCGGCGGCCACGCCGGCCTGCGTCGACCAGATCTCGCGCGGATCATGCTCGACCCAGCCCGGTTGCGGATAGATCTGCTGGAATTCCTTTTGTGCCGACGCCGCGATGTGGCCGCGCCGGTCGAACACGATCGCACGCGAACTGGTGGTGCCCTGATCGAGCGCCAGAATGTATTGTTCTGCCATCGTTACCGATCTCCGCCAAGGGCGGCCGGCGCGTCACAGGCAGTGCTTGAGCGCACCGAGCAGCGCCTGCGGCGCGCCATCCGCCTGATAGAACTTCACGGTGCTGCCGCGATGCCGCGGCTGCCATGTCACGTCGGCCACCGCCACCTCGCCTTCGCCAGCGTGCGAAGCCTGCACCGAGCGGCCGTGGTCGATCTGCACCACGTCGACCTGAATGCCGGGCTGCCGGCGCCAGGCGTACGAAATGCACGAGGCTACGCGCCACTCGACACGGCGCGCATGCTCGTCGAGCTGCGGCGCGTTGGCGCGCACATCGGCCGAACTGGCGCGGTACGCCGGCATCACCACCGTTTCGATTTTGTCGTGCTTGGCCGGCGCGACCGGATCGGCGCTCGGCAACTGCGCCGCGCATCCGGCCAGCACCCCCGCCGCCAACATCAGACCCACGCTCCCCGATAGCCGCTTGCTCATCGCCCGCTCCGTGTTATCGATCGCCCCCGTGGCACGCGTGCCAGTTCGCGCGACCCTGTAGACAACTGGCACTCAGCCGATCATCTTACCCGCGAATTTCCTGTTCTGACAATCTCACGGCGTCGCGCCCCGGATGGTGCGACGCATCATGAAAGCCGCCGGCAAATCGCGTATATTGCGGGGCTGGCCGCCTGCACCTGCCGGCGGCTTTGCCGTTTCTCGGCACCATTTATCAGCGTCATTTATCAGCGCCGTTTCCCAGAGCCATTGCCCAGCTTTTTGCATCCGATATGTCGACACCTTCGCGCGCGCCCGTCATTGTCATCGCTCCCGATTCGTTCAAAGGCTCGCTCAGCGCCGCCGATGTCGCGGCCGCCATCGCCGCCGGCATTGCCCGGGTCCACCCGGGCGCCGAGGTACGCCAGCGTCCGATGGCCGATGGCGGCGAGGGCACGCTCGACGCCCTCCTGGCCGGCGGCGGCCAGCGCGTCGCACAGACGGTGCAAGGCGCCGGCGGCGCGCCGCTGAAATCGTCCTTCGGGTTGTTGCCCGATGGCACCGGCGTACTGGAGAGCGCGCTGGTGGTCAGCATCACCGACCCGGAAGGCATGGCCGAGCCGGTCGCCCAGCGCTCCACCGTCGGGCTCGGCGAGCAGTTGCGCGCGGCGCTCGAGCATGGCACACGCCGCATTCTGATCGGACTGGGCGGCAGCAGCACCAACGATGGCGGCGCCGGCTTGCTGGTGGGCCTGGGCGCGCGCCTGTTCGACCAGGCCGGCCAGCCGGTCGCCCCAGTGCCGGCCGAACTCGGCAAGGTGGCGTCGATAGACTTGAGCGGGCTCGACGCCCGCCTGCGCGATTGCGAACTGGTGGCGATGTCGGACGTCAACAACCCGCTGTGCGGTCCGCGCGGCGCCAGTGCGGTGTTTGGTCCGCAAAAAGGCGTCAGTGCGGCGCAGGTCGAAACATTCGACCAGGCCATCGCGCGGTTTGCCGCACTTGCCGAGCCGGCCTTCGGCGCGTCGGCCCGGGGCGCCGCTGCCCGACCTGGCGCCGGCGCCGCCGGCGGCTTGGGTTTTGCGCTGCAACTGCTGGGCGCGACGTTCCGCTCCGGTGCGGAGGTCGTGGCCGAGAGCATTGGCCTGGCCGATGCCCTGCACGGCGCCGACTGGCTCATCACCGGCGAAGGCCGCAGCGACGTGCAAACCCTGTCGGGCAAAACCCCGATGGTCGCCGCGCAGTTCGCACAGCGCGCCGGCGTGCCGGCCACACTGCTCTCGGGCGCGGTCGACCGCTCGGCGCTGGCGAGCCTGAACGGCGTATTCACCGGCTGCTTTTCGCTGACTTTCGGCCCCACCACGCTCGACGAGGCCATCGCCAACGCCGCCGGCCTGCTGGCCGACAGCGCCGAACAATTGACGCGGCTTCACTCGCTGCCCAGCCTCGGCTAGAGCCTCGCCTCGACCTCCTCCAGAACCTCGACGAGGGTTTCGTCGAGCACGTCGATGAGTTGCTCGACCTGCGGGGAAGCCGCCGGCGTGCGCGGCTTGATCAGCAGCGAATGGAATTTCATGTCGGGCTCGAACCGGCGAAACACAATGCCGTCGACGTTCAGGAAATCATAGGCGGCCACCGGGTGCACGAAACCTACGCCGACCCGCTCCCGCACCAGCGTGCAGACGTTGACCGAATAGCGCACGATCGCAGCGATCTGCGGCCCGAGATTGCCCTCGGTGAAGATCTTGTCCATGCCCCAGCGCACCATGTCTGCCGGCTCGTACGAAATGATCGGATAACCGGCGAGATCGGCCAGCTTGACCACCGACTTCCGGGCCAGCGGATGATCGCCCGGCATCGCACACAGCGTGCTGTCGCTGGAGAACGCCACGGCGTCGGTTTCGGTCAGGTCGACGACGTCGGTGACCACGCCGAGCATCAGCGATCGCATCACTACCTGGTCGCGAATCAACGCCGAGGAGCCGGTGGTCAGGCCGATCTGCACCGCAGGCTGGATCTTTCGGTAATGCGCGATGGCGCGAGCGAAATAGCCGAGACTGAATGACACCACGCTGCCCACGCGCATCACCGCGGTGGTGGGGTCCTGCAGGCGCAGGGCAAATTCCCGCAGGTTATCAAGTCCGGCGTAGCGGCGTTCGACCTCCTCGAAAAACGCAAACGCCTCGGCGGTCGGCTCCAGGCGTCCGCGCTCGCGATTGAACAACGTCAATTTGGTCGATTTCTCGAGTTCCGCGATAAGCCGGCTGATACCGGGCTGCGATGTGCCGACCAGCTGGGCCGCCTTGGTGGCCGTGCGGGTCAGCATCACCGCGCGAAATGCGTCGATGTGGCGAAAGTCCATTCAATCCCTCAAGTACCTTCATGTCCGGCAGTCGTCTCAGGCCTGCTCCAAAGCATTGAAGTGTATCTTGCCGCCCTTCATGACCAGCGGAATATGCTCGCCCTGCCCGAGCAGGCAATCGACCGAGCGCAGCGGGTTGCCATCGACCACCAGCGCATCGGCGTAAGCCCCGGGTACCAGGCGGCCGAGCCTGTCCTGCATGCCCAGCACCTCGGCGCCGACCACGGTGGCGCTGGCGATGGCCTCGGCCGGCGAGAGGATCTCGGCGCGAATGCGCAACTCGTCGCTCTGATGGCGATGCGACTCGCCCAGCAAATCGGTGCCCAGCCCCATTTTGACGCCGGCGCGCTTGAACATCTCGAGCGAATGCTTGCCGGCCTCGTGCACCGCGGCGATCTTGACCACGCTCTCCGGCGGCAGCCCATATTGCGCACCCTCGCTGGCCAGCGCATCGTAGGTTATCAGCGTCGGAACGACATAAGCGCCATGCTCGGCCATCACGCGCGCGGTCTCCTCGTCGGCCAGATTGCCATGCTCGATGGTGCGCACGCCGCACCGCACCGCGCGCTGGATCGCCTCGGCGGTATACGCGTGCGCCATCACATACGTCTGCCGGCCGTGGGCTTCGGCCACTGCCGCGCGAATCTCGTCCTCCGAGTAGCCCAGCGAGCCGACCGGGTCGGTTGGCGAGGCGACCCCGCCGGAGGCCATGATCTTGATCTGATCGGCGCCCATCTGCAGTTCCTCGCGGACCGCGCGCCGCACCGCGTCGACCCCGTCGGCCACGCGCCCAATGGCGCCGACCCGCACGCACTGGCACGGCGCGTCATGCAGGAAATCGCTGCGCATGCGGCCATCGCCGTGGCCGCCCGTCTGGCTGAGCGCCCGGCCGGAGACAAACACGCGTGGGCCTTCGGCCAGCCCCTCCTCGAGCGCCTGCTTGAGCGGCGCCCCGGCGCCGCCCGCATCGCGCACCGTGGTAAAGCCGCGGCGCAGCATCGCGCGCATGATCGGCACGGCCCGCAGGGTCACCAGCACGTTCGGCACGTGAGCCTGCGAGGAGAGGTTGAGCTGCGTCGCGCACAGGTGCACGTGCAGGTCGATCAGGCCGGGCATCAGCGTCTTGCCCTTCAGGTCGATGGTCGTGCCGCGATGCTTGAGCGGCCGGTCGGAGACCTCGCGCACGATGCCGTCCTCGATCAGAACATGACGCCCCTCGAGCAATTCGGGTTCGAGCGGATCGAGCAATGCGGCGTTGGCAAACAGAACGGCTGTCATAAGTCTCCTTGATCGTTGTAGGGGTCCGCGCGGCGGCTCAGTCGAGCGTCGCGTGGGCCAGCGTTTTCGGGGTTTGGGTCAGGACTTCCGGGGTGCTGCCGACCACCACGGAATCGTCGAGTCGGAATCCGCCCAGTCCGAACACATAGAGGCCAGGCTCGGCGGAATACACTTCGTTGGCCAATAGCGGCCGGTGATTGAATGCCATGTCTTCCGGATACTCATGGCCGATGATGCCCATGCCGTGCCCGGTGCGATGCCGGATCAAATGCCCGCAACCGGCGTTTTCGATGACCTGCTGGGCCGCGGCGTCGATCCCGGACACCGGGCGGCCGGTCACGGCAGCCTCGAGCGCGGCTTCATTGGCCGCGCGCGCGACCTCGTAATACTTGCGCTGCTCGTCGGACGGCTTGCCGCAAAACCAGGTGCGCTCGTTCTCGACCACCAGCCCGTTCAAGCGCGGAATCACGATATTGACCAACCCGTCGCCGGCCTTGATGCGAGCCCCGCACGAGGCGCCGTCGCCATGCGGCGAGGCCGACGCCGGCCCGGACAGGGTCCAGCAACGCAGCACCTCGAGGTTCTCGCCCGGAAAGCGGCGCGCGCCTTCCTCGACCATCAGGGCGGCCATCTGGTAATCGAGCTCCTGCACCAGGCGCCCCGCCCGGATGTTTTCACGGTAACGGGCCTGTACCCAATCCGACAGCTCGGCGGCCGCGCGCATGATGGCCAGTTCCTCGTCGGTCTTTACCCAGCGCAGCCCGCGCAACTCGGGGGTCATGGGCACCATGCGCGCCTCCGGCAGCAGCGCGGCGGCGCG
This sequence comes from Pandoraea thiooxydans, assembly GCF_001931675.1. Classification (NCBI taxonomy): domain Bacteria; kingdom Pseudomonadati; phylum Pseudomonadota; class Betaproteobacteria; order Burkholderiales; family Burkholderiaceae; genus Pandoraea; species Pandoraea thiooxydans. The sequence continues at coordinate 903,401 of NZ_CP014839.1, read as the reverse complement.
CGCGAGCGGGCCGCCCACCGCCTCGACGCCGATGCGCGATCGCGCCAGCCCGGCTTGCCGCAAGCGCTCGGCGATCAGTTCGGGCACCTGGCCCAGCAGGGGCTGGCGGGCCGACACCCGCGGATGCTCGGCGTAGAAAGTGACGTCGTCGAGCCACACCGACCCGCGCTCGCGCGCGAAGCGCATGTGATGCGTGGAGAGCTCGTTCATCACCGCGAACGGCTCGCCCGAAGCCGGCACACAAACGACGATGGGCCGCTCCCACGTCAGCACGTCGACATGAAAATTGGTGGCCCACTGGAAGAAGTCGGCGCTGCTCAGCAACAGCGCATCGACATGCTCGCGGGCCATGAGCTGGCGCATCGCATCGAGGCGCTGCGCCCGGGTTCGGTGTGTCAATGTCGGCATGAGATCGATCCTTTGAAGAGTGGGGCAAACCACTGTCGCGCGCACGGCCGCTCGCAGCCTCACGACATCATCGTGCGAGCGTATCTGTGGTGAATAAGCCGGTTCGACAGCCCCGCCACAAGCAGCGTGACGGCCATCAGAATCAGTGCGAGCGCCGCGCCGAGCGGCCAGTTCGACGCCTGCGAGATCTGGTCGTACACGGCCGGCGCCATCATCGTCAGGCCCGTGCCGCCGAGCAGCACCGGCGTGGCGTAGGCGTTCATGCAAAGAATGAACACCAGCATGGTGCCGGCCGCAATGCCGGGCGCGGCCATCGGAAAAAGCACGCGCAGCAGGGTCTGCATGAAGTTGGCGCCGAGGTTCTGCGCGGCCTCCTCGACCGAAATGTCGATGCCTTCGAGCACGCTCTGCAGGGTCAGGATCATGAACGGCAGCACCACGCCGGTGGTGCCGAGAATGACCGCCAGCGGCGTGTAGAGCAGGCGAATCGGCGCGTGAATCAAACCGATATCCTGCAGCAGCACATTGACGAAGCCGGCGGTGCCGAGAATCGCCATCCAGCCGGCCGCACGCACGACATTGCCCACCAGCAGCGGGAATACCAGCAGGATGATCAGCACGCTCTTGAAACGGCTTTGCGTCTTGGCCAGTACATAGGCCACCGGAAATCCGAGCACGAACGACAGCGCGGTGCAGATGAAGGCCACCTTCACGGTGGTCATCAGCACCGTGAAGTAATATATGTTGGCGAAGAATTCCCGGTAGTTCTCCCAGGTCCAGGCCGCCTGCATCAAATTGGTCGGATCGAACCGGTTGAAGCTGTAGCGGATCAGCTGCAGCGACGGCAGGATGATCACGAGCAGCACGACCAGCGTCGCCGGCCCCGCCAACAGCGGGCCCAGCGACAATCTCCGGCGCCCCCCGGCGGGCGGTGCAGCCAATGGTTCCATGAGCGCGCTCTTACAGGCCGACTTTGAAATCTTGCGACCAGTATTTGAGGAATGCCGGCTTTTGCGCGGCAAACGCCTCGTAGTCGGGCTTGAGGAATTTGCTCAGCTGGGCATCGGTGAAACCCACGCTTTGCTGCAGATCGGCCGGCAGTTTGGCATTGCTGACGGTCGGCGCATATCCCATGGTGCTGGCGAATTCGACCTGCGCGTGCGGGTCGAGCATGGCATTCAGGTAGTTGAAACCGCAGGTCTTCTCGGGCGCGTTCTTCAGCACGGCCGCCTCGAATACGGCCGGAATCGCACCTTCGGACGGGAACGCGAATTCCACCGGCACACCCTGCTTTTTCCATTGCAGGGCGCGCGCCTTCCACATGAAGGTCATCCAGATATCGCCGGTCTTGAGCGCCGACGCGACCGCTTCGTTCGACGGATAAACCTTCGGCCGGTTTTGCTTGAGTTCGCGCAGGAACTTGACGCCCTTCGACAGATCGCCCTTGGGGTCACCCGCGGCCAGCGCGCCGGCCATGCCGTAGTAGGCAAAGAGAATATCGGAGAGGCCCACGCGATTCTTGAAACGCGGGTCGAGGGCAGCCTTGAAAGCATCGGGTGCGGTCGGGATTTTTTCTGGGTTGTAGACGATCCCCATCGCGCTGAAGATATGCGGAATCGAATACGGCTTGCGCAGCGGCTCGAACACGTTGGCTTCGTTGGCCACCAGGCTGGCCTCCACCGGGGCCAGCGTGCCGGCCTGATTCATGATGAACATGTCGGTGTCGGCCAGGCAACTGACATCGAGCGAGCCGTGGCGCAGCATTTTCTCGGCGCGCATCTTGGTCATGCGCGAGACCTGATCGGCCGTGGCGTAGGTCACCGCGCCGCCTTGCGCCTTGATGATGGGCGCCACGTTCTTGTCGAGCAGGCGCTCGTAGTCGCCGCCCCAGGTGCCGACCACGACGTTCGGACACGCCGTCGCGGCGCGTGCGCTCAGGGTCTCGAGGCCCAGCGCGGGAGCCACCAGCAGGCCGGAGGCGGTTTGCAGAAATTTGCGGCGATCGATGCGATACGTCATGACTAACCCCTTTCAGTGGAAGAAAACGCAATCGCTTGCCGCAAAGCCCGCAAAGGCCTTGGCGCCAGCAGCGATCGATTGATGCGGCGTACTGCCGTTGTTTTGCACGTGGCAGATCAAGGTGTCGCCACGCTCCGTTTGCGCATGCACTTCGACCGTGGCGCCCTTGTAGACCGCCGAGGATACGGTCACCGGCAGGCAGTTGCCCAATGCCAGCGGCGTATCGGCCAGCGCCACGCGCTCGGGACGCAAACCCACCACGCGAATGGCCTGATCGGTACTCGCCACGCTCAACGGCGTGCCGCGCTCGGTGACGAACGCCCCACCCTCGTGCAGGCGTCCCTCGAGGAAATTCATCTGCCCCAGAAAATCGGCAACGAAGCGATTGGCCGGACGCTCATACAGTTCGGCCGATGTGCCGATCTGCTGGACCCGCCCGTCGTGCATCACCGCCAGCCGGTCGGCGATGGTCAGCGCTTCTTCCTGGTCGTGCGTGACGAAAATCGTCGTGAGCCCGAGGCGTTGCTGCAGGGCGCGAATCTCCTCGCGCACCTCGACACGCAGCTTGGCGTCGAGATTCGACAGGGGCTCGTCGAGCAAAAATACTTCGGGCTGCACGGCAAGCGCGCGGGCGATCGCCACGCGCTGCTGCTGGCCGCCCGACAATTGGCGCGGATAGCGCTCGCTCAACGCATGCAGTCGCACCATCTCGAGCGCCTGCTTGATGCGCGCGGCGCGCTCGGCCGCCGGGAACTTGCGCATTTCCAGGCCAAACGCGACGTTCTGCGCCACCGTCATATGCGGAAACAGCGCGTAGCGCTGAAACACCATGCCGGTGTTGCGCCGATTGGGCGCCAATTGCGTGACGTCCTTGCCGCCGATATGAACCGTGCCCGAGGTCGGCGCGACGAACCCGGCCACCATGCGCAGCGTGGTGGTCTTGCCGCAGCCGCTGGGGCCCAGGAACGCCACCATTTCGCCATCCGTAATGTCCAGCGAGAAGTCCGACACCGCCAGCGCGGTGCCGTATTGTTTGCGAAGATTGCGCAGCGATACCTGTGCCATGGTCATACCACCTGACTAAGTTTGACGAACCGGTCGGTGACCAGCATGACGATGCCCAGCAACACGATTTGCACCGCGGAGACAGCGGCAATGGTTGGATCGAGATTGAACTCGAGGTACTGCATGATGGCGATCGGCAATGTCGTGTGCCCCGGCCCCACCAGCGGCAGCGTCACCTCGAGGTTTTCGAACGAGATAATGAAACTGAACAGCCCGGAGGCAACGATCGCCGGGCGCAGCATCGGCAATGTCACGCGCCAGAACGTCTGCAGACCGCTCGCGCCGAGGTTGCGCGCGGCCTCCTCGACCGTGCTGTCGAGCCCGCCGATACTGGCCGAGACCAGCCGCATGGTCCATGGAATGGTCAGGCACACGTGCGCGGCGATCAGCCCGCCGAAGGTGCCGACGATATCCATGTTCAGCAGATTTTCTGCGCGCAGATAGAACAGGTAGATTGCGATGCCCGCCACGATGCCCGGCACGATCAGCGGCGACATCAGCACACCGTTGCACAGCGACGCGCCGCGAAACGTGTGGCGGGCGATGCCCAGCGCGGCGGCGATGCCCAGCGTCACGCTGAGCACGGCCGCCACCGCGGCAACCTTGAGACTCAGGATGAAGCCGCCGAGAAACGCCTGGTTTTGCCAGGCCTGCACGTACCAGTGCAGCGTGTAGCCGGAGGGAGGAAAGGTCGGAATCGCGTCGGAGAAGAAACTCAGCCACAGCACGAAGATGATCGGGCTGAGCATGAATAAAAAGATCAGCCCCACGAACACACGGGTGCCAAACCGGCGCCAGCCTATCGGCCGTCGGCGCAACGGTGGAGTTTGATCTTCGGCCTGCAGTTCGGAAACCATCGTCACCACACGACACCTCGTCGGTACGGCGCTACCCGGTGCGGCGCGTGGCACGTCCGGGGCCGATCTATTCATTTGTGAATAGAGTGGAAAATTTCAATTCATCCTATCATTGCAACCAAGTAGCACCATAGGGAGAAACACTAACGTGCTTGATGGTGCGCGGGCGAGCGTGATGAAGACGCGGACGGCAGAGGTGGGCCATGCACCGAAATGGCGCATGGTTCGGGCTCCGAATTACGGCAGGTTCTCGCGCAGCACGATGCTGAACTGGATCGGCTTGACGCCGTCGAGCGGGCTGCGCTGGTCGCGCACATTGCGGAAAATCTTCAGACAGTTGGCAACCATCGATTGCGGCGTCTGCGTGATAAGCGCATCCATGGTGCCGTCGATCAGCAGTGCGCGCGTATCCGGCGTCAGGCCGTGGCCGATGAAAAGAATTTTCTGGTCGGCCTTGGCCTCCACGATGGCGCGTGCCACGCCGTCGGACCCACCCCCGCTGTTGTAGATCCCCGCGAGATCCGGATGCTGCTCGAGCAGTTTGCGGGTCTGCATGTAATTGCGCTCGCTGTCGTCCTGCCCCTCGCGCAGACCGATCACCCGCAACTGCGGGAAGGTCGATTCGATCAGATGCAGGAAGCCGATTTCTCGCTCCTCGTGCCCGCGGTAGTTCAGGCTGCCGGCCAGCATGGCGATCTTGCCGCTCGGGCGCGGGCCCATGAAGCGGCCCAGCAGCAGCCCGGCCGTGCGCCCGGCCGCGCGGTTGTCGATGCCGACATAGGCCAGCCGCCTCGCATTCGACAAATCGGAGATCAGTGTGATGGCCGGCACGCCCTGGTCGGCCAGCGTGTTCACGGCGTCGCGCACCACCGGATGTTCGAGCGCCATGAACACCACGCCGTCCGAGCGTTGGCCGTAATGCAGCAACCGCGCCGCCAACTCATTCGGATTGAAGCTCTCGACGTAGTGCGTGCGGCATTTCATGTCGAGCGCGGCCCACTGGTCCTGCGCAAAATCGATGTAGTCGCCCAGCATGCGCAAATAGCGGTTGGTGCCTGCCGGCAACAAAAACGCGATGCGCAACGGCCGCGCGCTCGGTGGGCTCAGGGGCGCTTGCGCCGGCAGGTAGCCAAGTTGGGCAGCCACTTGCATGACGCGTTGAGCGGTCTGGGCACGCACCCCGCCGCGACCGTTGAGCACCCGATCGACCGTGGCAGTCGACACGCCGGCGCTTTGGGCAATGTCGGGGATACGCGCGCGCGCCACCGCCAGGCGGGGCAGGACATCCGTCATTTTTCAAATCCTCGAAAGCATCGATAAATCGAAGATTACATCAAAAACAATCATTTTTGTGGTTTGACACGCCCCGCTCACCCACCTAGTCTTGCTGCTATCGACTGAACACAAAGCCCCATTTCTTAATCGGCAGTCCTGGCTTGTGTTGCCGATGAAATGATGTTTTTTGATTGTTTTTGAATCACAAACAATAACCTGGAGACAGACGAATGACCAATCTCAAGCGGCGCGCACTCATGCGTGCCACAGCCGCCGCGCCGCTGGCCGGCGCCTTGGCCTTCCCCGCCATCGCGCGCGCCGCCGCGCCGCAGCATGTGTTCAAGTACGGCAATAACCTGCCGCTGACACATCCGCTGAACGTGCGCGCCCAGGAAGCCGCCAATCAGATTCATGAGGCGTCCAAGGGGCGCATGCAGATCCAGATCTTCCCCAACAATCAATTGGGCGGCGACACCGACATGCTGGCCCAGGTGCGCAGCGGCGGCATCCAGATGTTCACACCGTCGGGCCTGGTCGTCTCGACCCTGGTGCCGGTCGCGGCCATCAACGCGGTGGGCTTCGCTTTCGCCGACTATCACCAGGTGTGGGCCGCCATGGACGGCAAGCTCGGCGCCAACGTGCGCGCGGCCATGGCCAAGGCTGGCCTGGCCTCATTCGCGCGCATGTGGGACAACGGATTCCGGCAAACCACCACCGGCACGGTGCCGATCGACAGCGCGGCGAACATGCGCGGCCTGAAAATCCGCGTGCCGGTGAGTCCGCTCAGTATCGATATGTTCAAAGGCCTGGGCGCATCGCCGACCAGCCTGGAATTCAGCGAGGTTTATTCGTCGTTGCAGACCCATATCGTCGACGCCCAGGAAAATCCGCTGTCGATCGTCGAAGTGGCCAAGCTGTACGAGGTGCAGAAATATTGCTCGCTGACCAATCACATCTGGGACGGCTTTTGGTTCGTGCTCAACCAGCGCGCCTGGCAAGGCTTGCCCAAGGATCTCCAGCAGATCACCGAGGACGCGTTCAATGAGGCTGCGCTCAAGCAGCGGGCCGACGTGCTCAAGCTCAACGACGACGCGGTCACCTACCTGCGCGGCAAGGGGCTGAAGATCAACCACCCGGCGCCCGACAGCTTTCGCGCAACGCTGCGCCAATCGGGCTTTTACGCCAAATGGAAAGCCCGCTTCGGTGAGCAGGCGTGGGCCTCGTTGGAGCAATACACCGGCAAGCTGGCATAAGACCGCGCTGCCAATGCGCCCGCGCCGGCAGCGGCGCCGGGCTCTCTGGAGACACTCGTATGGTTGAGCCGATATCGGCATCGGCGCCGGTTGCCGCCGAGCGCGCCGAACCGCGCGCTGCGCCTGCAGCACGCCGCTGGTCGCAGGCGCTGGATCGCGCCCTGATGACGGCGGTGGAAATTTGCGCCGCCGTCCTGTTGCTGGTCGAAATCTGCGTACTGCTGGCAGGCGTGATCTGCCGGTACGTTTTGCATGCGCCGCTGGTCTGGTCGGACGAATTGGCCGGCATGCTGTTTCTGTGGCTGTCGATGCTCGGCGCGGTACTGGCATTGCGCCGCGGCGAGCATATGCGCATGACCGCGTGCGTGGCGCGCCTGAGCCCGTCGCGCCGCGCGTTCGTCGATACGCTGGCGAACTCGGCCTCGATCGCCATGCTGGGCCTGATCATGACGCCGGCTTACCGCTACGCGCTCGATCAGGTTCCGATCCTCACGCCGGCCATGGAAATCAGCGATGGCTGGCGGGCGCTGGCACTGCCGGTCGGTACCGGATTGATGCTCGTGGTGGGTCTGGTTCGTCTGGCGCAGGTCGGCCGCCGGCGCGATATCGCCATCGCGCTGGCGATCGCCGTCGCGCTGGGCGCGCTTGCCGTGCTCGCCGCGCCGTGGTTCCAGACGCTGGGCAAAGCCAACCTGCTGATTTTCTTCGTCGGGGTAGTCGCCATCGGCATCTTCTCGGGCGTGCCGATCGGCTTTTCCTTCGCACTGGCGACCTTCGGCTACTTGTCGTTGACGACCGCCACGCCGCTCGAGGTGATGGTCGGGCGCATGGACGAAGGCATGTCCAATCTCATTTTGCTGGCCGTGCCGCTGTTCGTTTTTCTCGGTCTGCTCATCGAGATGACCGGCATGGCACGCGCGATGATCGCGTTTCTCGCCAGCCTGGTCGGCCACGTGCGTGGCGGACTGTCGTACGTGCTGGTCGGCGCGATGTACCTGGTCTCCGGCATTTCGGGTTCCAAAGTGGCTGATATGGCGGCCATTGCACCGGTGCTGTTTCCCGAGATGAAAAAGCGCGGTGCCGACGAGGGCGACCTGATTGCATTGCTGGCGACCGCCGGCGCACAAAGCGAGACCATTCCGCCCAGCATCGTGCTGATCACGATCGGGTCGGTCACCGGCGTATCGATTTCCGCGCTGTTTACCGCGGGCCTGCTGCCAGGCGCCCTGCTCGCCGTGCTGCTGTGCGCGGTGGTGGCGTGGCGCTACCGCAAGGAAGATCTGAGCGGCGCACGGCGCACCAGCCGGCGCGAGATCGTCCGCCTCATGCTGAGCGCGCTGCCCGCGCTCATTTTGCCGGTGGTGATCCGCACTGCCGTGGTCGAGGGTATCGCCACGGCCACCGAGGTCTCGACCATCGGCATCGTCTACGCCGCCGCGGTCGGGGTCCTGGTGTACCGTCAATTTGCCTGGCGGCGGCTTGGCCGCATGCTGGTGAGCGCGGCCACCCTGTCGGGCGCGATCATCTTCATTATCGGCTGCGCCACCGCCATGGCGTGGGCGCTTACGCAATCGGGCTTTTCGCAGGACCTCGCCGCGCTGATGGCGAAGATGCCCGGGCACTCGTACGGTTTCCTGGCGATCTCGATCGTGGTTTTCATCCTGCTGGGCAGCGTGCTCGAGGGCATTCCCGCCATTGTGCTGTTCGGGCCGCTCCTTTTTCCGATCGCACGCGCGGCCGGCATCAACGAAGTTCACTACGCCATCGTCGTGGTGCTGGCCATGGGCGTGGGCCTGTTCTCGCCGCCGTTCGGGGTCGGCTATTACTCGGCCTGCGCCATCAGCAAGGTCGACCCCGACGCCGGCATTCGTCCGATCGTCGGGTACATGGGCGCGCTGCTGGCCGGGTTGATTCTGGTGGCCGCGATTCCGTGGCTGTCGGTCGGTTTTCTATAGCGTCGAACAATGGGTCGCCCCGTATGCAAGACGGGTGTCGCTGGCGGTGCGGCTCGATTTTCAATTGGCAGTATCGGGAGATTTTCATGAGTCGTTTTTTTGGCGAAATTCGCCAGGCCGGTTACGTCGTGCACGACATCGAAGCGGCAATGGATCACTGGAGCCGCGTGCTCGGCGTGGGCCCGTGGTTCTACAACGAGCGGGTGCCGGTCGAGCATTACCGTTATCGCGGCCAGTCGTACGAGATTCACAACTCGGTCGCGCTGGCGAATTCCGGAGCACTGCAGGTCGAGCTGATTCAGACGCGCAATGACGCGCCGTCGATGTACCGCGATTTTCTCGCCGCCGGACACACGGGCTTGCAGCACAACGCTTACTGGACGACAAATTTCGATGCCGATCTGGCGCGGCTCGAACGACACGGCTTTCGGGTCGCGATGAGCGGCGAAGTGGGCCAGAACGGGCGCTTCGTTTATTTCGACACCGAGGCGCATCCGGGCACGGTCATCGAATTGTCGGAAGTCGCCGGCCCCAAGGGAAAAATGTTCGACTTGATCCGCGCGGCCTCGCTCGATTGGGACGGTCGCGATCCGGTACGCCCCTTTCCGGACCTGAATACGCTATGAGTTCATCCGCCATCGCAGCGCTGCAGCGCGACAACTTCCTGCAGGCCGATTACCTGATCGAGACGCCGCTGGATCCGGCCCGCGTGGCCGAGGTGATGGCCGGCGAGCAATCGAGCGGCACCTTCGTGCGGGTGGCGCACGAGACGGACGAGCTGCGCGCGCGCAGTCGCGCCGTGGTCGAGCGTGTCGATGAAATCGAGCCGCTGCCGCAGCCGAGCCTGCCCAACGCCTGGCTGGCGCGTCAGCGCATTGCCGGACCGTGGCGCCGCGCGCGCCTGACGCTGTCTTTCCCGCTGGCCAATATCGACGCCAATCTGCCGACGCTGGCCGCAACCGTGGCAGGCAACCTCTACGATCTGGGCGAGGTCACCGGCATGCGGCTCGAGTCGTTGCGCCTGCCCACGGCCTATCGCGCCCGTTTCGACCTGCCGCGCCACGGGGTAGCCGGCACGCGGCGCCTGAGCGGCGTCGCCTCCGGTCCGTTGATCGGCACCATCATCAAGCCGAACGTGGGCCTGAGCGCGGACGAAACCGCCGCCCTGGTGCGCGATCTGTGCGAGGCCGGTGTCGATTTCATCAAGGATGACGAAGTGTGCGCCAACCCGGTCCACGCGCCGCTGGCCGAGCGCGTTCGCGCGGTCATGAAGGTGGTGCGGGATTATCGCGAGCGCACCGGCCGGCCGGTGATGGTGGCCTTCAACATTAGCGACGAGATCGACGCGATGCGCCGGCATGCGGAACTGGTCGAGCGCGAGGGCGGCACCTGCGTGATGGCCAGCATCAATTGGTGCGGCACCTCGGCGATCCAGGCGTTGCGCCGCGCAACGCCGCTGGTGCTGCATGCGCATCGCAACGGTTTTGGCATGATGTCGCGCGACCCGGCGCTGGGCATCGGCTTCCAGGCCTACCAGACGCTCTGGCGCCTGGCCGGAGTCGATCACATGCATGTGCACGGCTTGTCGGGCAAGTTCGCGCAAAGCGACGACGAAGTCGTCGCATCGGCGCGCGAGTGCGCCACGCCGCTGGCGCCCGGCATCGACGACACGGTGCTGCCGGCGTTTTCCTCGGGACAATGGGCAGGCACCGTGCCTGCAACCTTCGCGGCGGTGCGTAGCGCCGACCTGCTGTTCATGGCCGGTGGCGGCATTCTCGCGCACCCGCTCGGGCCGGCGGCAGGCGTGACGAGCATTCGCCAGGCATGGGATGCCGCACAGGCGGGCGTGCCGCTTGCCGAGCGCGCGCGCACGGCTGCCGAGTTGCGGCATGCGCTGGATTTTTTTGGATCGCGCGAATGAACGGGCCGGCGGCAGCGTTTTATGGCTTCTACGGCGACGACTTCACCGGCGCGACCGACACGCTTGCCCATCTGGCGCGCGCCGGCCTGCGCACCATGCTGTTCCTGCGCGCTCCGGACGATGTCCAGCTGGCGCTGGCGGGCGAACTCGACGCGATCGGCATCGCCGGCGCGGCCCGCGCCATGCCTGCCGCGCGCATGGCGCAGGAACTGCGCGAGGTGGGCGCACGCATGGCGTCGCTCGGCGTGCGGCTGATGCATTACAAGGTCTGCTCCACTTTCGATAGCGCGCCGCACATCGGCAATATCTGCGTGGCGCTGGATACCCTGCGTGGCTATTTCCCGCATCCGCTGGCGGCCATCGTCGGCGGCCAGCCGGGGCTGCAGCGCTATTGCGTGTTCGGCCATCTGTTTGCCGCGGGCGGTGCCGAGCCCGGCGGCTTGCCGGCGATTCATCGCCTCGATCGACACCCGACGATGAGCAGCCATCCGGTCAGCCCGATGCGCGAGTCGGATTTGCGCCTGCATCTTAGGCAGCAGGGTCTGGAAAACATCGGCCTGGTCGACTGGCGCTGGCGCGACGCGGGTGCGTCAGCCCTGGCGAGCTCGCTGGCCACGGTGCTGGCAGGACGACCCCGGGCGGTGCTGTTCGATGTGCTCGACGATGCCCAGCTGCCCGAGCTCGGCCGCCTGCTGATCGACCAGGCGACGCGCCAGCCGCTGTGCGCGATCGGTCCGAGCAGCGTTGCGCAAGCCTACGCGCTGGCGCGAGCTGGCGCCGCGCCGCCGGCGCATTCGAGCGGCACGCGTATCGCGCCGGCCCGCTCACCCGTATTGGTGCTGGCGGGCAGTCTTTCGCCGATGACTGCCGCGCAAATCGAGGCCGCGCACTCGTTCACACGTATCGAGTTGGCGCCGGCTCGGCTCACCGACGCCGGCGCGTCGGACTATCTCGACAGGCAAGCCGCATCGGTGATCGCGGCACTGCGCGAAGGTCGGCACGCACTGGCCTATACACACCGCGCCAGCGAGGCCGGCGGGCCGCCGCCGGGCGCGGTGGCGCAAGCTTGCGCCGCACTGTTGCGGCGCGTTGTCACGGCAGTGCGTGTCGAGCGCATCGGCGTGGCCGGCGGCGACACCTCCAGCTTCGCGATGCAGGCGCTCGATGCCTGGGGATTGTCGTTCCAGGCAAGCTTGCCCGGCAATGTCGCGTTATGCCGATTGCATGCCGGCGAGGCCCGGCTAGACGCCGTCGAGGTCGCCCTCAAGGGCGGGCAAATGGGCGAGATCGGCCTGTTCGAGCAATTGGTGCATGGCGCCCCCGGAGCGAACTCCGACGCCAGCCGGCGCGCGGGCTAGCGCCCCGTCAAACCGACAGAATGGCCATGGCCTGCCGCTTGAGATCGAGAAACGCCGGCTCCAGCATCATCTCCCAGTGGCGCGGGCGAGCCAGCGGAATCTCGCTGGTCAGGGCAATTCGTCCAGGGCGGGTGCTCATGACCACGAGCCGGCTGCCGAGCAGAATGGCCTCGTCGATGTCGTGCGTGATGAACACGACAGTCGCATGGATGCGCTCCCACAGATCGAGCAGGAATTGCTGCATGGTCCGGCGCGTTTGCGCGTCGAGCGCGCCGAACGGCTCGTCCATCAGCAGTACGCGAGGCTGCATCACCAGCGCGCGCGCGATCGCCACGCGCTGCTGCATGCCGCCGGAGAGCTCGTAGGGCTTGTGCTTCTCGAAGCCCTTGAGGCCAATGATGTCGATCAGTTCATCGACCAGCTTCCAGTCGATCTGACCCGCATCCCGCATGCGCAGGCCGAAGGCAATATTGTCGCGCAGGCTCAGCCACGGATACAGGCCGGGCTGCTGGAACACCACTACCCGATCGGGGCCCGGCTTCATGATCGGCCGGCCATCGAGCGTCAGGCGGCCGGCACTCGTGGGTGTCAGGCCGGCCAGCATGTTCAGCAAGGTCGACTTGCCGCAGCCCGAGGCGCCGAGAATCGTCACGAAGGTGCCGTCCTCGATCGTCAGGGAGATTTTGTCCAGCGCACGGGTCGCGCCGAAATTCTTGGAGACCTGGTCGATGACAATTGGCATACCCAACCTTTGCTAGCAATGCGAGCCAGAGGCCGCCGTCGGCGCGTGCGCGGCGGCCCGGTGAACCGGTTACTTCGACTTGACTGCCTCGGCCGCGTAACTGGAATCGACCGCCGAGGCGAAATTACTCGGCATTTCCGTGATCCGGCCGATCTTCTTCAAGACCTTGGCGGTGTTCTCCAGCGTCTTGGTGGTCGCCGACGTGGCGACGCCGGCACCGGAACCGAGTACCTTGGGCGTGAGCTGATCCTGCGCGGAATAAATGTCGTAGCCAGCCAGTTCGGCCTTGGCCACCGGCAGGGTCACGCCGGATTGCTTGGCCATGATGGCAAGCGCCTTGTCCGGATGCTCCTTGGTGTAGGTGACACCCTGATCCATCGCGCGCACGAAAGCGGCGACGATCTTCGGGTTTTGCTTGGCCCATTGGGTGTTGACGATGCAGATGTTGTAGGAGGACGCGTCCTGCGGCAAGTCGCCGTCGGATTTCAGGACATGCCCGCCCAGTCCCTGCAACGCGTCGAACACCGGATCCCAGACAATCGCCGCATCGATGCTGCCGGTGCTCCAGGCCACGTGCATTTCAGGCGGCGACATATTGAGCTGGCGCACCGAGTCCATCGGCACGTGAGCTTGATCGAGGAACGTCGCGAGCTCGAACGAGGCTTGCGAGCCAACCACGATGGCGATCGTCTTGCCCTTCAGGTCGGCCACCGAATTGATCCCCTTGCCCGGGCGCACGACGATGCCGGCGTCCGTCGTGTAGCGCTCCTGGTTGAACACGATGGCAAACGGCAAGCCTTGAGAGATGCCGGTGACATACGGCGGGATGCCCAGACCGCACATGAACTGCAGGCTGTTGGAGGCCAGTGCGCTCATCGCCGCCGGGCCCGAATCGAAGAATTTGAGACTGACGTGACCGGGAATGTTTTTCTGGAACAACCCCAGGCCCTGCGTCACCATATACGGGTCGGCGCCATTGTTTTCGTAGCCGATGACCACATCCGGCGTCTGCGCCAGCACGGGCGCGGCCATCGCCAGGCCAAGCAGCGATGAGAGCAGGCAAACCCCAACGTATTGACCGATCTTTTTCACAGCAACCTCCGTTGTTATGTATGACCGCGCCACGGAACGGCACGGCTCTCGACCACGCGAATAAGAAGTTCCATGCAATAACCAAGGATGCCAATCACAATGATGCCAACGATGACGATGGCCACCTGCAACGCCTGCCCCGCGTACTGAACGAGCCAGCCGAGGCCTTGATCGGCCGCGATCAGTTCCGCGGCCACCAGGCAGGTCCATGCCACACCGATGCCCACGCGCATGGCCGTGAAAATCTCCGGCAATACCGACGGCAAAATGACGTAGCGGAAAATTTGCGCCTCCGAGGCGCCGAGGGTGCGCGCCACCGACAGCCTGAGTGCCGGCGTGCCTTTGACGCCAGAGATGGTGCCGATGATGATGACCGGCACGGTGCCCACCAGGATCAGCAGTATTTTCGGCAACTCGCCAATGCCGAACCACACCACCAGCAACGGGATGTAGGCCAGCGGCGGCACCGGGCGGACGAACTGCAGGAACGGATCGATGACGCGGAAGATCAGCGGATTGCGCGCCATGCCCAGGCCGATCGGCACGCCGAGCAGCACCGCGCCGAGAAAGCCGATGCCGATGCGCACGACGCTGATCCACATGTCTTCGAACAGCGAGCGCCCGCCATAGCCTTGCGAGAGAAGCAGCACCAGCGCGCGCCACACAGCCGTCGGCGACGGCAAGGCAATCGGGGGAAACACATGGAGAATCGAGACGATTTGCCAAACCGCGACGGCGCAGATCAACGCGATGATGGTGGCCAGCCGATGCACATGGCCGCCCACCCGGGCCCCCATGGAGCCGCGGCGGACGTCCTCCGCCTGCGCAGCGTCCTCGGCGGGGGTATCGGAGGAAACGCCGCCGCCACCGCTCGCGGAGTTCTCCGCCGCAGCGGGGGCCTGCCTGTCAGGAATATCCGGCGTCACGGGCATGCGAGACTCCTTTTCGTCTCGACTCGGCGCTCGAACCACGTCGTCGGCCAAACGATCGGGGACGTTGTGGCTGGTGTCTCCGCATCGACCGCCTCACCGGGCGACGATCCGGTGAGGTAATTGCAGTATGTGCACGCAACAATGCGCGCGATAGTGCCAGTTCCGCCGAACCGCTTGGTCCAACCACGCGTTGGCCCGATCGAGCTGGCCCAGCGAGATGGCAAAACGCTTTTTAGGATTTCATACATATATATGAAATCCTATGATTTACGTTCCAAATTGCATCGGGGTTAACCCGGCGCGCACAGCGCCGACGGCGCGCCACAAAAAACAGCGCCGGCCGGCCCGCGTGAGACACGCGAGTCCGGCCGGCGCTGGTCACACCGAACGAAGGCACGCCATTGGCGCGCCGGCTCAGATCACGAACATATCGACGAACTGCTGAACCGGCATGGCCTGCAGCTTGGCCGCATCGAGCGTGAGCGCGAGGATGGCGTCCTGCTGCTTGGCGGGGAAGCGCCGCGCCAGATTGGTCTTGAATTTCTCGACCAGCAGCGGCATGCCTTCATCGCGGCGGCGCCGATGGCCGATCGGATACGCGACCACGACTTCCGGCAATTGCGAGCCATCGTTGAAGGTCACCGTCAGGCCGTTGGCGATCGAACGCTTGTCGGGGTCGTGGTAATCCTGGGTGAACTGCGGATCCTCCACGCAGGTCATCTTCGCGCGCAGCGCATCGATGCGCGGGTCGCTGGCGATGCGGTCCTCGTAGTCCTCGGCGGTCAGGCGTCCGAACAGCAGCGGCACCGCGACCATGTATTGGATGCAGTGGTCACGGTCGGCCGGATTGGCCAGCGGGCCCTCTTTGTCGATGATGCGGATCGCCGCCTCGTGCGTGCGGATGGTGATCTTCGCGATGTCCTCGACACGCTTGCCGTGCTGGGCCAGTTGCCCATGCAGCGTCATCGCCACTTCGGCCGCGGTTTGCGCATGAAACTCGGCCGGGAACGAGATTTTGAACAGCACGTTCTCCATCACGTAGTTGCCGTAGGGGCGCTGGAACTTGAACGGCTGCCCCTTGAACAGGACGTCGTAGAAGCCCCAGGTTTTCGCGGTAAGCACGGTCGGGTAACCCATCTCGCCGGTCTTGGCCATCAGCGCCAGGCGCACCGCGCGGCTGGTGGCGTCGCCCGCGGCCCACGACTTGCGGCTGCCCGTGTTGGGGGCGTGGCGGTAGGTGCGCAGGCTGTGCCCGTCGACGAAAGCCAGCGACACGGCGTTGAGCAGCTCGTCGCGCGTGAGGCCCAGCAGTTGTCCGACCACTGCGGTGGAGGCAACTTTCACCAGCAGCACGTGATCGAGCCCGACGCGGTTGAACGAGTTCTCCAGCGCCAGACAGCCCTGGATTTCGTGGGCCTTGATCATCGCGCCGAGCACCGCGCGCATGGTCGGGGGCTGCTGCCCGTTGGCGACGGCATTGCGCGCGAGCCAGTCGGCGGTGGCGAGGATGCCGCCCAGATTGTCGGACGGATGGCCCCATTCAGCGGCCAGCCAGGTGTCGTTGAAATCGAGCCAGCGGATCATCGCGCCGATGTTGAAGGCCGCTTGCACGGGATCGAGCTGGAACTGCGTGCCGGGCACCTTGGCGCCGTTGGGCACCACCGTGCCGGGCACGATCGGGCCCATCAGCTTGGTGCAGGCCGGGTACGAGAGCGCCTCGAGGCCGCAACCGAGCGTATCGATCAGGCAATAGCGCGCGGTTTCCCACGCGGCGTCGCTCTTGATCTCGTAATTGAGCACGTAGTCGACGATGTCGACCAGCACCTGATCGGGTGCCGGGCGAACGGATGAAATGGCAGCAGACATGGTTTCTCTTCAGTCAAAAAAATCGTAATCCGGCGCGCCGCTCAACCGCGTTGGTCGATCGGCACGAACTTCAGGTTTTCGGGGCCAGTGTAATTCGCGCTGGGCCGAATGATCTTGTTGTCGACGCGCTGCTCGATGATATGCGCGCTCCAGCCGGAAGTGCGCGCGATCACGAACAGCGGAGTGAACATCGCGGTGGGCACGCCCAACAGGTGATAGCTCACCGCCGAGAACCAGTCGAGGTTGGGGAACATCTTCTTGACTTCGGCCATCACGCTCTCGAGCCGCTCGGCGATCGCGTACATCTTCAGGTTGTGCTGCGCCTCGCCCAGTTGCCGCGCCACACGCTTGATGACTTCATTGCGCGGATCGCTGATGGTGTAGACCGGATGGCCAAAACCGATGATCACTTCCTTGGCCTCGACACGGCGGCGGATGTCGGCCTCCGCCTCGTCGGGCGTATCGTAGCGCTGCTGGATCTCGAACGCCACTTCGTTGGCGCCGCCGTGCTTGGGGCCGCGCAGTGCGCCGATCGCACCGGTCAGCGCCGAGTACATGTCCGAACCGGTGCCGGCCACTACCCGCCCGGTGAAGGTGGAGGCATTGAATTCGTGCTCGGCGTACAGAATCAGAGAGGTGTGCATTGCGCGTACCGCGAGTTCGCTGGGCACGGTGCCATGCAACAGGTGCAGGAAGTGTCCGCCGATACTGTCGTCGTCCGTTTCGACTTCGATGCGGCGGCCGTGCTGGCTGTAGTGATACCAGTACAGCAGCATGCTGCCCAGGTTGGCCATCAGGCGGTCGGCGATATCGCGAGCGCCAGGCAGGTTGTGATCGTCTTTCTCCGGCAGGATGGTGCCCAGCAACGACACGCCGCTGCGCATCACATCCATCGGATGCGCGCTGGCGGGAATCTGTTCGAGCGCCGCGCGCAGGTTCGCTGGCAGGCCGCGCAGCCCTTTGAGCTTGCGCTTGTAGCTGGCCAGCTCGGTGCCGGTGGGCAGCTTGCCGTGCACCAGCAGGTGGGCGACTTCCTCGAATTCGCATTGCTCGGCCAGATCGAGAATATCGTAGCCGCGGTAGTGCAGGTCGTTACCCGAGCGGCCGACGGTGCACAACGCGGTATTGCCAGCGGTGACGCCGGACAGCGCGACGGATTTCTTCGGCTTGAAGCCGGCGGCGGCAGTGTTTTCGCTCATGGAATCCTCCAGATCAAAGTGGGTGCTTAGGCTTTTTGCTGGGCGAAAAGCGCGTCCAGCTTCTGTTCGTAGACGTGGTAGCCGATGCTTTCATACAGCTCGGCGCGCGTCTGCATGGTGTCGAGCACGGCCTGCTGCGTGCCGTCGCGGCGAATCGCCTGATAGACGTTCTGGGCGGCCTTGTTCATGGCGCGGAACGCCGACAGCGGATAGAGCACCAGACTGACATTGGCACTGCGCAATTCATCCACCGTAAACAGCGGGGTGGCGCCGAATTCGGTGATATTGGCCAGTACCGGCACCTTCACCGCGTCGACGAATTGACGGTACATCGACAGTTCGGTCATGGCTTCGGGGAAGATCATGTCGGCGCCCGCCTCGACGCAGGCGCAGGCACGGTCGATGGCGGCCGACAGCCCTTCGACGGCCAGTGCGTCGGTGCGCGCCATCACCACGAAATCGGGGTCGGTGCGCGCATCGACAGCGGCCTTGATGCGATCGACCATTTCTTCCTGGCTGACGATCGCCTTGCCGGGTCGATGCCCGCAGCGTTTCGCACCGACCTGGTCTTCGATGTGCATGGCGCCGGCGCCGAACTTGATCAGGGATTTGACGGTGCGCGCGATGTTGAACGCCGACGGCCCGAAGCCGGTGTCGACGTCGACCAGCAGCGGCAGGTCGCATACATCGGTGATGCGCCGCACGTCGGTGAGCACGTCGTCGAGCGTCGAAATGCCCAGGTCGGGCAAACCCAGCGAGCCGGCCGACACACCGCCGCCGGAAACGTAGATTGCTTTGAAGCCGGCGGCCTGCGCCAGCAAGGCATGGTTGGCGTTGATTGCGCCGACGATCTGCAACGGCAGCTCGGTTTGCACCGCGGCGCGAAATTTCGCGCCGGCGGAACCGGATGACGATGTTGTCATGAGACTTCTCCGAACACAGGGTGACGAAATGATCGATATTCAGCAAGAGCTGTGCCATCACACACCGTACCGCTGGGTAAAACGCTAACGCATTATTTCCATTGAGTTATTTTTGCGCATGATGAGCTGTTTGGAAGGTTGGCAATGCCCATCCATTTCAATTTTGAAATCTCAAAATGCAAATTTGAAATTTCACGTGCTATCCTGAACGGGTTTTCCGGCCCTCTTTGAACTCATGTCTACCCTGCCCGCGCCGCCACTGTCGTCCCTGACACGTCCCGTTGCGACAACGTCGCGCAAGCCGACGCTATGGGCGGTGGGCATCAGCAAACTGGGCGCGCTGTACCGCGACATCGTGCCGGAGTACGCAGCGGCCGCCGATATTCAGATCATCGACAAGGGCTACGACGAGGTGATCGACGAACTGGCCGCGCAACCGGCGGGCACGGTCGACGGCATCATCGCGGCGGGGTCGAACGGCGCCTATCTGCGCGAGCGCCTGGCATTGCCGGTGGTGCTGGTCAAGGTCACCGGTTTCGACGTGATGCAGGCGCTGGCGCGCGCGCGCCGCATTTCGTCGCGTATCGCGCTGGTGTCGTATGCGCGGCCGGTATTGGAGTTCGAGCGTTTCAAGAACGCCTTCGGGCTCGACGTCGGCCAGTGGTCTTACCGCAATGCCCAGGATGCCGAGGATCTGGTGCAAATGCTGCGCCAGCGCGGCATCGAGGCGGTGGTCGGGCCGGGGCTGGTGACGGAACTGGCCGAGAAGAGCGGCATGGCGGGCATTTTTCTCTATTCGCATGACTCGGTGCACGCGGCCTTCGAAACCGCGCTCGAAGTCGCACGCTTTAGCCGCATCGAAGCGTGGCGACGCGAGCGGCTCGACACGATCCTGCGCCACCTGCGCGATGGGGTGATCGCGGTCGACACCAACGAGCGCATTCAATCGATCAATGCGCCGATGCTGACCATGCTTGGCCTGGAGGCCGGCACCTCGCTGACCGGCCGCACGCTGGGCAGCGTCGCGCCCGAACTCAGCCTGCAGCGCACACTGGCCAGCGGCGAGGCCGAACTGGAAACCATTGTGCCGCTGCTTGGCAAGACCTATGTGGTCAATCGCATCCCCCTGCGCGAGCAGAGCGTGCTGACCGGCGCGGTGCTGACCTGCCAGGATTCGCTGGCGGTCAGCCGGATCGACCGTTCGCTGCGCTCGCGCCATCGGCCTCGTCATCTGGTGGCCCGCTACCGGCTCGACGATCTGGTCGGCACGTCGCCCCCGATCGAGCGCATCCGCACGCTCGCCAGGCACTACGCCGCGACCGATTCGACGATATTGATCGACGGCGCGAGCGGCACCGGCAAGGAACTCGTCGCGCAGGGCATCCACAATGCCAGCCGGCGCGCCGACTACCCGTTCGTCGCGATCAATTGCGCGGCATTTCCGGAGACGCTGCTGGAGAGCGAGTTGTTCGGCTACGAGGAAGGCGCGTTTACTGGCGCGCGGCGCGGCGGCAAGGCCGGGATTTTCGAGACCGCGCACAATGGCACGCTGTTTCTCGACGAAATCGGCGAAATGCCACTGCCGCTGCAGACGCGCCTGTTGCGCGTGCTGCAGGAACGAGAAGTCCTGCGGCTGGGGGCGAACGAGCCGATCCCGTTCGACGTTCGGGTGATTGCCGCCACCCACCGCGATCTGCGCGCGCTGGTGGCGCAGGGCGACTTCCGCGAAGATCTCTACTATCGGCTCAATATTTTGCGCCTGACGTTGCCGCCGTTGCACGCGCGCCGCGGCGACATCGCGATGCTGGCGCACCGCCTGCTGGAGCGCGCACTGACCCGCGCCGGCGCGCAACTCGGCGCCGCGCAACTGCTGGCCGAACTCGAGCCGCTGCTGCAGAACTACGCGTGGCCGGGCAATGTGCGCGAGCTGGAAAACGTGCTCGAGCGCATCGCCGTGTCATGCGCGGCTTTGCCCGACGTCGCGGCGCTGCGCTCGATGCGGTGGCTCGACATTGCCCCGGAGCTGTTCGGCCCGAACTCCGAGTCTGCCGCGCCATCGGCCGGCTCAGTGTCGCGCGGACTGCGTGATATCAGCCAGCGGAGCCAGCGCAACCTGATCCGCGCGATGCTCGCCGAGTGCGGGGGCGATCGCGACGAAGTGTGCCGACGGCTGGGAATCAGCCGCTCGACACTATGGCGAAGGCTGCGCGAGTCGCCCGGCGATTGACTCGTTGGTTCGTCAACAGCCGGGCGACCAGGCGCTTAATGACCGTGACGCATGCGGTCTCTCAGATGATGCCAGTCCATGCGCTTGTGCGACGTACTTTCGCCGGCGTGGCTGACCCATAGGTAGTCGACCATCATGCCGAGCGCGAAGCTTACGATCAACGCAATGACCATCATCCACAGCCCGATTCCAGACATGGCAACCTCCTTTCATTCAGGCACCACCGTTACATTTTAGGTCAGATTTTCCGTGATTGAAGTCGCCCGCTGGCGTCGCGTGGCAGCCGACACGGTGTTTCAAGCCTGCAACGCCAGCGTCGACGGCAATCTTAGGATGCCGATCAATAGCAATGCCAGAACGGGCTGGATGTACATGTGTTGAGCCCGACCATGCGGCCATTGATCTCGCGGCGAGGCCCGTCGATGTTGCTGGGAGGAGCATCGCGTCTCGGACCACTGGCGCCAGGCGTAGGCACTTCGCGCCGCGGACCATCGACCGTGACCGACGACGTGCTGTGACTATATGCGCCGCCACCGCCGTCGGGCCCGCCACCACCACCGCCGCCCGCACCGCCGCCGCCGCCGCCGCCGCCGCCACCGCCACCACCGCCACCACCGCCACCACCGCCACCGCCGCCGCCGCCGCCGCCACCGCCACCACCGCCGCCGCCGCCGCCGCCGCCACCACCACCGCCGCCGCCGCCACAACCGCACGCATAGGCGGTGTTGATCGTGACACCGACCACAGCACACGCGATGAACAGTGATAACAAGAGTGTCAGAAACCGTTTCATATGCGCCCCCTTACCTGATGCCGAAAGCGCGCGTTCGCCGGCAACCGGACGAAACGCAGCGAGGGCCCGCAACATGAGTCTTTTTTTGGGCAAAAGGGAGCCCCGGCAACACGCGGCTGCCTTCAGGCGCGACCTTTGTGAATGCTAGATCTCTCTGTTACACCAGAGCTCAAGCGATATCCATGCCAGAACGCTTAAGCCTCTAATTTGATTGAATTATTTAGCAAGATTATCGAGCGACTCAAGCGGGCTGCCGATAAAACGTTTCTGTCGTGAAACGGCCGCGGCAAATATGCAAAACGGTATGTCGCCAAGACTCCCGCGCTGCCTTGGCAAGCACCGGTCAGCCCAATCGTCAGGGATGCCAACCAAACGGCTGGACGGCATCGAGCATTGGCAATTTCCGCTCTGCCCTGCGACCGTTCGAACTCCGGGCCAATGGCCGTCGCGCCATAGGCGTGTCGCGGGCCCGGGCCGCGGCGGGACCAAAGCCTATAGAAGTTATTCACATCATCTGTGAAAAACCCTGTGAATAAGTTTTGATCGCCGCGGGGAAATCGCCTGCCAGCGGGCCTGTCAAGATATCTGCCCAATATCGGGGCAATTGATAAAAAATAAATTTTCGGGCCGAAATCAGCTACGCGGGACACTTGACAAAGACGCTTTCGCGGTGCCAGCGTTGATCCCAGACGCAGCATTTGCACGCTCGATTACGAGGAGGGCTTCATGCGTTATGAACTGTATTACTGGCCGTCTATCCAGGGGCGCGGCGAATTCGTTCGGCTCGCATTGGAGGAGGCCGCCGCCGAGTACATCGATGTGGCGCGCGCGCCGTCGGACCGACACGGTGGCGTGTCGGCGATGATCGGGATTTTTCAGGATGCCGGCCACCCGCACTCTCCCTTCGCGCCGCCGTTCCTGCGGGCCGGCAAACAGCTGATCGCGCAAACCGCCAATATCCTGCTGTTTCTGGGACCTCGCCATGGCTTGGTCGGGCAGAGCGAGACCAGGCGCCTGTGGACGAACAGCCTGCAGTTGACCATTGCCGACATGCTCACCGAGGTGCACGACACACACCACCCGATCGGCAGCGGCTTGTACTATGAAGAACAGCAATCGGAGGCGCTGCGGCGCGCCGAGGACTTTTTGCGGCACCGGCTACCCAAGTTCCTCGCCTATTTCGAACGGGTATTGGCGGACAATCCGGCGGGCGAGCGCTATCTGGTCGGCAATGCGCTGTCGTACGCGGACTTATCGATGTTTCAAATGATCGAAGGACTGCGTTATGCGTTCCCGCACGCCATGAGCGGCGCCGCTCGTGCCTATCCCCGCCTGATCGATCTGCACGACCGGGTCGCCGCGCGAGCGCGCATCGCCGCTTATCTGGCCTCCTCGCGCCGCATCCCGTTCAACGATACGGGCATTTTCCGGCACTATCCGGCGCTCGACCGACCGGCCCGATAGGCAACCAACGCCGGCGGCTGCACGAAGCGTACGATCAGTCCACCCTGCCCGTCGACTGCATTGGCCGCGCTGACCTGGCCATGCAGGCGGGCTGCCGCGCTGCGCACGATTGCCAGCCCCAGACCGCTACCCGCTTCGCCGGTACCCAATACGCGATAGAACGGGTCGAAAACCCGCGTGAGCATGTCGGCGGGGATACCCGGCCCGGTATCGCGCACTTCCAGCACCGCGGCGCCGGTGGCATCGCGCCGAAGGCTGACGTCGATGCGCCCGCCCTGCGGCGTATAGCGGATTGCATTGTCGAGTGCGTTGCGCAAAATCGAACCGAGGTCGTCGGCACGGCCCCGCATGGTAAGTGCATCCATGTGGATCATGCCCAGATCGACGCCCTTGGCCTCGGCCAGCGGCAACAGGTCGCCGATGACCTGCTTGGTGAGCAGGGTCGCGTCGAAGCGCTCGTCGATCATCTCCGGTTTGGCCTGAAAGCGTGCCAGTTCGAGCAACTGCTCGAGCAGCACGCGCATGCGCTTGAGGCCCCCTGCGACCGATTTGAGGCGCTCGCGCGCCGGTGCGGGCAAATCGACCTGGCCGAGGTTCTCCACCTGAATCGTCAAGGCGGCCACCGGCGTGCGCAACTCGTGCGCGGCATCGGCCACGAAGCGCCGCTGTTGCTCGAGCGAGAGCGCCAGACGTTCGAGCAGGCGATTGATCGATCGAACGAACGGCAGGATTTCACTGGGTACGCCCTGCCTGGACAGCGGCGTCAGGTTGGTGTCGCCCATCTCGTCGACCTGGCGTGACAGGCGGGTGATGGATTTAAGAAAAAACCGCACCAGCAACGCGGCAATCAAAATCAGTACCGGGATCAGCCCGAGCAACGGAAACAAGGTCAGCCAGCCGCTGCGGCGGGCAATGTCGTCACGGGCTTCGGTGCGCTGCGCCACCGCGATGCGCTCGGAGCCCTTCAGCGTGCGCAGGTAGACGCGCCACGTGTCGTGATGCGCGGTGACGGTATGCCATCCGTCGGGCAGTGTGCCCGCCACGCGCAGCGGCAGCTTGTCTGCCTTGTCATGAGACGGCAGGCCCGGCTGCACGCGAAAAATCAGGATGCGCGCGGCCTCGTCAGCGTCGCCGCGCAGAACGCCGTCGGTGAGCTGCTCGGCCATCTCGCCTGCGGGGAACAGCCAGGCGATTTGCTTGAGCTGATCGTCCTGTAAATCGCGGGCCTGCTCGAAAGCCGAGAAAAACGACAGGCCGGCACCCAGCAAGCCGACCCCGAGGATCGTCGCCGACAGATACACCGCCATGCGGCGAAACAGCGAGCGGTTCGTCAGTCGACTTTCGGCACCATCCATCCCACCCCCCTGACATTTTTGATGACGTCGGTGCCGAGCTTTTTCCTCACCCCGTGGATCAGAAATTCGACCGCGTTGCTCTCGACTTCTTCGTTCCAGCCGTAGATACGCTCCTCCAGCTCGGTGCGCGACAGGATCGCGCCCGGCCGCACCAGCAGCGCGTGCAGCAGCGCATATTCGCGCGCCGACAGACGGCAGACGCTGCCGCCATGGCGCGCCTCGTGCGTCGCCGGGTCGAGGCTCAGCGGGCCGTTGCTGAGCAGCGGACTGGCCTGGCCGCCATGGCGCCGGATCACGGCCCGCATGCGGGCAAGCATCTCACCGAGATCGAATGGCTTGACCAGGTAGTCGTCCGCGCCCAGATCGAGTCCCAGGATACGGTCTTCGACGGCGTCGCGCGCGGTCATCACCAGCACCGGCGTTGCGCACCCCTGCAAACGCATTTGCCGCAGCACGTCGACGCCGTCGCGGCGCGGCAAACCGAGGTCGAGCAGCACCAATTCATACTCCTGGGCACTCAGCGCCGCCAGTGCACTGTCGCCATCCTGCGTCCAGTCGACCGCGTAGGCCGCGTCGCGCAGCGCAAGCATGACCGCCTCGCCAATCATGCGGTCGTCTTCCACCAGCAGTATCCGCATGTGCCTCCCCTTCGCTGAAAAGTTGTGTTCGCCAGGAATTCAGCCTTGCAAGCTACGGTATCAGACTTAGGCCTTACTTAGGGTTGTTGCATTCGTGCAGACAGCCCTGGGCCGTGCCGGACCGGACGCCGCCAGCGCGCCCGCCGCAACGCGACCGCGGGACATCGTGCCGCCGCCGCGGCACCCGAGACGCCGCCCGGCAACGCAGGGCAATGGCCAAATCAAGGCGCGGCGCCCGACCAGTTGACCCGGCGCACATTGCGGTCTTCTCCCAGGCGCATGACAAGCGTCGTCAGCGCGGCTCGCGAATCCGGCGGGCACGCCAAGGTGACGGTCGCCGACGCGACATCGTCGCCGGTCTCCCGCGTGACGACAACTTGCGTGACACGCAAGCCAATCGTATTCAGATCGATGAAGAGCTGCTTGCGCAATGCATTGAGCGCCGAGCTCAAGCAGACGATGGTGAGGTGATAGGTCGGCCCGCCGTGCCGACCGAATGGAGCGGAATTGAAAATGCGCATGGGCTTCCTCGCATGGCTGCGAATGGCACGGCCGCAGACGTTGCGGCGCGCCATTCTCCGGACAGACCAGTAACGACAAACCCCCGTGCAGCGGCACGAGTGGCTCGTCCGAATGTCCGAACTTTGAAATTTACGGTAACGGCAGGCCGACGAGTCGGGCCTTCAGACACCGCACCCTGCCTGGCAGGATGCGGCAGACGACGAAGTTCTGCGGATCCTCAGGCAGTCAGGCCGATCGGAGATCGACTACAACTTGCATCGGTATTCACAGATACCTCCAGGAATTGAGTTGGCGGCATGATAAATTCCCACGTCGCTCACGTCAAGGAATTGGCCGCCGTGTCGTGAACGTTCACGCAAGGCGGCATGCATTGTCCGGGCAAGGAACCCGGGGGAGTTTCAGCAGTTTCCCTTTTTCGCTTGCCCTGGCGGGCAAAAACCGTTGCCGGGCCCGCCACGCGGGCCATCCGGCACAACGACCACGCCTGGCGCGGGGACGTAAAGGGCGCATCCCTGGATCAAGGTCGCGACGGCAAACATCAGCATTAGTGTGGTTTTTTTCACGCGAATCGTCCGCTTAACCTTGGGATGGCGTCAAAGTACCACAGTTCGGCAACGGCCGTCCCACCGGTGGGCAGCGCCGACAACGCTTTTGCGCTACCTGATGCCAGCAATGACGACAGTAACGAAAAAACCCGCCGGCAAAAAATCAGGCGGGTCTTTTCATCGTAACGGAACGAATCCGTTACGAATTTTCAGTACATCTTTTTCTTGAGCGTTTGGCTACGCAGGCGCTTACGCAAACGGCTCACCGCGGCAGCTTTTTTGCGCTTGCGCTCGGTGGTCGGTTTTTCGTAGGACATCCGTGCCTTCACTTCCTTGATCAGGCCGGTGTTGTCAATCGCGCGGCGGAAGCGGCGCAGGGCCACCTCGAGCGGCTCACCATCTCTAATAGCGATCTTTGTCATGCATTCCTTGTGCGTGGCGTTAGTTCAGCGGCCCAGTTTACACACAGAGACCGTTGCAAAATTAGGCGATGCGATTCAACCACCGATCGACATCGCAAGAAAAAGCCGTATGGTTCCGGCTTCGACTTCGATACTTCTTGGCGGAAAGGGTGGGATTCGAACCCACGGTACGGTATAACCGTACACCGGATTTCGAGTCCGGCGCATTCGACCTCTCTGCCACCTTTCCTTACAACATCGTCCAGCCTATGGTTTAACAGGCGGCGAAACAGCGATTCTAGCAGAAAATCCTGCCAAAAACCAAGCCCCAGGACACGACTATTCGATGGACTTTACCCGTTGGCTGGCGTCAGCTGGCTCAGCCCGCCCATGTAGGGCCGCAGCACCTCGGGAATCGTGACGGAGCCGTCGGCGTTCTGGTAATTTTCCAGCACCGCCACCAACGCCCGGCCGACCGCGAGACCCGAGCCGTTGAGCGTATGCACCAGTTCCGGCTTGCCTTGCGCGTTGCGAAAACGCGCCTGCATGCGCCGCGCCTGGAACGCCTCCATGTTCGAACAGGAGGAGATTTCGCGATAAGTGTTCTGTGCCGGGATCCACACTTCGAGGTCGTAGGTCTTGGCGCTGCCGAACCCCATATCGCCGGTGCACAGCACGATCGTGCGAAACGGCAGCTCGAGTTTCTTCAGGATGGCCTCGGCGTGCGACACCAGCGCCTCGAGAGCCTCGTACGATTGCTCCGGGTTGACGATATGCACCAACTCGACCTTGTCGAACTGGTGCTGGCGGATCATGCCGCGCGTGTCTTTGCCGTAGCTGCCGGCTTCCGAGCGGAAGCACGGCGTATGGGCGACGAATTTGAGCGGCAGCACACCGGCATCGAGGATTTCGTCGCGCACCAGATTGGTCAGCGACACCTCGGCGGTGGGGATCAAATAGAAATTCTCGATTCGCTCGCCCTCGTCGGTGCCGAACTTGCGCGGCACCTTGAACAGGTCTTCCTCGAATTTCGGCAGTTGCCCGGTGCCGCGCATCGACGCGCTATTGACGATATACGGCACGTAGGCCTCGGTATAGCCATGCTCGCTCGTGTGGACGTCGAGCATGAATTGCGCCAGGGCCCGATGCAGGCGGGCGATACCGCCTTTCATCACGGCAAAGCGCGCGCCGCTGAGTTTGGCGGCGGCGTCGAAGTCGAGCCCCAGACCGGCGCCCAGATCGACGTGGTCGCGCGGCGCAAAGCCCATCTCGCGCGGCGTGCCCCAGCGGCGCACCTCCACGTTCTGGGTTTCGTCGCGGCCGATCGGCACGCTCGCATCGGGCAGGTTCGGCACCCCCTGCAGCAGTTCCGAGAGTTGCGCCTGAATGACCTCCAGGCGCATCGCGGAGGCCTTCAACTCGCCGCCGATACCGCCGACCTCGGCCATCACCTCGCTGGCGTCGCCCCCTTTGCTTTTGAGCACGCCGATTTGCTTGGACAGCGTATTGCGGCGCGCCTGCAGTTCCTCGGTACGGGTCTGGATTTCTTTGCGCTCGGTCTCGAGCGACTGCAGAGCGCTCACATCGAGCGAGTAACCGCGCGTGGCGAGCCGTTGCGCGACGGCGTCGATGTCTTTGCGAAGGAGTTGAATATCGAGCATGGGGTAGGCCGGGCTAAGTTGTAGAACGTCAGGTAGGCGATTTTACCCGACCCGGCCACGGATTCGGCGCTCGGCGCTTCGCGCATCAATCCCCGGCGTCAGCCGGTTCGGGCGGCGGCTTGTCGTCGGGGGCCGGCTCGGCCTGGCGCTGGCGCTGCCCGGCAGCCTGCTGCTTGCGCCATTGGGCATCCAGCGATCTGAGCCATTGCAGCTTCTCGGCGATCTTGCCCTCGAGCCCGCGCGGCACAGGTTTGTACCACTGCTGGGCACGCAAATCGTCGGGAAAGTAATTTTCGCCAGCCGCATACGCATCAGGCTCATCGTGCGCGTAACGGTATTCGTGACCGTACCCCAACTCTTTCATCAGCTTGGTCGGCGCATTGCGCAGGTGCACCGGCACGGCGCGCGATTTGTCCTTGCCGATAAAGGCCCGGGCCTGGTTGTAGGCCATATAGCCGGCGTTGGATTTGGGCGCGGCGGCCAAATACAGGACAGCCTGCGCCAATGCCAGTTCGCCCTCCGGCGTGCCCAGGCGCTCGTAGGTCTCGGCCGCGTCCAGCGTGATGCGCGCGGCGCGCGGATCGGCCAGGCCGATGTCCTCCCAGGCCATGCGCACGATGCGGCGCGCCAGATAGCGCGGATCGGCGCCACCGTCGAGCATGCGGCAGAACCAATAGAGCGCGGCATCGGGCGCACTGCCGCGCACCGATTTGTGCAATGCGCTGATCTGATCGTAGAACGCATCGCCGCCTTTGTCGAAGCGGCGCAGGCTCTCGGTCAGCGCGCTGGCCAGCAGTGCGTCGTCGATCACCGTGGCCTGCTGCATCAAGGCGGCCTGCGCGACGATCTCGATATTGTTGAGCAGCTTGCGGCCGTCGCCGTCGGCCGATGCGGTCAAGGCGGCCCGGGCACTGTCGGTCAGCGTGAGCTCACCGCCCAGTTCGGCCAAAGCTCGTGCGAGGAGCTCGCTCAGTTCATCGTCCGACAGGCTCTTGAGCACATAGACCGCGGCGCGCGACAGCAATGCGCCGTTGACTTCGAACGACGGGTTTTCGGTAGTCGCACCGACGAAAATGAACAATCCGGATTCGACGTGCGGCAAGAAGGCGTCTTGCTGGCTCTTGTTGAATCGATGCACTTCGTCGACGAACACCAGCGTCTGCTTGCCCTGCGCGCGCTGGATCTGCGCCGCCTCGACCGCATCGCGAATGTCCTTGACCCCGGAGAGCACCGCCGAGAGCGCGATGAAATAGGCGTGAAACGCATCGGCCATCAGCCGCGCCAGCGTGGTCTTGCCCACTCCCGGCGGGCCCCAGAGGATCATCGAGTGCGGCCGGCCCGATTCGAAGGCGACGCGCAGCGGCTTGCCCGGGCCCAACAGGTGGCGCTGGCCGATCACATCGTCGATGGTGCGCGGCCGCAGGCGTTCAGCCAGCGGCACGGAAGCTTGGAGTGGCGAGTCGAGCATAACCTTGGCCTCGCCGACGGCGGGGCATGAAGCGGGAAGCGAAAAACGCGAACGGCGCACGAGTGCGCCGTCCGGGAGGGTGGCGCAATGGCTCATTATGCCAGTGACGCCGGGGCAATGCCGTTTATCCCTTGATCACATCGACCCCTTTGGGCATGACGAATTTGAAATGGCTCAGATTGATGTGAGGATTTTTCTGGATGTTCTTGAAGGTCAGCATCGTCGTGTTGCCGAATGCGTCGTGCAGTTCCATGGCGGCGAGATTGTTGTCCTTGAAACCGATCGCCACGCGTTGGAACTGGGTATCCTTCGAGCGGGGCGTGAGCGCCACCCAGTCGATTCCGTCGCGGGCGCCGAGGTCCTTGAGGACGAAGTTCTTCTCGAGATCGTCGCTGCCGAACAGGATCGCCGCGGGGCTCGCGCCAAGCGACGCGTCGAGCTTGCGCTCGGTGACCTGCTTGAGATCCTTGTCGTACACGTAGAGCTTTTCGCCGTCAGCCTGCAGCAGTTGCTCGTATGGCTTCTGGTAGATCCAGATGAAACGGCCCGGACGGGCGAATTCAAAGGTACCCGACGCCTCCTGCCGCGACTTGGGTTCACCGTTCGAGTCATGATTGATCTGGTGCTGCTCGAACTCGCCCCGCGCGGTTTTCACCTGCGCCACGAACGCCTTGATCTGCGACACGCCATCGGCCATCGCGCCGGCCGACATGGCCATCAAGGTCACGCCGGCAAACAGCGCGGCCCAGTATTTGCTAAAACGCATGCAGTTATTCTCCCTCGCGGTTGGGCACCAGGATCTCGCGGTTGCCGTTGCTGGCCATCGCGGACACCAGGCCCGATTGTTCCATTTGTTCGAGTAGCCGGGCAGCCCGGTTGTAGCCGATGCGCAAGTGGCGCTGCACCAGCGATATCGAGGCGCGACGATGCTTGAGCACCACCGCGACCGCCTGATCGTACATCGGGTCGGACTCGCCGCCGCCCGCGCCGGTTCCGCCCTCGCCCGGCGCGCCGCCCTCCTCGCCGTCGAGCGTGCCGCCCTCGAGGATGCCTTCGATGTAATTCGGCTCGCCCTGCTCCTTGAGGCGCTCGACGACGCGGTGTACCTCGTCGTCGGCGACGAAGGCGCCGTGCACGCGCAGCGGCAAACCGCTGCCTGGCGGCAGGAACAGCATGTCGCCCATGCCGAGCAGTGTCTCGGCGCCTTGCTGGTCGAGAATGGTGCGCGAATCGATTTTCGACGACACCTGGAAGGCCACCCGCGTCGGCACGTTGGCCTTGATCAGGCCGGTGATCACGTCGACCGACGGCCGCTGCGTGGCCAGGATCAGGTGAATGCCGGCAGCGCGCGCCTTTTGGGCGATCCGCGCGATCAGCTCTTCGACCTTCTTGCCGACCACCATCATCAAATCGGCCAGCTCATCGATCACCACCACGATGTACGGCAATTTTTCGAGCGGCTCGGGCGCGTCCGGCGTCAGCGAAAAAGGATTGGGGATCTTTTCCTCGCGCTTGGCCGCCTCTTCGATCTTGTTGTTGTAGCCGGCCAGATTGCGCACGCCCAGCTTGCTCATCAGCTTGTAGCGGCGCTCCATTTCGGCCACCGTCCAGTTCAGCGCATGGCCGGCCTGGCGCATGTCGGTGACCACCGGGCACAACAAATGCTGGATCCCTTCGTACATGCTCATTTCAAGCATCTTCGGATCGATCAGAATCAGCCGTACCTGGTCGGCGGTCGCCTTGTAGAGCAGCGACAGGATCATTGCGTTGATACCCACCGATTTGCCCGATCCGGTCGTGCCCGCCACCAGCAGGTGGGGCATTTTGGCGAGGTCGGCCACCACCGGTTTGCCGCTGATGTCCTTGCCGAATGCGAGCGTGAGCAGCGACGGCGAATCGTTGTAGACCTCCGAGCCGAGAATTTCCGTCAGCCGCACGGTCTGGCGGCGCGGGTTGGGTAGCTCCAGCCCCATGAAATTCTTGCCCGGGATGGTTTCCACCACGCGAATCGACACCAGCGACAACGAGCGCGCCAGGTCCTTGGCCAGGTTGACGATCTGGCTGCCCTTGACGCCGGTCGCCGGCTCGATTTCGTAGCGGGTGATGACCGGCCCCGGGTAGGCGGCCACCACACTGACTTCGACGCCGAAATCCTTGAGCTTTTTCTCGATCAGCCGCGAGGTGAATTCCAGCGTCTCGGCCGACACGGTTTCCTGGGCCACGGGCGCGGCATCGAGCAGGGCCAGCGGCGGCAAGGTCGAATCGGGCAAATCCTGGAACAGCGGCACCTGCTTCTCTTTCTCGACGCGCTCCGACTTTGCCACCGTGACGACCGCCGGCACGATCTGCACCGGCTCCTGCACTTCCTTGCGCACGCGCCCCTGTTCGACCATCCCCTCGCGCGCCATCGCGGCCTCCTCGCCGAGCTTGCGATCGCGCTTGGCTTCGTGCCTGCGGCGAATCAGCGAAGCGGTGTCGAGCAGCAGCATACCCACCTTTTCGGCCACGCTGAGCCACGAAAAATGGAAAAACAGGCTCAGTGCGCAAGCGAACAGGAACAGCAGACAAAGGGTGCCGCCCGTGAAACCGAGGGCATGCTGAATGCCGCTGCCGACGAGATCGCCGATGATACCGCCCGGCGCGCGCGGCAACTGCAGCTTGAGCGAATAGAGACGAAGCGACTCGATGCCTGTGCTCGACAGCATTAACAGGACGAACGACACCAGTTCGATCCACCCGCCGTTATAGAGGCGCTCGCGCAACGGCGGCGGCATACGGTGCTGCGCGATACGGCGATACCCGCGCACCACCCGCCGCGCCAGAAACACGACCAGCCAGTAGGACGACAAGCCAAACGTCACCAACAGGATATCGGCAATCCAAGCGCCGACCCGACCGCCCCAGTTGGCGATCTGCTCGACGTGGGCGGCGTGCGTCCAGCCCGGATCCTGGCGACTGTAGGTCAGCAGGATCATCAGCAGGAAGGCCATGACCGCGACCTGCACCATCCAACGCATTTCGTTGAGCAGGCGGGACATGCGATTCGGCAACGATGCCCCGTTGGCGGCGGAATAGGAAGATTTGGTCGTCATCAATCCGTGAATAGAAACCGCAGGCGCGAGGCAGTGTCGATGACGGCATGCCGGCGGCTGCGTGGGCCAGGGCTCCATTGTAAACAACAAATGCCGCTCGGCCGGACAAAAGCGTAAGCAGGTTTTACAAGCCCGCGGCGGCATCCGCCCTGACGACGGCTATGGCTTGGATTGACAGGTTCGATCAACGCGCGAGCCCTGCGCCCCTTATAATGAGGGCTTTCCGGCCGCCACACCGGTATCGCCGGGCTTTCTCTCCGATACACGCCATGTCCAACGTCAAGCACGCAAAAGTTTTGATTCTCGGCTCCGGCCCGGCCGGCTACACAGCTGCCGTCTATGCCGCCCGCGCCAACCTGAATCCGGTACTGATCACCGGTATCGCGCAGGGCGGGCAGTTGATGACGACCACCGACGTCGAGAACTGGCCGGCCGACGCCAACGGCGTGCAGGGTCCCGAACTGATGCAGCGGTTTCTCGAGCATGCCGAGCGTTTCAATACCGAAATCGTGTTCGATCACATTCACACCGTGAAATTCGACGAACGGCCGTTGCGCCTGATCGGCGACGCCAGCGAATACACCTGCGACGCGCTGATCATCGCCACCGGGGCTTCCGCGCAATACCTCGGCTTGCCGTCGGAAGAAAAGTTCAGCGGCCGCGGCGTATCGGCCTGTGCCACCTGCGACGGCTTCTTCTATAAGCAGCAGGACGTGTGCGTGGTCGGCGGCGGCAACACCGCGGTCGAAGAGGCGCTTTATCTGTCGAATATCGCCAGGAAAGTCACGGTGATCCATCGTCGCGACAAGTTCCGCGCCGAGCCGATTCTGGTCGATCGCCTGCTCGAAAAGGAAAAAGAAGGCCGCGTGGCGATCAAATGGGATACCGTGCTTGACGAAGTCACGGGCGACGACTCGGGCGTCACCGGCGTGCGCGTCAAGAACGTCAAGACCGGCACGGCCGAGGAGATTGCGCTGCAGGGCGTGTTCATCGCCATCGGCCATAAGCCCAACACGGACATTTTCGAAGGCCAGCTGGAAATGAGAAACGGCTACATCGTCACGCGCGGCGGACTCGACGGCAACGCGACCGCGACCAGCGTGAGCGGCGTGTTTGCGGCCGGCGATGTGCAGGATCACGTCTATCGCCAAGCCGTCACCAGCGCGGGCACGGGCTGCATGGCCGCGCTCGACGCGCAGCGTTACCTGGAAAGTCAGGAGTAAAACGTGCGGGCGCCGTGCCGTCACGGCGCCCGCATGACGCATGGAGGCATCATGGGCAAGAAACCGCCGAGGCTAGATCTGGCCGGACTGGCTCATTTGCGCAACCGCCTGCAGGATCAAGCCAAGGCACAAGCCGAGGAGCGCCTGCTGGCCGAGCAGCGCCGCCGGGAGCAGGCGGCCGAAGCACAGATTTTTCGTCGCAGCGTGGGCGACATCACGCCGCTGCCCGGCAAACACGGCGACGAGCGGGCTCCGCTCGAGCGCCCTCGCCCCGAACCATTGCCACGCCACACGCGCCAGGACGAGGCCGCCGTGCTGCAGGAATCGCTGTCTGATGAATTCGATGCCGATACGCTGCTCGAAACGGATGAAACCCTGTCGTTCCGGCGCCCCGGCCTGAGCACCACGGTGGTGCAGCGGCTGCGCCGCGGGCATTGGGTGATACAGGCTCAGATCGATCTGCATGGATTGCGCCGCGACGAGGCACGCGAGGCGCTGGCGCAGTTTCTGCACCAGGCCGTCAAGCGCGGCCTGCGCTGCGTGCGTGTCATCCACGGCAAAGGCCTGGGGTCCGTCAATCGCGAACCGGTGCTCAAGCACAAGGTGCGCATCTGGCTCGCTCAAAAGAACGAGGTCATGGCATTTTGTCAGGCGCGCGCGCAAGACGGCGGCTCGGGCGCGCTGGTGGTGCTGCTGCAGGCGGGCTCGCCGCGCTGATCCCGGCGGCAGCCGTTGCCCCGCCCCGGTCTTAAACCGCCGCTTCGCCTTCTTCGCTGGTGCGAATGCGGATCACCCGTTCGACGTCCGTGACAAAAATCTTCCCGTCGCCGATCTTGCCGGTGCGGGCGGCGCCCAGAATTGCGTCGATGACCGCCTCGGCCTGATCGGCGCCGACCACGACTTCAATCTTGATCTTCGGCAGAAAATCGACCACGTATTCAGCGCCGCGATACAGCTCGGTATGTCCCTTCTGGCGACCAAAGCCCTTGACTTCGGTCACCGTCAGGCCGGCCACGCCCACCTCGGCCAGCGCCTCGCGCACCTCGTCGAGCTTGAAGGGTTTGATGATGGCTGTGATTTGCTTCATTGTCGCCTCGTTATCCTGGTTGATGAAGTATCGGTCGTATCGTCTGTTGGCATTGTACCGACCTGGCCATGCCGCAACGCGTGTTATTCCTGAAATTTCGACGTGATCGGGTAGCGCCAGTCTCGCCCGAAAGCGCGGTGCGTGACCCGAATGCCAACCGGCGCCTGACGCCGCTTGTATTCGTTGATCTTGATCAGCCGCGTCACCCGGCGCACGTCCGCCTCGCTGTAACCGGCCGCGATGATGTCGGCCAGCGAGCGATTATCTTCCATGTACATTCGCATGATCGCGTCGAGAACGTCGTACGGCGGCAGGCTGTCCTGATCCTTTTGATTCTCGCGCAGCTCGGCCGACGGCGCGCGGGTCAGAATGCGCTCCGGAATCACCTCGCGCCGCGCGAAGTCCGCGCTCCGATTGCGGTATTCGCACAGGCGGTAGACCAGCGTCTTGGCGATATCCTTGATCACCGCGAAGCCGCCCGCCATGTCGCCATACAGCGTGCAGTAGCCGACCGCCATCTCGCTCTTGTTGCCGGTGGTCAGCACGATCGAACCGTATTTGTTCGATAGCGCCATGAGCAGCGTGCCGCGAATGCGCGCCTGAATATTTTCCTCGGTGGCGTCTTCGGGCAGCCCTTTGAACTCGTCGGCCAGCGCCCCGCCGAACGCGTCGACCATCGGCGCGATCGGAATCTCGTCGTAGCGCACGCCCAGCCGAGCCGCCATATCGCGCGCGTCGAGCCAGGAAATATCGGCCGTATAGCGCGATGGCATCATCACCGCCCGCACCCTGTCGGCACCCAGCGCATCGCACGCCAGCGCCAGCACCAGTGCCGAATCGACCCCGCCAGACAGGCCGACGATGACGCCCGGAAAACCATTCTTGTTCACGTAGTCGCGCACGCCGATGGTCAGCGCCGCATAGACTTTGGCCTCAAGCGAGCGTGTGGGCGCAATGTCGGCGGGCAATGCGCGCGCGCCGTCGAAATCGACCAGCGCGAGCCCCTCCTCGAACAACGGCATGCGCGCGACGACCTCGCCCGCCGCGTCGAGCACGAACGAGCCGCCGTCGAACACCAGTTCGTCCTGACCGCCCACCAGATTGACATAGACCAGAGGCAGTCCGGTTTCGGCGACCCGCGCTCGGGTGACATCCAGGCGCAGGTTCTCCTTGTCCAGGTGATAGGGCGAGGCATTGGGCACCAGCAGCAACTGCGCGCCAGCCGCCTTGGCACGCGCGGCGACCGCTGGATGCCAGACGTCCTCGCAGATGGTCAGGCCCATGCGCAACCCGTTGAGCTCGATCACCACCGGCTCTTGTCCCACCGCAAAGTAGCGCTTCTCGTCGAATACTTCGGTGTTGGGCAGTTCATGCTTGAGGTAGGTCGCCAGCACCGCGCCATCGGCCAGCACCGAGACGGCGTTGTAGCCGGCGCCGTGTGCCATCCCGCCGTTTGCGCTAAGATCGTTCGTGCGCGGCGCGGCCCCGGCCGGTAGCCACGGATGACCGACGACCACGTGCAGTCCCGGGAAGCGCAGCAAGTCCTGGGTAAGCTGCTCGAGTTGGGCGCGGCAGCCGTCGTAAAATGCGGGGCGCAACAGCAAGTCTTCCGGCGGATACCCGGTCAGGGCCAGCTCCGGGGTCAGAAGCAGATGCGCTCCACCGGCAAATGCCGTTTCGGCGGCAGCAAGAATTCTGGCGGCATTTCCGGCGAAATCACCGACGATACAATTGAGTTGTGCGAGTGCGATTCTGGTTTTCATTCCCGATACCTGATCTGGCGGAGCGCTCCTGGTCCGGACAATTGGCTCCGGCCGGGCGCGTGGTCGCCGCCCTGGCCGATGTCGGCCGGGTTCATACCGTCGACCTCCTGGCCCATCAATGACAACGAATGGTTCGAATTATCGCACGCAAGTGATCGACGGCATGTGCGCCGTCGATGCGGCGTCCTGGGACGCCCTGCTGGCCGCTCAGGCACAGCCCACGCCGTTTCTGCGCCATGCCTTTCTCAACGCGCTGGAACAGTCCGGCTGTGTCGGCCCCGGCACCGGCTGGACACCCAGCCACCTGCTGCTATGGCAAGGCGATTCGCTGGCCGGCGCGGTGCCGCTGTACCTCAAGCAGCACTCCTACGGCGAGTATGTGTTCGATTGGGCCTGGGCCGACGCCTACACGCGCAACGGGCTCGACTACTATCCCAAGCTGCTGTGCGCAGTGCCGTTCACGCCCGTCTCGGGCACCCGCCTGCTGGCGCAGGACGCGCCCGCCCGGCAAGCGCTGGTGCGGGCGCTGCTCGACGCCGCGCGGCACAGCGAGGTGTCGTCGCTGCATATTCTGTTCCCCGACAGCACCGATATGGCTGAACTAGCCCGGCAAGATCTTGAAGTGCGTCAGGGCGTGCAATTTCACTGGCGCAACGACGGTTACCGTGACTTCGACGCCTTTCTCGCTACGCTGGAACAGAAAAAGCGCAAGAACATTCGCGCCGAGCGGCGCAAGGTACACGAGGCCGGCGTGCGCTTCCGGCACCTCGACGGCCGGCAGGCCAGCGAGGCGGACTGGCGTTTTTTCGCGCGCTGTTATCGTCACACCTACCGCGAGCACCACTCGACGCCCTATCTGAATCTGGCGTTTTTTCTGGCGCTGGCCGAGGCCATGCCGGACAATCTTTTGCTCATCATCGGCGAGCGCGAAGCGCAGCCGATCTGCGCCTCGCTGCTGATTCATCAACCAGCCACCGAACACGGCGAGGCGGTCGTTTATGGCCGTTATTGGGGCGCGCTCGAAGCCATTCCGTGCCTGCACTTCGAGACCGCTTATTACCAGCCGCAGACGCTGTGCATCGAGCGCGGCATAACGCTATTCGAAGGCGGCGCGCAGGGCGAGCACAAGCTATGGCGCGGTTTTTTGCCGATCGTGACGCAGTCCGCGCATTGGCTGGCGCACCCGGCGTTTGCCGATGCCGTCGCGCAATTCCTGCAACGCGAACGCGGCGGCATCGAGCATTACGTGAGCGAGTTGCACGAACACAGTCCGTTCAAGGCGACGAGCGTTTGAGTTCGCCCGGCCGGCGCCGCGCTCAGGCGACGTTCTTCTTGATAAAGGTCAGGTGCGTGAGCACGGCCTGCTGCGCGGCTTCCGGATCGTGGGCGGCGATCGCTTCGTAAATGGTGCGGTGCTGTCCGACCAGATGCGCAAGATCGACATCGCGCACGTCGAAGTGCTCGTAGGTCTTCTCGATCGAGTGCTGGATCAGATTGAAAATCGCCTGCATCGTGTGAATCAGCACCACGTTGTGGGTCGCCCTGGCGACTTCCAGGTGAAAACGCGCGTCGAGCTCCGGCAGCGACGCCGCCGCGCCGGCGCCCGACGGTGCCCGGTAGGTCTGCTCCAGCGAGTCGATCACCGCGGCCAGATGTTTCAAATCGGTGCGATTGGCTCGCAGCGCCGCCAATCGCACCGCCATCGACTCGAGGCATTCGCGCAACTCGAAGATGTCGTTCACCGTCTTGGATTGGCGAGCCATCAATTGCGCCAGGGGCTCGGCCAGGATCGGTCCGGTAGCGTTGGCCACGACGTAGCCGCCGGTCGCGCGCTCGTTGATCAAGCCTCGCGAGGCGAGTTTGAGCAGCGCCTCGCGCAACGACGGTCGGGACACGCCGAGTTGCTGAGCCAGATCGCGCTCCGAGGGCAGCGTCTCCCCCGGCTCGAGGGTGCCTTCGGCGATCATTTTCTCCAACTGGTCGTAGACTGCATCGGAGAGGCGGTAGCGCGGCGGGGGAGTGACGGGGGCGAACGACATGGCAGATGCGGCAAAAAGCGGAAAAGGTCTAACAATACCGGATATCGCAATACGATGACCAGCGCCGCAAGCGCATCAGGGTTATTACCACCCCAGCATGCCGCCACATTGCGCTAGAATTGATCAGATGGTCTACTGGTCGACCAGTAGACCAAAAATCCATACCGCACGCTGCTCCCCGCCCCGGTGCTGGCCGCAACGTTGCACTGATTCCACCGAGGGAAGCCATGAATCTTTCCGAGCCCGCTGCCCAGGCCGACGCGCCGACAGCGCCTGACCGGCAGGCATTTCTCGCCGCGCTGACGCGGCTTGAACCCGGTTGCCGCGTACTGACCCGGCGTGAAGACATCACACCGTATGAGTGCGACGGCCTGGCCGCCTATCGCAACCTGCCGCTCGCGGTCGTGCAGCCCGAGAATGAAGCGCAGGCAGCCGAAGTCCTGCGGCTGTGCCATCAGCATGGCGTGCCCGTGGTTCCGCGCGGCGCCGGCACCGGCTTATCCGGCGGCGCAATGCCGATCACCGACGGCATTGTATTGTCGCTCGCCCGCCTCAAGAAAATTCTAAATATCGATCCCTATGCGCGCACCGCTACGCTCCAGCCCGGCGTGCGCAATCTGCACATTTCAGAGGCCGCCGCACCTTACGGACTGTATTACGCCCCCGATCCGTCGTCGCAAATCGCCTGCACCATTGGCGGCAACGTAGCGGAAAACTCGGGCGGCGTACATTGCCTCAAATATGGCCTGACGGTACATAACGTGCTGCGCGTGCGGGCACTGACGATGACCGGCGAGGTGGTCGAATTCGGTTCGCTGGCACTCGATTCGCCTGGCCTCGATCTGCTCGCGGTCATGATCGGCAGCGAGGGCATGTTCGCCGTGGTCACCGAAGTCACCGTGCGGCTGATTCCAAAACCGCAGACCGCGCAGGTCATCATGGCCAGTTTCGACGACGTCGAAAAAGGCGGCGATGCGGTCGCCGCCATCGTCGCCGCCGGCATCATTCCGGCCGGCCTGGAGATGATGGATCGCGGCGCCACGCGCGCCGTCGAAGACTTCGTCCATGCCGGCTACGACCTGGACGCAGCGGCCATCCTGCTGTGCGAATCGGACGGCACCCCCGAGGAAGTGCAGGAAGAGATCGCGCGCATGAGCGCCGTGCTGTCGTCCTGCGGCGCCACGCGCATCCAGGTTTCCAAAAACGAAAACGAGCGCTTGCAATTCTGGTCCGGGCGCAAAAACGCCTTTCCGGCCGCCGGCCGCGTCTCGCCCGACTATTACTGCATGGACGGCACGATTCCGCGTCGCCGCATCGGCAGGCTGCTCACGCGCATCGAACAAATGGAGCAGCAATACGGATTGCGCTGCCTGAACGTATTTCACGCCGGTGACGGCAATATGCACCCGCTGATCCTGTTCAACGGCAATGACCCCGACGAATGGCACCGCGCCGAAGCGTTCGGCTCCGACATTCTCGAGGCCTGCGTCGAACTCGGCGGCACGGTCACCGGTGAGCATGGCGTCGGGATCGAGAAAATCAATTCGATGTGCGTGCAGTTCTCGCCGCAAGAGCGCGACACCTTTTTCGCCATCAAGCACGCCTTCGATCCCGACCGTCTGCTGAACCCGGACAAGGCGATCCCCACGCGCGCGCGTTGCGCCGAATACGGCAAGCTGCATGTGCGCGGCGGACAACTGCCCCACCCCGATATTCCGAGATTCTGATGTCTGCGACCGATAACACCACTGCGTCCCAGCCAGCGTCGTCCGCCGAACCGGCGAGCGACGCCATGCTGGCTGAATTTCGCGCGCGTATTCTCGAAGCCAGTGCCAAGCATACGCCGCTGCAACTGCGCGGCGGCGGCACCAAGGATTGGTACGGCGAGGTCCCGCGCGGCGAGGTGCTCGACGTCAGCGCGTACCGTGGCATCGTCGCCTACGATCCCGCCGAACTCGTCATCACGGCGCGCTGCGGCACACCGCTGCGTGAAATCGAGGCTGCGCTGGCCGAAAAAAACCAGATGCTGCCTTTCGAGCCGCCCCATTTCGGCGAGCGGGCGACCTTCGGCGGCTGCATTGCCGCCGGACTCGCCGGGCCACGCCGCCCGTACACCGGCGCGCCGCGCGATTTCGTGCTGGGCACGACGCTGATGAACGGGCGCGGCGAGGAGCTGCACTTCGGCGGCGAAGTCATGAAGAACGTGGCCGGCTACGACGCGGCACGGCTCATGGCCGGCGCGCTGGGTAGCCTCGGCTTGTTGCTGACCGTGTCGATCAAGGTGCTGCCGCGTCCCACCAGCGAGCTCACGCTGCAATTCGAACTGGATCAGCAAGCCGCCCTGCACCAGCTCAACGAGTGGGCTGCGCGCCCGCTGCCGATCAGCGCCAGCGCATGGCAGGACGGACGACTGACGCTGCGCCTGTCCGGCGCGCAAGCCGCTGTCCAGGCAGCCCAGGCGGCGCTCGGCGGCGACGTGCTCGAAGCCGGCGAAGCCGAGCGCTGGTGGACGGCACTGCGCGAACAAGCCGCACCCTTTTTCGCGGCCCGCACCGATGCCAGACCGCTGTGGCGGCTCAGCACGCCGAGCGTCGCCCCCGTGCTGACGCTGCCGGGCCCGCAACTGATCGAGTGGGGCGGCGCACAGCGCTGGCACGTCGGCGGCGAGGCCGAAGCGATACGCTCGGCCGCCCGTCAGGTGGGCGGTCATGCCACCTGCTTTCGCGGCCCGCGCGAGCAGCCGAACGCGCCCCCGGTGTTCACGACGCTGCCCGCGCCACTGATGGCCATTCACCAGCGCCTCAAACAGGCCTTCGATCCGGCCGGAATTTTCAACCCGGGTCGGCTATACCCCGACTTCTGAGTCCAAGATGCAGACCAACCTCGCTGATTTTCTGCGTGATACCCCCGATGGCGAAGAAGCAGACGCCATCCTGCGCAAATGCGTGCATTGCGGTTTTTGTACCGCCACCTGCCCGACTTACCAATTGCTGGGCGACGAGCTCGACGGGCCGCGCGGACGCATCTATCTGATCAAGCAAATGGCCGAAGGCGCGCCGGTATCGCGTCTGACGCAAGCCCACCTGGACCGTTGCCTGACCTGCCGCAACTGCGAATCGACATGTCCGTCGGGCGTGCAGTACGGGAGGCTGGTCGACATCGGGCGCCGCTATGTCGACCGTCAGGTGCAACGGTCGCTGGGTGAGCGTGCAATGCGCTACGTACTTGCCAATGTCGTGCCCAATCGCAAGCTCTTCGGCGCCCTGTTCGAAGTCGGTCGGCGCGTGCGGCTGGCCCTGCCGGCCGCCTTACGTCACAAGATTCCGCCGCGTCACAACGTCGGCGCCTGGCCGACCCGCACGCACGCGCGCAAGATGCTGATGCTCGCCGGCTGCGTGCAGCCGGCCATGATGCCCTCGGTCAACACCGCCACCGCGCGCGTGCTCGACGCCCTGGGCATCGAAACCGTGGTGGCCAGCGAAGCCGGTTGCTGCGGAGCTATCCGCCTGCACCTGGGTCAAGAGGCCGACGGCCTCGACGACGTGCGCCGCAATATCGACGCCTGGTGGCCGCATGTCGAGAGCGGGGCAGAAGCCATCGTCATGAACGCCTCCGGGTGCGGGGCAACCGTCAAGGAATACGGCCACCTGCTGCGCAACGATCCGGCCTATGCGAGCAAGGCGCAACGCATTTCCGCGCTGACGCGCGATCTTGCCGAAATCCTGCCGGATTTCACCGACCAGCTGATCGCCCTGGCCCGCCGCGCCGACGCGCCGCGCGTGGCGTTTCACTCGCCGTGCACGCTGCAGCACGGCCAGCAAATCCGCGGCAAGGTCGAGGCGCTGCTGCGCGGACTCGGTGTCGACGTTGCGCTGCCGGCCGACAGTCACCTGTGCTGCGGCTCGGCCGGCACCTATTCGATCCTGCAGCCAGCGCTATCCAAGCAGTTGCGCGACCAGAAGCTCGCCTGCCTGCACGCGACCCAGGCCGAGGAAATCGTCTCGGCCAATATCGGGTGCCTGTGCCACTTGCAAAGCGGCACCTCGACGCCCGTGCGACACTGGGTCGAACTCATCGCGCAACGCCTGTAAGGCAGCAAGCCTGTCCAAACGAAAAAAAACCTCCGTGAACCGGAGGTTTTTTATTGCCGCTCGGGCAAGCGCGCTTACTTTTTGTAATTCGCCACGCCGTCGGTGATTTCCTTGTGGGCCTCGTCGATGCCGGCCCAACCCTCGACCTTGACCCACTTGCCTTTTTCCAGCGCCTTGTAGTGCTCGAAAAAGTGCTTGATCTGGTCTTTCAGGTTTTGCGGCACGTCGTCGAGCGACTTGATGTGCGCGGTCATCGGGCAGACCTTGTCGACCGGCACCACCACCAGCTTCGCGTCCTGGCCGGATTCATCGGTCATTTTCAGCATGCCCACCGCGCGACAGCGCACCAGCGAGCCGGCCAGCAGCGGAAACGGCGTGACGACCAGCGCATCGACCGGATCGCCGTCGCCCGACAGCGTTTGTGGGATAAAGCCGTAATTGGCCGGGTAGCGCATGCCGGTGCCGATGAAACGGTCGACCATCAGCATGCCGGTTTCCTTGTCAGCCTCATATTTCACCGGATCGCTTTGCGCGGCGATTTCGA
The DNA here is from genome assembly GCF_001931675.1 of Pandoraea thiooxydans. NCBI lineage: Bacteria > Pseudomonadati > Pseudomonadota > Betaproteobacteria > Burkholderiales > Burkholderiaceae > Pandoraea > Pandoraea thiooxydans. Next base: position 859,623 of record NZ_CP014839.1, on the reverse strand, counting down.
TGATGACATTAAAATCGTTAGGAATATCCTTGCCCGGCGGCACGTTATTGAAGCTCATGATCGACTCTCTTGCGAAGTGATGGGAAGTATCGGGGGCGCGCTGCGCTCTCAGCCGGAGATTATAGCGGTTTTGCGGTATCGGACCGTTGCGGCAGGCGCACGATCCGCCACGGGCGGCCGATGCCCCGCTGCCGCGCACATCAGGCTACACTGTCGCTGTTAATGAAGATGTGAACCTATTTTCACTGCGAGGTGACAATGCAGGAAGCTCATCATTTCATCGGCAACCGGTGGGTCGCGCCGGCACAGGAACAGACGATCCCGGTACTCGACCCGTCCGACGGCCAGCCATTCGCCGTGCTGGCCCGCGGCAGCGCCGCCGACATCGACGCAGCCGTGCAGGCCGCCCGGGCGGCGTGTGAGGCGGCCTGGGGAAACAGCAGCGCGGCCGAACGCAGCCGCGTCCTGTTCCGGCTCGCGGCATTGCTGGCCGAACAGCAGGATGCGCTGGCCCATATCGAGGCCCGCGACACCGGCAAGCCACTCAAGCAGGCGCGTGCCGACGCCGCCGCGGTCGTGCGCTACTTCGAGTTCTACGCCGGTGCCGCCGACAAGCTGCACGGCCAGACCATCCCCTACCAGACCGGCTACACGGTGCTCACCCTGCGCGAGCCGCACGGCGTGACCGGCCACATCATTCCCTGGAATTATCCGCTGCAGATCTTCGGGCGCAGCGTCGGCGCGGCGCTCGCCGCCGGCAACGCCTGTGTGGTCAAACCGGCCGAGGACGCCTGCCTGTCGCTGCTCAAGCTCGCCGAACTGGCGCAGCAGGCCGGCTTGCCCGACGGGGCACTGAACATTGTCACCGGTTATGGCCACGAAGCCGGCGCGGCGCTCGCGCGGCACCCCGGCATTGACCACATCTCATTCACCGGCTCGCCGCAAACCGGCAAGCTGGTCACGCAAATGGCGGCGGAAAACCATGTTCCGGTCACGCTGGAGCTGGGCGGCAAATCGCCCCAGATCGTCTTTGCCGACGCCGATATGGACGCGGTGCTGCCGGTTGTCGTCAACGCGATCGTGCAGAACGCCGGTCAGACCTGCTCGGCGGGCAGCCGGCTGCTGGTCGAGCGCAGTGCCTACGAGCCGCTGCTGGATCGGCTGGGCCAGGCGTTCGAGGCTTTGCAGGTCGGCCCGGCGATGCTGGATCTCGATTGCGGACCATTGATCAGCGCCAAGCAGCAGCAGCGCGTATGGGATTTTCTCTCGGATGCCCAGCACGACGGCATCGCCATGCTCGCGCACGGGCAGGTCGTGCCGGAAGCCCCCGAAGCCGGCTTCTACCAGGCGCCCACGCTGCTGCGCGACGTGCCGCCCTCGCACCGCCTGGCGCGCGAGGAAGTATTCGGCCCGGTGCTCGCCGCGATGCCGTTCGAACAAGAAAGCGACGCGCTGCAATTGGCCAATGGCACACCTTTCGGACTGGTCGCCGGCATCTGGACACGCGACGGAGCGCGTCAGTTGCGGCTGGCGCGACGGCTGCGCTCGGGCCAGGTGTTCATCAACAATTACGGTGCCGGCGGCGGCGTCGAACTGCCGTTCGGCGGCGTCAAACACTCCGGTCACGGCCGCGAGAAAGGTTTCGAAGCGCTGTACGGTTTCACGACACTCAAGACAATTGCGATACGCCATGACTGACGTGCCGTGAGCTGCCGCCGGCAGCGCATTACCCAACTATCACAACAAGGAGACAGCTATGCGTTTAGCAGGCAAGACGGCCATCGTTACCGGCGCCGGGTCAGGCTTCGGCGAGGGCATCGCGGCAACCTTCGCGCGCGAGGGCGCCAACGTCGTCGTCAACGACCTCAACCGTGAAGGCGGACAACGGGTGGCCGACGCCATCAACGCGGCCGGCGGCAAGGCGGCCTTCGTCTACGGCGACGTCTCGCAAAGCGCCGACACGCAGGGATTGCTCGACGCCGCACTGAGTCATTTCGGCCGGCTCGATATCGTCGTCAACAATGCCGGCACCACGCATCGCAACAAGCCGCTGCTCGAGATCACCGAAGCGGAGTTCGACCGTGTCTACGCGGTCAACGTCAAAAGCATTTTCTGGAGCGCGCGGCACATGGTGCCTTACTTTCGCCAGCAAGGCGGGGGCTGCATCATCAACGTCGCCTCCACGGCCGGCGTGCGGCCGCGCCCCGGCCTGGTCTGGTACAACGGCAGCAAGGGCGCGGTCATCATTGCCAGCAAGGCCATGGCCGCGGAGTTGGGACCCGACCAGATCCGCGTGAACTGCGTCAACCCGGTGATCGGCGAAACCGGCCTGATGACCGAATTCATGGGCATGCCGGACACCCCCGAGAACCGCAAGAAATTCCTCGCCGGCATTCCACTGGGGCGCTTTTCAAAACCACAGGATATCGCCAACGCCTGTCTATACCTGGCCTCGGACGACGCGGAATTCATCACCGGCGTTTGCCTGGAAGTCGACGGCGGCCGCTGCATATAAGAAGCGCTGTTTCGCCGGTCGCGCGCCCCGGCTCGCAAAATCACAAAACTCGGCGCGCATTTGAAAAACGTTCATCCAACGAGGAGGTCAGATGGAATCCGTCACATCACAGCCGAACACCGCCACAAGCGGCACACCTTCGGCATTCGAAGTGGCAACCTACCGCAAGGTAGGCTGGCGGCTGATACCGCTGTTGCTGATTTGTTATGTGGTGTCGTACCTGGATCGCGTCAACGTCGGTTTCGCGAAACTGCAGATGGTCAGCGACCTGAAGTTCAGCGAAACGGTCTATGGCCTGGGCGCGGGTATTTTCTTTTTCGGCTATTTCCTGTTCGAAGTCCCCAGCAACATCATTCTGCACAAGGTCGGCGCGCGCGTCTGGATCGCTCGCATCATGATCACGTGGGGAATTGTCTCGGGTGCCACGATGTTCGTGTCCACCCCCGAGACGTTCTACGTGATGCGCTTTCTGCTCGGGCTGGCCGAGGCGGGCTTCTTCCCCGGGATCATCCTGTATCTGACTTACTGGTATCCGTCAGCCCGGCGCGGCCGCATGACCGCGTGGTTCATGACTGCCGTTGCATTATCGGGCTTCGTCGGCGGCCCCCTCTCCGGCTGGATCCTGAAGGACGTCAGCGGCCTGTACGGCTTGGCCGGCTGGCAATGGCTGTTCCTGCTCGAGGCGCTGCCCTCGCTGGTGATCGGCGTGGTGGTGTTCTTCTACTTGGACGACCGGATTCAGTCGGCCAAGTGGCTCACCGATGAGGAAAAGGCGCTGCTGGTGCGCAACATCGACACCGATGCGGTCGGCAAGCACGATCTGCCGCTGTCACGAGTGTTCGGCAACGGGCGGCTTTGGGTCATGAGCCTGATTTATTTCTCGTTCGTGATCGGCCTGTATGGCGTCAGCTTCTGGTTGCCGACGATCATCAAGAGCACGGGGGTCAAGGATCCGCTGACGATCGGTCTGCTCACTGCCATCCCCTTCGGCTTCGCGGTGATCGCCATGCTGGTGATCGGCTGGCGATCCGATCTGAAACGCGAGCGCCGCTGGCACGTGGCGATTCCGGCGCTCATTTCGGCCGCCGGCTTGTTTCTGAGCACCGTCTGGAGCCATAACACCCAACTGGCGATGATCGCGCTGACCTTCGCCACGATGGGCATCATGGCCGTGCTGCCGCTGTTCTGGAGCCTGCCGACGGCCATCCTGGGGGGCGCGGCCGCTGCCGCCGGGATTGCCATGATCAATTCGCTCGGCAACCTGGCGGGCTTCTTCGGCCCTTATCTCGTCGGCTTCCTCAAGGATGCAACGCACAGCACCAACAGCGGCATCTATGTGCTGGCCGCGTTCATGGTGTTGGGTGCCTTGCTGGTACTCTCGATGCCCGCACGGCTGGTCGACAAATAAGCGTTTGATACGCGGCGGCGCCACGAGCCTGGCCCGCCGCACGGTTGAAATGAAGAGGCCGGGCAAGATGCGTTGCCCGGCCTCTCGGTTTGTCGGAACGGCAAGGCGCGGATCGCGCCTTTGCTCCTCGCAGTCACTAAGCCTGGGCCGCGGCCCGATAGTGCCGAGCCGCCGCCTCGCCCTGCTCGAGCCCTTCGAACAACTGTGCCAGCGCCAGGTGCAGCCTGGCACGCAGCGCGTCGTCCTGCGTGTGGCGCAGGCCTGCCTCCAGGAAGGTCTGGGCCTTGCCCCACAGACGCTGATGCTGGCACAGCTTACCCAGCGCAAACAGCAGATCAGGGTCATTCGGATGGCGCTCCCGCCACTGCTCGGCCTGCTGAATCAGCGGCAAGGCATCGCTGCCCGCGCAATCGGCATAACGCCGCAGCAGGCGCGCATCCCAATGCTCGGCCAGCGCCGCCTCGACGATCTCGCGCGCCTCGCGCGAGCGGTCCAGCCCGATCAGCAGTTCGGCAGCCAGATCAGCCGTGCGAGACGACTGACGGGCTTCGACAGGCAATCCTTTCCAGCAGGCCAGCAATGCGTCGGCATCATGGCGATGATCGCGCAACAACCCGTCGCTGGCGGTCTGCTTCAGCTTGGCCGCGAGCGCCGGATGCAGAGCCTCGCGCTTGTCGAGAACCTTGAGCAGCGCGAGCACTTCCTTCCAGTGCTTGAGATGCTGGTGAGCGCGCAGCGCCACCAATTGGGCCGGGATACGCCGCGCGCCCTGCGAGCGCATCTCCGCCAAGGCTTGCAAGGCTCCTTCGGCATCGCGCGCATCGACCCGCAATTCCGCGGTCGACAGCAGACGCGCCTCTTCGAGATCGGCCCCCTGCGCATCGGCCAGCCAGGTGTCGCGGCGCTCGAACTCGCGCATCCGATGCGCGGCCCGTGCGCCGATGAGCGATGCAACACCACGGTTATCCTGCTGCGCAGCAGCCTCGCGCGCGGCTTTCTCAGCCCGCGTGAAGCGCCCGGCGAAAAGATATGCCATCGCGTTGCGCAACGCGATATTGGCTTTGCGGCTGCGCTGGCGGTCGCGATACGCGGCCACACGGTCCGGCATTTTCCACAGATTGCGCAGCAGACGGATCACCACGTACAGCGCCAGGAAAAGCAGCGCCAGCGCCAGCACGAACAGGTTGAGTGAAAGGTCGACCCGGTACGGCGGCACCAGCAGCACCACCTGCCCGTGATTGAACGTCGCCAGGATCGCGACGCCTGCCGCGACGGCAAATAAGATGATTAACCAGAACAGTCCTCGCATGCCGCTCCCGCTCAGTTCTTGATTTTGACTTGGGCGATGGCGCTCAGGCTGCCCGCCAAGGTCGGCAACTCGACCGCATTGGCCCCGCTATCGACCTGCGTGAGCAGGGCCTGCACCGCTTGCGTGCGCTCCGACTTCACGTCGAAATATTTACCCAGAGCAGTTTGCGCCATGCGCAAGTTGGCATGCAAGTCCTTCTGATTGCGCGCCAGCAATGCCAGGCGCGCATTGAGCAGGCGCAATTTGAGGTTGGCGCGCAGCCAGGCGCCCTGCGATGGCGAGACCAGCATCTCGTCGGGCTGGTCCAGACGGCGGACCTGAATCAATTGCTTGAGACTCGCGCCCAGTTGGTCGACCAGTTGATGCCACCACAGGCGCCACTGGCTCAATGTCGCCGCAGGCGCCTGAACCGGCCCGGCATTGCCGGCCGGAGCCACGTATTCGGCCTGCAGCGGCAGACTGTCGATCTGCGCGATGGCCTGATCGAGCTTGCCCGCCAGTTGGGGAATATCCTGTGCGGACACCGACTTCAGGCGCGCGATGTCTTTCTCGAGCGCCGCGCGCACCGTGGCCAGCGCGGTGCCGGTGCCAGCCAGGCGGGCATCGGCCCCCTCGAGCGCCAGCAACGCGCCGTGCACATCGCCGGTCAGCTGCAGTTGCTGATTCGCGCTCGAAACGATCTGTTCGGTTTCGGCCAGCACCCATGCGTCGCGATTGCGCGACAAATCCTGGTAAAGCTGCTGCAGCGCGGCCTGCTGGCCGCTGTCATTGGCCACCCGGGTGTCGAGCGCGGTCAGCCGGCTCTGCACGTCGCGCAGCGTATCGAGTGCCTGCTCGGTTTTTAGTTTGGCCTGCAAGATATCCGAGTCGGCGACTTGCTGGCGCTTGGCCATTGCCTGCTCGACCCGTCCGATCTTCTGGTTGAGCGCCCAGCCCCCCGCGGCAGCGCCCGCCGCAACGAGCACGAGCAGCAGCCACGGCAGCACGGCGCCGCCGCGATGCCTGGGCGCCGGAGCGTCGATGGACGCGGATGAGGGGGCAGCGGCAGGCGCGGCCTGGGACGAATTGGATGCTTGATTATCGGTCGGCATGCTTTGCAAGGTAGGGGTTCGCCCACGATTTTAGCGCCTGCAGGAGATTCCGATCGCCGGCGCCGCACAGCGTAATCCTACCAAACCCGGCGGCCCGTGCGGTTTTTGCGATGCGCTCATGCGAAGTAAAGCAATCGATCCGATGCAAACGGGCCAGTCCGACGGTATCGAAATGCGCTCGGGCCAGCGCGTCCAAATTACCTACGGCCTCAGAGCTGGTCAGCGCGAGCGAGGTCGGTCGGTCGCTGACGAGCAGCCCGTCCAGTGCGCGCCAGAGGGCCTCGGCCGGCGCCGGGCACCGCCTGACATAGGCGCTGACGACATCGACGAGGGCCCCTGCTTCGCGCAAGCGGTCGAGCAGCAAATCGCGCCCCCCATCGCCGCGCACCAGCAGCACTCGCCGCCCAGCGAGCCGAGCGAGCGGCAGCACCGCGAGCAATGCTTCCGAATCGAACCGCGCGTTTGGCCCCGCCGCTGGCTGAAACACCTGCACGCCGGGCGCGGCGACACCGAACTCGGCCAACGCAGCGGCACTGCCCGGACCGACGACGGCCGCGGCAACGTGCCCCGGCCAGACGTGCGGCAGCTTCTCGAGCGCGTGCCGCACCGCGTTGGGCGACACGAAGCAGACCAGCGTGTATTGGGGCAGATTGGCCAGCGCGGTGCGCAGCGGCATATCGTCCGGCGTCGGCAAAATCTCGAGCAGCGGGAATTCGAGCGGCTCGATGCCGCATGCCGCCAGTTGCCCGGCCAGCCATGCCGACTGCCCGGCCGGTCGCGTGAGCACCGCCGCGGGGCTGTGCGCGCCGAAAGCCGGGCATGCGGCCGCGGCGCTCACATCGCGCCGCCGGCTTGCTGCACCAGCGCCAGCGCGCCGTCATCGATCAGGCGCTGCGCGACACGCTGGCCGAGCGCTTCGGCGTCCGCAACGTCGCGCACCGGCGCGGCGTCTTCAGCGTGCAGCGTACGACTGCCATCGATGGCCGCCACGAACGCGCGCAAATGCAGGGATTGTTCGTTATCGCGGCAGGCAAACGCCGCGAGCGGAATTTGGCAGCTGCCGCCGAGCGCGCGCGAGACGGCCCGCTCGGCGCTGACCGCCATCGCCGTTGGCTCGTCGTGCAACGGCGCCAGCCACTGCCGCAATGCGGGCCGGTCACTGCGGATTTCGATGCCCAGCGCGCCCTGCCCGGCAGCCGGCAGGCTGTCCTCCGGCGGCAGTATCGCGCGAATGCGCTCGCCCAGACCGAGCCGTTTGAGCCCGGCTGCCGCCAGAATGATGGCGTCATAGTCGCCACGATCGAGCTTGCCCAGGCGCGTGTCCAGATTGCCGCGCAGCGGCTTGACCTGCAAGTGCGGGAAGCGCGCGCGCAGGCTCATCTCGCGGCGCAGGCTGGAGGTGCCGACCACCGCGCCGGGCGGCAGGTCAGCCAATGCCGCATAGCGCGGCGAGACCAGCGCATCGCACGGATCCTCGCGCGCAAGAATCGCACCCAGACAAAATCCCTCGGGCAATTGCATCGGCACATCCTTGAGCGAATGCACCGCCAGATCGGCCCGTCCGTCCGTCAATGCGACTTCGAGTTCCTTGACGAAAAGTCCCTTGCCACCGACCTTGGCCAGCGTCCGATCGAGGATCTGGTCGCCACGCGTGGTCATGCCGAGAATTGTGATTTCACAATCCGGATATAATTTTTGCAGCGTGGAACGTACGTGCTCGGCTTGCCACATCGCCAGGCGGCTTTCGCGTGAGGCAATGACAAGGGTTTGAGGGGCAGCGGAGAAATTCATCGACATCGCGTGGGTATCAGGAAGTTGTTGCTCGATCGGGCCGCACTCGTGACGGGCCGGGCGCCATGGGCGCCGGCAATTTCGGGCCGCGGCGCCGAACGGTCAAAATCGTTCTGCAATTTCTTATAAGAGAAAATGGTATCACGCATCACCAAGGAAACAGCATGGACAGTAGCGCATCGGCAGGAGACACGAAACAGCGCGCAACGCGGCGCACACGCGAAGACAAGGACGCCCCGCTCAAGGAAGACATTCGCCTCTTGGGTCGCCTGCTCGGCGACGTGCTGCGCGAACAGCAGGGCGACGCGACTTTCGAGCTGGTCGAGCGGATTCGCCAGAAGGCCGTGCGCTTTCACCGCGAGGATGACCGGGCGGCCGCCGAGGCGCTCGATGCGATTCTCAATGGTCTGACCCCCGAGCAGACCATGGCGGTGGTGCGCGCCTTCAGCTATTTTTCGCACCTGGCCAACATCGCCGAAGATCGCCATCACAATCGGCGCCGTCGCGTCCACGCGCTGGCGGGCTCCCGTCCGCAAGCCGGCAGCCTGGCTCACGCGCTGGCCACCTGGAGCGCCAGCCAGCCCGGAGGCAATCAGGCGCTGCAGGCGTTTTTCGCCAGCGCCCTGATCGTGCCGGTCCTGACCGCGCACCCGACCGAGGTGCAGCGCAAGAGTATTCTCGATGCGGAGCGCGATATCGCACGACTGCTGGCCTCGCTCGACCAGCCGCTGACCGCGCGTGAGCGCTCGCACTCCCTGAGCCTGATGCGCGCCAAGGTCACCTCGCTGTGGCAAACCCGCATGCTGCGCGGCGCCCGCCTGACCGTGGCCGACGAAATCGAAAATGCGCTGTCGTACTACCGCACGACATTCCTGAGTGAAATCCCGGCGCTGTACGGCGACGTCGAGGAACTGCTCAAGCAGTCCGCTCCCGACATTCCGGCCTCCACCCTGGCGCCGTTCCTGCAAATGGGCAGTTGGATCGGCGGCGACCGCGACGGCAATCCGAACGTGACCGCCCCGACCCTGCAGTTGGCCATCACCCGGCAGGCCACCGAAATTTTCAATTACTACCTGGATCAGGTGCACGCGCTGGGGGCCGAACTGTCGGTGTCGAACCTGCTGGCCGGCGCCAGCGACGCCCTCAAGACACTGGCCGAGCGCTCGCCGGACGATTCGCCGCATCGCGCCGACGAGCCGTATCGGCGCGCCCTTATCGGCATCTACGCACGCCTGGCCGCGACGGCCCACGCGCTGCTCGGCTACCAGGCGCCGCGCGTGGCGGTCGGTCCGGCGCCGGTCTATGCCGATGCACGAGAATTCGCCAGTGACTTGCAGACCATCGTGGCATCGCTGACCAGTCAACACGGCGCCGCCCTCATCGCACCACGCCTGGGGCCGCTGGTCCGGGCGGTCGAGGTGTTCGGCTTTCACCTGGCGAGCATCGATCTGCGCCAGAGTTCCGACGTGCACGAGGCCGTCATTGCGGAGTTGCTGGCCAAGGCCGGCGTGGAAAAAGACTACGCCAAGTTGTCCGAAGATGAAAAACTTGCCCTGCTGCTGCGCGAGCTCGCGCAGCCGCGTCCGCTTTTCTCCCCGCATATCGAGTATTCGCAGCGCGTGCGAGGCGAGCTGGCGGTATTCGAGGCCGCACGCGAGATTCGCGCGCGCTTCGGCGGGCGTGCCGTGCGCAACTACATCATTTCGCACACCGAGACGGTCAGCGACCTGATCGAAGTCATGCTGCTGCAGAAGGAAACCGGATTGTGGCATGGCCAACTCGGCAACACCGCGCATCCGGCCGCGATGAATCTGATGGTGATCCCGCTGTTCGAAACCATCGCCGACTTGCGCAATGCCGCCGACATCATGCGCGCCTTGCTGGAGTTGCCCGGCTTTTCGGCCATCGTCGCGCACCAGGGCGGAGAACAGGAGGTGATGCTCGGTTACTCCGACAGCAACAAGGACGGCGGCTTCCTGACGTCGAACTGGGAACTCTACAAGGCCGAACTGGCGCTGGTGAACCTGTTCCGCGAGAAGCACATTCGCCTGCGGCTGTTCCATGGCCGCGGCGGCACGGTCGGACGCGGCGGCGGCCCCACCTATCAAGCCATCCTGGCGCAGCCGCCGGGTACCGTCAACGGCCACATCCGTCTGACCGAGCAGGGCGAAGTAATCGCCAGCAAGTTCGCCAACCCGGAAATCGGCCGGCGCAATCTCGAGACCATCGTCGCTGCCACGCTCGAGGCCACGCTACTGCCCAACCGCAATCAGCCGGCGCGGCTGGCCACCTTCGAAAAAGTCATGCAGACCCTGTCGGACGAGGCGTTCGCGGCTTACCGCGCGCTGGTCTACGAGACTCCTGGCTTCAAGGATTATTTTTTCGCCGCGACGCCGATTGCCGAAATCGCCGAGCTCAATATCGGCTCTCGTCCGGCCTCGCGCAAATTCAATGATCCGAACCATCGCCGCATCGAAGACCTGCGAGCGATTCCATGGGGTTTCTCGTGGGGTCAATGCCGCTTGCTGTTGACCGGCTGGTTCGGCTTCGGCAGCGCCGTGCAGGCTTACCTGGACGCCAGCAAGGACGACACCGAGCGCGCCAGGCGCCTGTCGTTATTGCAGCAGATGTACAAGCGCTGGCCGTTTTTCGCCAACCTGCTGTCCAATATGGACATGGTGCTGGCCAAAACCGATCTGGCGGTTGCCTCCCGCTATGCCGAACTGGTACCCGACGCCGAATTGCGCACTACGGTTTTCAGCCGGATCGTGCAGGAATGGGAAAGCACCGCCCACGCGCTGTCGCTGATCACCGGCCAGGCGCAACGGCTGGCCGACAATCCGCTGCTGGCGCGCTCGATCAAGAATCGCTTCCCCTATCTCGATCCGCTCAATCACCTGCAGGTCGAACTGCTGCGGCGGCATCGCTCCGGCACCAGCGACGAACGCGTGCGGCGCGGCATCCACCTGACTATCAACGGCATTGCCGCGGGCCTGCGCAACACAGGCTAATTGCTCATAGCAGCCGGGCGCGCGCGCAGTTTGCCAGCGCGCGTGCCCGCCCCGTCATCGCCAGATAACCGACTCAGCCAATGAAGGCAGCCGGCACCGGATCCTGACCCAGCGCATTGAGCAGGATCGCCCAGTGCATGGTTTCGTCGCCCAGAATACTGGCGGCCGCCTTGGACAGGTCCTTGTCGTGGAACACCGGAACGACACCCAAATATGCGCTGGCGGCGCCCTTCTCCAGGCCTGCGGCGAACTGCAGCACATCGGCCTGCGTCTTGAGTTTTTCCACCGGGAAATGATAGTCGGCAACCTTCATGGCCTCCACTGGCGAGCCGCCCATCTTGTGGATCAATCCAGCGAGCGCTTGCGCATGCGCCTTGTGCTGGCCCTGGAATTTGACGGCCACGTCCAGTACCGGCTTTTGCAGCAAGCCGCTTTGCGCGCCCACTTGATAGGCCGCGATTGCCTGGTATTCGAGCGCCAGCGCGGTATTCAGGATCGAGACATCGCTCTCGGGATTCTTGGACATCGTCGCCCCCCAGGCGCCGCCGCTGCGGCCCAGCGTCACCGCCGCCATCGTGCCCAATGTAATCAGCCCCTGAGTCCGCATGAAACCGCGCCGACCTTCTTTTTCAAGTTTATTGTCTTGCATGGCAACCTCCATTGTGTGAAGACGCGCCAACAAAATCCGGCCAGACGGCCCCGCCCGCGAGCGGTTGGGCAGCGGTCCGGGTTTTGTTAGCACCATTAAGGGAGCACCTCCCTGCCTCATATACGCAAGGACTCGCCGACTGGATGCAAGCCATGTCTTGATGCGACGAATTCCGCTAAGATAGCGGCATCTATTTCGGGTGACATGCGTGCCAATTCCTACGACAACCGTGACGTCCGAGGCCGATAGCGGCCGCCTGCTGAAACTCATCGAGCAGGTTGCCCGGCAGGACGCCGATGCGCTCCACGCTCTCTACGATTTGACTGCCGCGAAACTATTTGGGCTTGCGCTGCGTATATTGATCAAGCGCGAGTGGGCCGAGGAAGTGCTGCAAGAGAGCTATATCAACATATGGCGCTTTGCCAAGGATTACCGCCCCGGCCTGTCGGCACCGATGACGTGGATGAGCACGATCGTGCGCCATCGCGCGCTCGATTATTTGCGTCGCGTCGGCGACCATGAAACGGAATGGAATGACACCTTGGACAATCTGCTGCCGAGCTTCGAGCCCGATCCCGCCGAACGCGCGCTGCTGAGCCAGGGCGCGACCCGGCTCGGGCACTGTCTCGACACACTGGAAGTCGCGCAGCGCCAGGCGATCGCGCTGGCGTACCTGCGCGAGCTGCCGCACCAGGATGTGGCGCAAATCATGCAAACGCCGCTCGGCACGGTCAAATCGTGGATCCGGCGCGGCCTGGCCAAACTCAAAACCTGCCTGGAGGGCTGAGATGAATCCCGCCCACCATCCGGATCTGCTTGACCGCCTGGCGGCCGAATACGCGCTGGGCACACTGCGCGGGGGCGCGCGACGGCGGCTCGAGACGCTGGCGCAACGCGACCAAACCGTGCGACGCGCGCTGCTGGACTGGCAGGATCGTCTGGCGGCCCTGCCCGAACTGATACCTCCGCATGCGCCCGGCGCTCACGTCTGGCACGGCGTGCGCCGGCAACTTGCCCTGGAGGGCGTGCCGCCGGCGGCACCCGCTGTGAGCGCCGTGCCACTTTGGTCGCGCCTCGATTTCTGGCGCAAATGGGCCCTCGCCGCCTCGCTTGCGACGGTGATTGCCGTCGTGTTTGCCGTGCGCAGCCTGCTGCCCGGTCTCTCGCCCGCGCAGGCGCCCCGATACGTGGCCGTGCTCAACGACAATCAGGCTCATGCCGGCATGCTGGTGAGCTGGAATCCGGCCCAGCGCACGCTGGTGCTCGAGCGGCTGGCCAACTATCCACTCAAGCCGAATCAGAGCCTGCAGCTGTGGGGCCTGCCCAGCGGAGGCCGGCCGCATTCGCTCGGCGTCCTGCCCGAGCAGGGCCCGCTGGTGCTGCGCCTGGCGCAGGCGCCGCAATTCCCGGCGTTGGCCATCAGCGTCGAGCCACTGGGCGGGTCGCCCGACCCGAATGGCCCGACTGGCCCGGTGATTTATCATGGCGCGGTGCTCCCCGCCACCTGACGCACCTAATGCCATGTCTCACTATTCACGTATTGCCCTGAGCGGCGCACTGTCGCTGCTCGTTTTACTCGGCACCGCACGGGCCTGGGCCCGCACACCCGGCGACCCCGCGCTGGATCCCCTGCTGCATGCGGTCATCGAACGTCTGCACGTCGGCGATGAAGTCGCCCGCGCCAAATGGCAGTCGCACAAACCGGTCGAAGACACCGCGCGCGAGCAGGCCCTGCTGGCCGAAGTCGAACGCCAGGCGCCCGCGCACGGCGTAAAGCCCGCCCAGGCCCGCCAGTTTTTTGAAAACCAGATTGCCGCGAGCAAACTGATTCAGTCGGTGCTGCTCGATCGCTGGCGCCGCGGCGGCCCGCCCCCGGGCCCGGCGCCCGACCTGGTTAAAGACCTGCGCCCGCGCCTGGATCGTCTGACCGTGGATCTGCTCGACGGACTGGCCCAAGCGGCGCCCATTACGGCGCTGCCGCGCCCCGCGTGCGCCGCGCGTGTGATTCGCGCCGCCCGGGAACAAGCCCACCAGGCACACCTCGACAAGCTGCACCGCGCGGCGCTGGAACAGGCGCTGCACGGCGTTTGCGCCGGCCGGTAACGCGCCCGCGCCCGCCGGCGGCCCCGATGGGCGCCCGCCAGCAGGCCGCGGTTGCTATAATCCACCGATTCGCCTGTCGTTCGATCCGCCGGACATGCCGGCAGGCCGGCTCCCTATTTCTTGACGCCTGACTAAGATGACATCCCAACTCTCCAAAAAAGGCGAGGCCTGGTCGGCCCGCTTTTCCGAACCCATGTCCGAGCTGGTCAAGCGGTATACCGCCTCGGTATTTTTCGACAAGCGACTCGGGTTGTTCGACATCGAGGGTTCGCTGGCACACGCAGACATGTTGGCTACCCAGGGCATCATCAGCGCTCAGGATCTGGCCGATATTCAGCGCGGGCTGACGCAGATTCGCGGTGAAATCGAGCGCGGCGAGTTCGAGTGGTCGCTCGATCTCGAGGATGTGCATCTGAATATCGAGGCGCGGCTGACACACTTGATCGGTGACGCCGGCAAGCGGCTGCATACCGGGCGCTCGCGCAACGATCAGGTGGCCACCGACATCCGCCTGTGGCTGCGCAGCGAAATCGACCGCATCGGCGAGCTGCTGGCTCAGTTGCGTGGCTCGCTACTGGATCTGGCCGAGCGCAATGCCGCCACCATTTTGCCCGGCTTCACGCACCTGCAAGTGGCCCAGCCGGTGACCTTCGGCCATCATCTGCTCGCTTACGTCGAAATGTTCAGCCGCGATAGCGAGCGCATGGCCGATTGCCGCAAGCGCACCAACCGACTGCCGCTGGGCGCGGCCGCGCTGGCCGGCACCAGCTATCCGATCGACCGCGAACGCGTGGCGAAAACCCTCGGTTTCGACGAAGTTTGCCGCAACTCGCTCGACGCCGTATCCGATCGCGATTTCGCGATCGAATTCTGTGCCGCGGCGGCCTTGATCATGACGCACGTTTCGCGCTTTTCCGAGGAGCTGGTGCTGTGGATGAGCCCGCGCGTCGGCTTTATCGACATCGCCGACCGTTTCTGCACCGGCAGCTCGATCATGCCGCAAAAGAAAAATCCCGACGTGCCGGAACTCGCGCGCGGCAAGACCGGGCGCGTCAACGGCCACCTGATGGCTCTGCTGACCCTGATGAAAGGCCAGCCTCTGGCCTACAACAAGGACAACCAGGAAGACAAGGAACCGCTGTTCGACACGGTCGACACGGTCGCCGATACGCTGCGCATCTTCGCCGAAATGGTCGCCGGCATCACCGTCAAACCCGAGGCGATGCGCAACGCCGCGCTGCAGGGATTCTCGACCGCCACCGACCTGGCCGACTACCTGGTCAAGAAGGGCCTGCCATTTCGCGACGCGCACGAGGCCGTGGCTCATGCGGTGCGGGTCTGCGCGGATCGAGGTATCGATCTGGCGGATCTGACGGTGGCCGAGCTGCAGGCATTTTCGCCGTTGGTCGCAACCGATGTGTTCGATTACCTGACGCTCGAGGGGTCGGTGGCAAGCCGCAATCATATCGGCGGCACTGCGCCCGATCAGGTCACGCAGGCGATTGCCGCGGCCCGCGCGAAACTGAAGCAATAAGAAAACAAAAGCGGCCTCGGGCTTCGATCCGCCGGAGGCCGCATCGCCACGCGCGACATTCAATCGACGCTCGCGCCGCAGCCGCAATGCCCGGCAGCGAGCACCGCCGCGTCGTAATTTCGGCCCATCACGCGGAACGTCACGAAAATCGCATAGGCAGCCATCGCCAGCGTCTGCACACCGAGAATCAGCAACACCGGCAGTGCCAACGCGGCCAGATCCCACAACCGCAGGCTCATCAATGCCATCGCCAGAAACAGCGACAGGCTGACGTTGCCGAGTACCGACACAGCCCGCTCGAAGATCTGGTACCAGCCAGCAGCGCCAGGCCGTTGCGCAGGATGACGGCGGCAAACAACACGCAGACGAAGGTCGGCAGCTCCAGGGCCGTGCCCTTGAGCAGGCCGGCAAGCACGCCGCCGGTCGACAGGCTGACGGCGATCAGCGCAAGCGTCTCGATCACCGACGACGCGGTGATCAGGCGCACAGCCTTGGGCTGCTCGAAACCAATCGGATCGTCATCCTTGCCGGCGGGCATGGGTGACGCTTCGCCGCCATTGCCGGGCACGCGCACCCGCTTGATGAGCACCCGCGCGACCGGCCCGCCGATCAGGCCGCCCAGCACGAGACCGAAGGTCGCGCAGGCCATGGCCACTTCGGTGGACGACGTCAGGCCGAACTTGTCGCTGAACACGTCACCCCATGCCGCCCCGGTGCCGTGCCCGCCCGACAGCGTAATCGAGCCGCTGAGCAGGCCCAGCGCGGGGGAGAGTCCCAGGGCGCTGGCCAGACCGATGCCGATGGTGTTCTGCAGGATCAGCAATCCCAGGACCACCACCAGGAAAACCGCCATCGTGCGCCCCCCGGCCTTGAGGCTGGCTAGGTTGGCATTGAGCCCGATGGTGGCAAAGAACGCCAGCATCAATGGCGTTTGCAGCGAGGTATCGAAACTCACCTGAACATCGGCCACGCTGCGCGCGAGCAACAACAGCAGCGCCACCAGCAGTCCCCCAAGCCACTGGCTCCGGGATACTGTACGCGCGCAACGGCGGGGTCCACGTGACCAGCTTACGTCCGAGCAGCAAAACCAGGGAGGCGCACACGAGTGTGCCGTCAGTGCCGAAATGCAACATTCCCCCTATCCTTATGTGAGAAACGCAGCGTAGTGTAGCGGCGCTCTCCAGGCAGAAGTCGGCCGAAAATCAGCAAACGGCTCAGTCTCTATGCATTTATAGAATCATCCCGCTCGCACTTAAGAAATGTCACAATTTTCGCAGGCGGTTGGGCCATTGACGCGGCCAAGACGGGGGCATCGACGCGAATCGTGGCGACCATCATGGGGTCGCCACGATTCGCGGCCAGCTCGGCCGGCGAGGCCGGCCGGTCGGTTTCAGGCTTTCACGCAATCGACGAAATACTCCATGCGGCCGTCGATCTCCTCGATCACCAGACCGTGGATGTCGGTGTAGAAGCCAGGAAAGCGCTCGTTGAAATCGCGTGCGAACTGCAGATACTTGACGATGCCGGCGTTGAAACGCTCGCCCGGAATCAGCAGCGGAATACCCGGCGGATAGGGCGTGACCAGCATGCTGGTGACACGTCCCTCGAGTTCATCGATCGGCACCCGATCGATATCGCGGTGAACCAGTTTGGCGAACGCATCGGTCGGCTTCATCGCCGGCTGCATGTCGGACAGATACATTTCCGTGGTGACGCGCGCCACGTCGTTGGCCTTGTAAACGCTGTGAATCTGTTCGCACAGGTCACGCAGGCCGATGCGCTCATAGCGCGGGTACTTTGCGACGAACTCGGGCAGCACGCGCCACAGGGGCCGGTTGTGATCGTAATCGTCCTTGAACTGCTGGAGCTCGGTCACCATGCTGTTCCAGCGGCCTTTGGTAATGCCGATGGTGAACATGATGAAGAACGAATACAAGCCGGTCTTCTCGACGATGATGCCGTGCTCGGCCAGGTATTTGGTGACGATCGCCGCCGGAATGCCGGTTTCGCCGAACTCGCCGTCGACATCCAGCCCCGGCGTGATGATGGTCGCCTTGATCGGGTCGAGCATGTTGAAGCCATCGGCCAGCGCGCCGAAACCGTGCCAGCGTTCGTTGGCCTTGAGCACCCAATCGTCGCGCTCGCCGATACCCTCTTCAGCCAGGTATTCAGGACCCCAAACGGAAAACCACCAGTTGTCGCCGTATTCGTCGCCGACCTTGCGCATCGCGCGCCGAAAGTCGATTGCCTCCATGATCGACTCTTCGACCAGCGCGGTGCCGCCGGGCGGCTCCATCATCGCCGCGGCGACGTCGCACGAGGCAATGATCGCGTACTGCGGTGAGGTCGACGTGTGCATCAGATAAGCTTCATTGAAGCGATGCTGATCGAAATAGCGCGCCTCGGCGTCCTGCACCACGATCTGCGAGGCCTGCGAGATGCCCGCCAGCAGCTTGTGCGTCGAGTGGGTCGCATAGACCACCGCCTTCGACGAGCGCGGCCGCCCCTCGCCGATCGCGTGCATATTGCGGTAAAACTCATGGAACGACGCATGCGGCAGCCACGCTTCGTCGAAATGCAGCGTGTCCGTCATGTCGCCAAGCAGTTCCTTGATCGTCTCGACGTTGTAGATCACGCCGTCATAAGTGCTCTGCGTGATCGTCAGGATGCGCGGGCGCACGTTCGGGTCGCGCGCCAGCGCTTCGGCGGCCAGCGGGTTCGCGGCGATCTTCTTGCGGATGTTTTCGGGTTCGAACTCCGATTTTGGAATCGGCCCGATGATGCCGAAGTGGTTGCGCGTGGGCGTGAGGAACACCGGCACCGCGCCAGTCATCGTGATCGCGTGCAGGATCGACTTGTGGCAATTGCGATCGACCAGCACGATGTCGCCCGGCGCCACCGTCGCGTGCCAGACGATCTTGTTGGAAGTCGACGTGCCGTTGGTCACGAAGAACAAATGATCGGCGTTGAAAATGCGCGCGGCATTGCGCTCGGAGGCCGCCACCGGCCCCATGTGATCGAGCAGTTGTCCGAGTTCGTCGACCGCGTTGCACACGTCCGCGCGCAGCATGTTTTCGCCGAAGAACTGGTGGAACATCTGGCCCACCGGGCTCTTGAGAAATGCCACGCCGCCCGAGTGCCCAGGGCAATGCCAGGAGTACGAACCGTCCGCAGCGTAATGGGTAAGCGCTCGGAAAAACGGCGGCGGCAGCGCGTCCAGGTACGCCTTTGCTTCGCGGATGATATGACGCGCGACGAACTCGGGCGTGTCCTCGAACATATGAATGAAACCATGCAGCTCACGCAGGATATCGTTCGGGATGTGGCGCGAGGTGCGCGTCTCGCCGTACAGGAAAATCGGGATATCGGCGTTGCGGCGCCGCACCTCCTGCACGAAGGCGCGCAGATTGATTACGGCCAGGGCCAGTTCGCCCTCCGCCGCCCCGCCGCTGCCGAACGTGCCGAACTCATCGTCGTCGATCGAGAGAATGAAGCTCGAGGCCCGGCTGGCCTGCTGGGCAAATGAAGTCAGATCGCCGTAACTGGTCAGCCCCAGCACTTCCATCCCTTCGCCCTCGATCGCCTCGGCAAGCGCACGGATTCCCGAGCCGGAAATGTTCTCTGAACGAAAATCCTCGTCGATGATGACGACCGGAAAACGGAATTTCATGGCCTTTCCTTGAAAAAAACGAGCCAGCGACCGCTGCGGCCCTGGCTCTCATGGCTGGCTTGCCTTGATGAACAGTCTTGCGCGAGCGCAACGCACTAGGTTTTCGGCAGCGTGACGCCGCGCTGCCCCTGATATTTTCCGCCACGATCCTTGTAGGACACGTCGCAAACTTCATCGGACTCGAAAAACAGCACCTGGGCGACGCCCTCGTTGGCGTAAATTTTGGCCGGCAGCGGTGTCGTGTTAGAGAACTCCAGCGTCACGTAGCCCTCCCACTCGGGCTCGAATGGCGTGACATTGACGATGATGCCGCAACGCGCATAGGTGGACTTGCCCAGGCATACCGTCAGAACATTACGCGGGATGCGGAAGTACTCGACCGTGCGCGCCAGTGCAAACGAATTCGGCGGGATGATGCAGACATCGCCCGAAAAATCGACGAAGGATTTCTCGTCGAAATTCTTCGGATCGACGATCGTCGAGTTGATATTCGTGAAAATCTTGAATTCCGCCGCGCAGCGGATATCGTAGCCGTAGCTCGAGGTGCCGTAACTGACGATCTTGTGGCCGTCGGCGGAGTGCCTGATCTGACCCGGCTCGAACGGCTCGATCATGCCATGCTCTTGCGCCATGCGGCGAATCCACTTGTCGGACTTGATAGACATAAGGCGCGGGAATCCCGTGAAGGGTCAAAGAAGGCGACATTTTACGCGATTCGCGAGACGATGGCGGCATCCCGGACACCCCGGAGCGCCACCGTCCTGACGGAGATTTCCGCGACCTGCCGCGGGTGCCGCGCCAACGCTCTCGCGTCAGGTGTTCTGCACCACGATGTTGGGGAATTTGCCGGTCATGTCCTTGGCCTTCTCGGCAATTTTTACGGCAACGCGCCGTGCCACCTGGCGGTACACCGCGGCGATCGGGCCGTTCGGATCGGCCACCACCGTCGGCTGGCCGGCGTCGGCCTGTTCGCGGATATGGATATCCAGCGGCAGGCTGCCCAGCAGGTCGACGCCATATTCCGCGCACATGCGCTCGCCGCCGCCGGCACCGAAAATCGGCTCCTGGTGGCCGCAATTCGAGCAGATGTGCATGCTCATGTTCTCGACGATACCCAGGATCGGCACGCCGACCTTTTCGAACATCTTCAAGCCCTTGCGCGCATCGAGCAGGGCGATATCCTGCGGCGTGGTAACGATCACCGCGCCGGTCACCGGCACTTTCTGCGCCAGTGTGAGCTGAATGTCGCCGGTGCCCGGCGGCATATCGACCACCAGATAATCGAGGTCGCGCCAATTGGTCTGGTTCAGCAGTTGCTCGAGCGCCTGCGTGACCATCGGGCCGCGCCATACCATCGGGTTGTCGGGTTCGATCAGAAAGCCGATCGAACTGGCCTGCAGTCCGTGTCCTTCGAGCGGCTCCAGCGTCTTGCCGTCCTGCGACTGCGGCTTGCCGTGCACGCCCAGCATGGTCGGCAGCGACGGGCCGTAGATGTCGGCATCCAGGATGCCGACGCGCGCACCCTCGGCGGCCAGCGCGAGCGCCAGGTTGACTGCCGTGGTGCTCTTGCCCACGCCGCCCTTGCCGGAGGCGACCGCAATGATGTTTTTGACGTTCGGCAGCAACTTGACGCCACGCTGCACCGCGTGGGCGACGATCCGCTGCTCGATCTGCACGCTGACTTCGCTGACGCCGGGCACGGCCCGCACCGCCTGCACCACCCGCTCGCGCATCGCTTCGAACTGGCTGCGTGCCGGATAACCGAACTCGATATTCAACAAGACCTTGCCGCCGTCGGCCTTGATTTGCTTGATGTATTTCCCGCTGACCAGATCGGTGCCCGTGTCCGGGTCGATCACACCTTGCAGCGCCTGGTTGATGCTGTTCAGATCCATGCCTGTCCTCGATTAACGCGCGGCTGCCCGCGCGGCCACCCCCGGTGGCGCGTAGTTAACAACTTGTAACACTTCTGCCCCTGTGGTTGCACTAGCATGCGCACAGGCGGCGGCTTGCCGGACCGCACATTGTTGCGTGCCGCAGGCCGGCTCTGCCATTATTGTAGGGGTTCGCGGCGCTTGTTCAGATAATAGCCCTGTCGAGCGCGCGATCTTCCAGGCATTTTCCAATTGGAGCCATCCATGAAAAGAACAATCGGTAAGGCGGCGCTGGCCGCAACCCTGGGTGCTGCACTGTTGGCCGGCTGTGCCACGCAGCAGCAAAACCAAACCGCCGTCGGCACGGGCGTCGGTGCTGCGATCGGCGCGGGGCTGGGCAACCTGATCGGCGGCAACACCACCGGCACGCTGGTGGGCGCTGCGGTCGGCGCGGCCGCAGGCGGCGCGGTCGGCTACAACTGGACGGGCATCAAGGAAAAACTGACCGGCGCCACACAGGGCACCGGCACACAGATTTCCGAGCAGCCGGACGGCTCCCTGAAAGTCAATATCCCAAGCTCGATCTCGTTCGATACCAACAGCGCGGTGATCAAGCCGAGCTTCCGCAACGTGCTCGACCAGGTCGCCCAAACGCTGAACCAGAACCCTCAGATCGTCGGCACCGTGGTCGGTCATACCGACAGCACCGGCAACCCGAGCTATAACATGACGCTGTCGCGCCATCGCGCCCAGAGCGTCGTCAACTACCTGGCCGACCGGGGCGTCGCGCGCGGGCGCCTGAGCGCCGAAGGCCGCGGCGACACGCAGCCGGTTGCCGACAACAGCACGGAAGCCGGCCGGGCCAAGAACCGTCGCGTGGAAATTTTCCTGCGCGCGACGGCGCAAGCGCGTCCGCAGTAACCAGCCGAACGCTCGGGTCGGCGATGTCGGCAATTCAACTGAACTAATCGCCGAGCCAGCACTCAGACAGACCGGAAGCGCCCGTACCGGCTTCCACTTCTCCTCTTTTTTGACGTTAAAGTCATTTCGACGTGCCGGAGCGAACCGCTCCGGCTCTTTTTTTTGCGCCAGGCATCTGCGCGGGGTCGCCGACGGCGCTTCGGCCGGCGCGGCCCGCCTGTTAGAATCCTCTTTTTTGCCTGACTCCCCCATCCAGCCATGTCCCGCCGCCTGCTCGTCACGTCCGCCCTGCCCTATGCCAATGGCCAGATTCATATCGGCCATCTGGTCGAATATATCCAGACTGACATCTGGGTGCGCTTCATGCGCATGCAGGGGCACGAAACCTATTACGTCGGCGCGGACGACACCCACGGCACGCCGGTCATGCTGCGCGCCGAGAAGGAAGGCCTCACGCCCAAGCAACTGATCGAGCGTGTATGGCACGAGCACAAGCGCGATTTCGATAATTTCGGCATCTCGTTCGATAATTACTACACGACGGATTCACCCGAAACCCGGCAACTGTCGGAAAAGATTTATCTCGCGCTGCAAGCGCAAGGCCTGATCGAGGCCCGCGACATCGAGCAAGCCTTCGATCCGGTCAAGGAAATGTTCCTGCCCGACCGCTTCATCAAGGGCGAGTGCCCCAAGTGCGGTGCCAAGGACCAGTATGGAGACTCCTGCGAAGTCTGCGGCTCGACCTACGCGCCGACCGACCTGAAGAACCCGTATTCGGTGGTGTCGGGCGCGACGCCGGTGCGCAAGACCTCGACCCACTATTTCTTCAAATTATCGGATCCGCGCTGCGAATCGTTCCTGCGCGAATGGGTGGCCGGCCTGGCACAACCCGAGGCTACCAACAAAATGCGCGAGTGGCTCGGCGAGGCCGGCGACGCCAAGCTGGCAGACTGGGACATCTCCCGCGACGCGCCGTATTTCGGCTTCGAGATTCCTGGCGCACCCGGCAAGTATTTCTACGTGTGGCTCGACGCACCGATTGGCTACTACGGCAGCTTCAAGAATCTGTGTGACAAGAAAGGGCTGAATTTCGACGAGTGGGTCGCGCCCGACTCGAGCACCGAGCAATACCATTTCATCGGCAAGGACATTCTTTACTTCCACACCCTGTTCTGGCCGGCGACCCTGGAGTTTTCCGGGCATCGCACCCCGACCAATGTCTTCGCGCACGGCTTTCTGACCGTCGACGGGCTCAAGATGTCGAAATCGCGCGGCACCTTCATCACCGCGCAAAGCTATATCGATACCGGCCTGAACCCCGAGTGGTTGCGCTATTACTTCGCCGCCAAGCTCAACGGGACGATGGAAGACATCGATCTGAACCTCGACGATTTCGTGGCGCGCGTCAACAGCGATCTGGTCGGCAAATTCGTCAATATCGCCAGCCGGGCCGCCGGCTTTCTGCTCAAGCGCTTTAACGGCAAGGTAGACGACGCGGCCATGCAACACTCGCTGCTGCGCGTGTTGCGAGAAGCCGCCCCTGCCGTCGCCCAGCACTACGAAGCGCGCGACTACGGCAAGGCGCTGCGCCAGGTGATGGAGCTGGCCGACACCGTCAATGCCTATGTCGACAACGTCAAGCCGTGGGATCTGGCCAAAGACCCGGCGCAGGCCGGCGCCCTGCACGAAGCCTGCAGCGTTTGCCTGGAAGCCTTCCGCCTGCTGACCATCTATCTGAAGCCGGTGCTGCCGCGCACCGCCGCGGCCATCGAGCAATTCCTCAACATTGCCTCGTTGGCCTGGCACGATGTCGACACCGCGTTGAGCTCGGCGACACCGGTGGCGCCCTATAAGCACCTGATGACGCGTGTCGAAGGCAAACAAATCGAGAAGTTGCTCGAAGCCAACCGGGACTCGCTGCAAGCCACGCCCGCGGCCGCCGCTGCGCCAGCCAACACGGCGCCGGCCAAAGCCGCTGCGGAAGCGGAAGGCGACACCATCGGCATCGACGATTTCGCCAAGATCGATCTTCGCATCGCAAAAATCGTCGACTGCCGGACCGTCGAAGGCTCCGACAAACTGCTGCAACTGACGCTCGACGTCGGCGAGGCAAAGCCGCGCAACGTGTTTTCCGGCATCAAGTCGGCCTATCGTCCGGAAGATCTGGTCGGCAAGCTGACGGTCATGGTCGCCAATCTCGCGCCGCGCAAGATGAAATTCGGACTGTCCGAGGGCATGGTACTGGCGGCCTCGGCCGCCAACGAAAAGGCCGAGCCGGGGATTTACATCCTCGAGCCGCACAGCGGCGCCAAGCCCGGCATGCGGGTCAAGTGATCGCCTCGCTCGGGCGCGCCGGCGTCCGGCGATTCAAGGGCGTTCGGTGGCCGGATCATTCGAGCGCGAGGTCGTCGCGACCTTGCCGTCCGGCCCGAAATACACGTTGAACTGTGCCGGCTGGTTCACGCCGTCCTCGAGCCAACGCCAGCTCCACACGCTCTCGTTCTTCAGCCGGTAGGCGGCGGTCCCGGTGGGCTTGCCCAACAGGCGCCGCACCTCGTCCTCGCTCATGCCCGGATGCACTTTCGCGAAATTTTCCGCGCTCAGCGCCTGGCTGATCGCCAACAGCTTGCCGTCGGCACCGATATCGACCATGTAAGTCCTGACGCCTGCGGGGCCGCGCGGGTACTCGAGTCGCTTCGAACCATCCGGGTTTTGCCATACCATCGCCGGCCGGCCCATCTGGGCACGAACCTGGGCCTCGGTGGACACTCCCGCCTGCAGGCCACGCAGCAGCAGATTATCGGGCTTGACGGCCGCCGCGACGTCGCGCGCTTTTTGCCGCACCTTGTCGATTTGCTGCTGATCGCAGCCGAACAGCGCCAACATGCTGGCGAACAACCCCATGGCGACTCCCGATTGAATGCGGCGCAAATTCATTTCGCGATGATATCCCTTGACTGGCACGCCCTCAAATTCGAGCGGCTCAATCGAAACGACGGTTGAACAGAATGTCCAGGCCGTAAATCGAACCGGTGCGAGCCACCAGCGACCAGCGCCGCGACAACTGCCAGGTCAGCTTGGCGATACTTGCCGCGCTGGTCAGGCTTTGCTCGAAGCCGATCGACAGGCTTTCCGAAATCGCCTTGCCGATATTGACGACCTGCTGATCCGGCAAGCCGGAATCGCTGCTGCCAATCGAAAACTGATCAATTCCGAAATTTTGCACGATGCGCTTGCCGCCGGCGGTGCCCAGCATGGCGAGCGCCGCACCGGCGACCGCCTGCTGCTGCCCCAACCCGGCACTTTCCGGACCGTGGCCGAACATCAGCCAGGAAAGCTTGGCCTCATCCGGCACATTCGGGTCCGACACCAGCGTCACGCGCGGCTGCCGCACGGTGCCGGTGACCTGCACGCCGGCCTCGACCGCCTGATTGGTTCGCATCGCGATGATGAACAAACCCGGATTATCGAGGGGCCCCGTGAAATTGATATGTCCGCGCTCGATCGACAGGCGGCGGCCGAACGCCTCATAGGTGCCCTCGGCAATCTGGATCGTGCCGCTCGCCCTCACGGGCGCGAGCGGCTCGCTGCGCACATGCATCGAACCACGCAGCAGCAGGTCCGCGCCGGCCCCTTTGAAACGGAAATCCCGGCCCAGATCGAGATCGACATCGACATGCGGCGCGAACCGATTGGCGGGCTTTTCGCTGATGCGCGCCGCACGCTCTGCCGCATTCGCCTTCGCCGCTTGCGTCTGCCCGTTGTCGCGCACGATGACCACGTCGTCGCCCAGGCTCGGCGTGCCGCTCGGCGGCAAATCGAAGCGCGCGCGATCGACCACGAACTTGCCCGCGATCGCCAGATGCTCGGCATTGCCGCTCGCCTTGGCCTGCCCCGACAGAATCAGTTGCCGATCGGGCGCGGCAAATAGCTGCAGCCGGTCGGCCACGATGGTGGCATTCATCGCCGGATCGGCCTGCGCGAGGCCGATCCGGCCGGACGCCTTCAGGGTGCCCGCCCCGCCATGGAACTCAACCTGTTTCAAATCGATCGCGTTGCGGTCCATCGCCAGGCGCACCGTGCCGCCGGTCAGCTGAATGCCCAGATCGAACATCGTTATCGACAAATCATCGCCCGTCACATTCCCCGACAGCAGGGGCTTGCCCACCGTGCCGCCGAGCGTGAAGCGCGCCGCCGCCCGGCCTTTGAGCAGCAGTTGCGGTCCGGCCAGCGCCCCTACCGCATTGAGGTTCGGCACATCGAGCGCGGCACTGCCGTCGAGCGGTGCCTGTTCGGTCAGGCTCGGATGACCGTCATGCATTTGCACAGCGGTACTCACCTTTGCATCGAGCTGGCCGATGCTGCTTGCCGCCGCATGGGCAGTCAGGTTGACCTGGTCGGCGTGCAAATCCGCGCGCACCCGCAGCGCCGAGATCCCCAGCGCACGCACCCCGGGGGCCACCCCCAGCGTCTCGCGCCGGCCGTCGGTCAGCATCAGGTCGCCGCTGCGTCGCGCGATCTGCACGAAGCCGTCGGCCTGCTTCGCCAGCACGAGATTCCAGCTGCCATCGAGCACCAGATTGCTTTGCAGCGGCGGCGCGGCACCAGTGAACTCCTTGACCAGCGTCAGGACATTGCCGATATCCAGCGCGCTGATGGATCCGCTCGAGCGAAGCTGGCCCTGGCGATAGTCGAGCTGGCCCAGATCGACCGAGGCGCCCGCCAGCGTGAAGTGCGCCGCGCCAAGCTGAACCGCCTGCGCAGCGGCCTTGACACGCCACGGTCGAGTCAAAGCAAAGCGCGGCAGACCGTCGTTGCGCAGCGTCTGTATCGTGCCGTCCCAGCCAAGGCGGCCTTGCTGGTCGGTCACGCCGCCTTGGGCAGCCAGGGCAAGCGCCAGCGGCTGGCCCCGCAAGGTGCCGGCGAACTCGGCCCGGATCCGGTGGCTCGCGCGCGTGCCGGCGAGGTTGATGTCCACCCGGCTCAGCGCCACCTGGGAGGCTCGGTAATCGCGGCCCGCCAGGGTCAGCTCGAGGCGGCTCGTGCCGGGCGCATGCAGGCCGCCCTCGATATTGGCCCGGCCGCTCATATGAGCCAGCCGCTGGTTGCCGAACGCGAGTTGCTCGGCGCGAAAATCGGCTTGCAGCGCCGGGCGGGCGAGAGAGCCACTGAGTTGCCCATGCACTTGCAGCAAGCCGGCCAGGCCAAACCCTAGCCGGTTCAAATGCGGCGCATCGACATCGACTCGCAGGCGATCTCCCGCGGCACCGAAGCTGCCGTCGAGCCGAGCCCGATTGCCCGCCACCAGCAATTGCGCGCTGCTCGGCAAGAGTCGGCCGCCGGCCAGACGCACGGTGCCTTCACCGCCCATCGGCAACCCGGCGTATTGACTGTCGCGCAGTGCGAATTTGGCCTCGACGTCGAGCGCCGGGTGCAATGTCCCGCGCGCCTGAAGCTGTCCGCTGATGCGCGTGGCCGGCCGGCCCGCGCGTGTCGACGAACTCACGCCGGTGTCGAACCACGCGGCAGGATCGAACTGCGTCATGACCGCATTCGCCTCGTAGCTGCCGCCAGCGTCGGTGCGCAGCGAGCCGCGCAGGTCGATCTGGCCGGCTCCGGCGCTCAGGCGGGCGCTGCGCAAGGTCACCGCGCCGTCATCGAGCGCCGCGTCCAGTTGGATGCGACGGGTCGGATCGCGCCAGTCCAGCGCGACCTGCTGGCGACCGCCGTCGAGTGTGACGATCAGTGGTCCACCCAGTCGGGTGACGGGCAGTTTGCCGAGGAATGCACGCAAGTTGACCTCGCGCGCCGCAAGCGCGAACTGTCCGGTGGTTCGGCCTGTCTGCGCATGGCGCGTGAGCGAGCCGCCGCCGCTCAGGGCCGCCCCCCCGGCCAGGCGTACTTGCACGTCGGTCAGCGCCTGATGCGTGGCATCGAGCATGACGCGGGCGGCCGCGCTCACGAGCGGCAGGCGCTGCCGGTCGAGCGAACCGGGCTCGGCATTGCTCACGCTGATCGGTCCGGCCACCTGCAATGCCGATGCGCCGTCGACCGGCGCCAGATCGGCACGCAGCGACAAATCGGCACTGGGCGCGGAGGCGCTGAACAGCCGCGGATCGACGTGATCGATCGCAACCTGTGCGCGCTTGAGCGGCACCGCGTCGAATGGCGCGGCGCTTACAGTGGCGTGTCCGGCGAGCCGGTCGCCGCTGGCGCTCAGATCGGCCCGCAGCGCCTCGAGGGAGCCACTCAAATGCAACGCCAATTGATAGGGATGCGTGTCGTAGCGCCCTGCCACGGCCGCATCGCCGCTTAGCGCGAACGGCCGCGCGCCGTCGAGCCGCATCGACGCATTCACCCGGCCATAAGGTGTCGTCAGGTTATCCAGCACCAGGGTATGGTGCCGGCCGTCGGTTTCGCCGTGCAGCGCGATGTCGGTCAACTCCAGCGCCGGCGCATGCAGAATCAGGCGATGCAGCGACACCGCGTCGACGCGAATCGCCAACGGCAGCGTCAGGCGTTGCGGCAACGCCGCAGGCGCCTGGGCGGGCGCCTGCGGCGCCAGCTTCAGGTCGAGCGTGCCCAACTGCAGAAAGGCTATCCTCAGGCGCCAGGGCGCGCTCTGCAGAGCCCAGCGGCCATCGAGACGGTCGAGCGTTACGTGGGTTGCGCCGTCGGTATATGCGACCTCGCGCAGATGTGCTCCGCCGGCCAGCGTGCCGCCCTCCCATTGCCCGGCCAGCTTGCCATCGAGAACGACCACGGCGGCCTGCCAGAGCCAGCGGGAGCCGCGCTCGGTATGTGCCGCCAGGAGGCCCGCGCCGGCCAGTCCAACCACCAGTACCAGCGGCGCGACGACCAGCCACGCGAGCACCCGCGGCCAGCGCCGGCGGCGCGGGGGCGGCGGGGGCGACGGTGCGGTCGCGGCGGCAGGGTGGGTGTGTTGATCCGTCATGCGTCAGAACGCCACGCCGAGAGAAATGTTGGGCCGGAACTGGTGTCGCTCGATACCATATCCCAGATCCAGATTGACCGGCCCCACCGGGCTGCGCCACCGGACGCCGAAGCCGACGCCGTTATAGATTTTCGCGCCCTGCAGCGTATCGCTGGCGGTGCCGAGATCCCAGAAGATCGCGCCGCCCCACTGGTGGCTAAGCCAATGCTGGTACTCGATACTGCCGGTCGCCAGGTATTTGGCCGGCAGCACCGAGCCGTCCTGGTTCAGGCCGATGCTCTGGTAGCCATAGCCGCGGATCGAATCGTTGCCGCCGGCGCGAAACAGCAGCGACGCCGGAATGCGGTCGTTGCTGCCATGTGTGAGCACGGCGCCGAACTCGGTGCGCAAGATCATCAGATCGCGCTGGCCGATCGGCACGTACTGGCGGATGCGGCCATACACACGCCCAAAACTCTGGTCGCTGAGCATCCCTTTGACACCAAAGCCGATCTGCGTCGAGATGATATTGCCGCGCCGCGGAAAGATCGGATCGTCGACGTTACGCCGGGTCCAGGCGAAACCCGGCACCAGCGCGTGGTTCAGGAAGCGCGGGCCGGTATCGGGCCGCAGTTCGTCGCGATAGAAATCGAGCGTATAGGCCCAATCGTATTTATCGAGCGTGCGCGCGCGTTTTAGCCCGATCTGCAGGCTGCGCTGGTCGACCCCTTCGACCGTGGTCCGGTTGAACGACGTGGAAACGCTATTGACGTAGGCCTTCGCATCCGGCGGCATCGCCAGGCTCACCAGACCGTATTGGCGCTGCTGCTCGAGGTTGGCCTGGCTGCTGAAAACCCAGGCCCGGCCGAAGACGTTGTTGTAGCCGTAGCGCCCCAGCACATGCGCACCGGTGTCGGAGGCGTAACCGACCCCAGCCTGCACACGCTGCGTGGGAAATTCCGTGACCTTGACATTGACCGGCGCGAGTGAGGCCTGCGCCGGGTCGCTCGGCACGTCGATAATCACATTGGAGAAATACGGCGTGTTCTGGATTTGCCGCTGCAGCTCGAGCAGGCGATCGACGCTGTAAGGTTCGCCCTCGTGAAGCGGATTGACATGTTCAACGATGCTGGCCGGATAGCGCCGAGTACCGGTCACATGCAATTTGCCCAGCGTGAACGCCGGACCGCTGTCGTATTCGGCGTCAAGCTCGGCACGGTGTCGGTCCGGCTCGATGCGTGCCTGGGAAAAAGTCAGCCTGGCCGCGTGATAACGATAGCGCTGCAGCGCATACAGCGTGTCGTCCTTGGCCTTGCTCCAATCGTCCTGCCGAAACGGCTGACCGACCGGCATACCCCATTTGCTCTCCAGCGTCGCCACGCGGCCCGGCTCCTGCGTGGCGATCGGCCCGGTGAACCGCAACAGCACGTCGCTCACCCGCGTGCGCTCGCCCGGGCTCACCTCGATGTGCACCACCTGGAGCGCACCGACCTTCTCCACGCGAGCGTGCGTGACCGGCGAGAAGTAACCTTCGGTGGCAGCCAACTGCGAGACCTGCTCGCCGACGGTTGCCAGCAAATAATCGAATTGCTCCTTGCCCAGGTCGGTCCGCTGCTCGAAGCGCACCAGGTCCAGATGCGCCTTGAGCAAGCCCGCGAGAGGCGCCGGCGCGTCGATTTCGACCCGGTAAGCGACGTTGGCCGCGGCAACTTTGGCGATCGCGGGGAACATCGCGCACAGCGCGATTGCCAGTACCATCGCCCGGATCAGGGCATGCCACGACACGCCCCCGTCGCTTCGGTCGTTCATCCCGGTTCGCCTTGGTACCGTCAAAAATCTGTCCTCTGCCCTAGTGTCGTGCAAAATGGCTATTTGACCATATCCAGCGGCGGCTGGGCGCGCCAAACCGCCGCGAATCCGCCCGGCGTGGCCAAACCGCCGGACCACGTATCGTTTGCGGTAGAATTGACGGCATTTCTTTCCCTCACCGGCCGATCATGTACGAGTCCGACATCACCCGCTTTATCAAAGAATTGAAACAAGCCAAACCGACCCTGGAAGAAGAGCAACGCAAGGGCCGCGCGCTGCTGTGGGACAAGCAGCCGATCGACCTTGACGAACGCGCACGGCAAAAAGCGTCGCGTGTGCCGCAGCAGGCGTACGTTTATCAGTCGGAATAATATCGTCATGAGCACCGCCGAGCCGCCCACCGTCGGCCCGCCCGAGGCGGCCCTGGCCGATGCCCAGAAATTGCAGGATCCGACTCCCGGCCACGACAGCACGCCCGACGTCGTCGACGGCGTCGCGTTCGCGCGCCTGTACGGCGAGCCCTTGTTCGCGCTGCCGCAGGATCTATACATCCCGCCCGATGCGCTGGAGATTTTCCTCGAAGCCTTCGAAGGCCCGCTGGATCTGCTGCTCTATCTGATTCGCAAGCAGAATTTCAACGTGCTCGACATTCCGATGGCGCAGGTGACCAACCAGTACCTGCTTTACGTCGAGCAGATCCGCGCGACCAACCTCGAATTGGCGTCGGAATATCTGCTGATGGCAGCCATGCTCATCGAGATCAAGTCGCGCATGCTGCTGCCCGTCAAGAAGGCCGACACCGGCGAGGAAGCCGAAGATCCGCGCGCAGAGCTGGTACGGCGCCTGCTCGAATACGAACAGATGAAACTGGCGGCACAGCAACTCGATGCCTTGCCGGTACTGGGGCGGGACTTCCTGCGAGCCAACGTATATATCGAGCAAAGCCTTGCCCCGCGCTGGCCGGAAGTCGATACGAATGATTTGCGCGCCGCCTGGGCCGACGTGATCAAGCGGGCCAAGCTGGTGCAGCACCACAAGATTTCCCGCGAGGAGCTCTCGGTTCGCGAACACATGAGCCAGATCCTGCGCCGCCTGCAAGATGCCCGGTTCATGGAGTTCACCGAGTTGTTCGATGTCTCGCGCGGCGTGCCGGTGGTCGTGGTCAACTTTATCGCCATGCTGGAACTATCGCGCGAGTCCCTGGTGGAAGTCACCCAGGCGGAGCCCTACGCACCCATCTACGTGCGCCTGGCCTACTCGCCGAACTGACGCGCTGCCCGAGGCGGCAACCCCGGCTCGCTGCACGACAGGGGGATTTTCCACTACAATCGCGCGGGTCACCCGTGTTGCAAGCCCGGTCCCGCATGATTCGCGAGTGGCTCACCGGAGCTCCTCACCCCAGGCGTCTCGCCCCCTACTTCACGGATTTTCCATGAAAGTTATCCATTCGATACAGGAACTGCGCGATCAAATGCGTGGCCAGAATCGCGCCGCTTTTGTCCCGACCATGGGATTTCTGCACGAAGGACATCTGTCGCTGATGCGTCTGGCGCGCCAGCACGGCGACCCGGTGGTTGCCAGCATTTTCGTCAACCGCCTGCAGTTCGGCCCGAATGAAGACTTCGACAAGTATCCGCGTACGCTCAGCGATGACGCCGAGAAATTGCAGCGCGAAAATGTCTACGTCCTGTTCGCGCCGGACGAAAAGGTCATGTATCCGGAACCGCAGGAATATCGGGTGGATCCACCGCACGATTTGGGCGACATCCTCGAAGGCGAGTTCCGCCCGGGCTTCTTCAAGGGCGTTTGCACCGTCGTCATGAAACTGCTGTCATGCGTGCAACCGCGGGTTGCGGTATTCGGCAAGAAGGACTACCAGCAATTGATGATCGTGCGACGCATGTGCCAGCAGTTCGCTCTGCCGGTCGACATCGTCGCGGCCGAGACCGTGCGCGACACCGATGGACTGGCGCTTTCCTCGCGCAATGTCTACCTGAGCGCGGACGAGCGCGCCGAGGCCCCGATGCTTTATCAGACGCTTCATCACGTCAGCGACGCCGTGCGCGAGGGCCGTACCGATTACGCGGCGCTCGAGCAACAAGCCATGGCGTCGTTGATTCAACGCGGCTGGCGGCCCGATTATGTCGCAATACGCCGGCGCGCCGATCTGCAACGCCCCGAGCCGGGACCTGCGCCGGCCGAATCGCTGGTGGTGCTGGCCGCCGCCCGGCTCGGCCAAACGCGCCTGATCGACAACCTGGAAATCTGAACTCAATTTTTTTGCCCGGAGGCTGCGATGATCCGCACCATGCTCAAATCGAAAATTCACCGTGCCACGGTGACGCACTGCGAACTGCATTACGAAGGCTCGTGTGCGATCGACGAAAACCTGCTCGAAGCGTCCGGTTTGGTCGAAAACGAGCAGATCGACATTTTCAATGTCAATAACGGCGAACGCTTCACCACCTATGCCATTCGCGGCGAACGCGGCAGCGGCATGATCTCGCTCAACGGCGCCGCTGCGCGCCGCGCGCAATTGGGCGACGTCGTGATCATCGTCGCCTACGCCGGCGTCGAGGAAAAAGACGTGCAGGCCGGTTTCAAGCCGCAACTGGTGTTTGTCGACGAGCGCAATCGCATCAAGGGCGATCGCGACCACGTACCGCTGCAGGCCTGGGAAGCATCGCCGGTCTTCTCCGAATAAGTCCGTCGTCCAGAGCCGCGCGACGCACAGACCGTATGCCCACTCCCGCACCGGACTCGCTGCTCGTGCTCGGCGGTGCCCGCTCCGGCAAAAGCGCTTACGCTGAACGGCTCGCGCGCGATAGCGGCCTGCCGGTCACTTATCTCGCTACCGCGCAGATAGCGGATGCCGAAATGGCCGAGCGCATCGCAGTGCATCGGACGCGACGCCCGGCGCACTGGCAACTGCGCGAAGTCGGCCGCGATCTGGCTGGTGCACTCGCCGAGGCAGCCCGGCCCGGGCACTGCGTGCTGGTCGACTGTCTCACGCTATGGGCCGCCGCCTGGCTCTGCCCACCCGACGCCGTCCCAGGCCCGCCGTCGGCATGGGCCGACGCCGTGAAGGCGCTCGACGAAGTACTGCGCGACACCCCCGGCAAAGTCATCCTGGTCAGCAATGAAATTGGCATGGGAGTAATTCCGATGGGCGCGATGACGAGGCAGTACGTCGACGAACTCGGCCGCCTCAATCAGCTTCTGGCCGCACGCTGCTCGCGGGTCTGCCTGATGGTGGCCGGCATTGCCATGCCGGTCAAGGGATAGGCGATACCGCTTTGCCACGAGGCCTCTGCGCGTTGGCCAGCTATCGCGCCGACTCGCATTCTTCACTTCATTCACGCAACCGGCACCGGACCGTCCCAGGGATGGGTCGGCATGCTACAGGCATGCCTGCTCCAAGCGGTGCGGGCGCAACACGCGCAGGCCACGTCGTTACAAATTGAATCATTTTTACAACAAAAACACACACTTGAGGCGCGGCACGGCGTTAAACTGAAAACGCTTTAGTGCGCAAACTAGGAGAAAGGTGAACAAATGAAAAAACTGACGTTGTTGATCGCTACGCTATTGACCACCGTTGTCGTTATCGCTGGCTGCCAGAAGAAGTCCGAGGAAAGCACGGCGCCGGCGTCCTCCGACACCACCACGCAGCAAGCAGCTCCGGCCACTGCGCCCAGTGGCAGCATGAATGGCGCGAGCGGCGCTGCAGCCAGCACCCCGAGCTCGGCGCCTGCCGCACCGGGCGGCGCTTCGCAGTAATCGTCCGGCCGCAAAAAACAAAACGCCCCGCGTGCGTCGCAGCACGCGGGGCGTTTTGTTTCAGGCGTTGTCGTGTCTATTTGCTATGAAACGTCACGCCGCCGTCGATCACGCCATACGCTGAAAAACTCGATCCGCCAGCCTCGCCGGCACCATGGTTCGCGCAAGCGCTCAACAGGCACGCCAACAATCCGCTCGCCAGCCAAATACCGATTCGCCGATACATCCGATTCCCCCTCGACACGCAGTAACGTGTTCGACACCGCCGGCCCCGCGCCGGTTCGTCTGCCCCAACCCGCCTGACAATCCGGCGCGTTTATCGCACAATAGCGGGCTTCTGCGCCAATCTGCCGTCCATGTCACCGACCTCCAATCGCCTGCTGCGAACGCTTGTCCTGCTTGCCTGCATCGCCGGCCCGCTAAGCTCACATACCGCGCGTGCAGCCATCTCCGTCACCGATGACAGCGGCGCGCGCGTGACCCTCGAGCATGCGGCACAACGCGTCGTGAGTCTGGCGCCCCACGCGACCGAACTGTTGTATGCGGCCGGCGGCGGCACACGCATCGTCGGCGCGGTGACCTACAGCGACTACCCGCCGCAAGCCCGGCAAATTCCTCGGGTGGGTGACAGCGGAGCGCTCGATCTCGAACGCATCGCCGCCCTCAAGCCCGACCTGCTGGTGGTGTGGTGGCACGGCAATGCGCAGCGCCAGCTCGACAAACTCAGGCAGCTCGGGATTCCGATGTTCTACAGCGAGCCCAGGCACGTGACGGATATCCCGGGCGAAATCGAGCGCCTTGGCCAACTGCTCGGCACGTCGGCCGAGGCCACACGCGCCGCCGACCAGTTCCGCAGCCGCTACAGCGCGCTGCAACGTGCGTATGCCACACGAGCGCCGGTCAGGGTGTTCTTTCAGGTCTGGCAGAACCCGTTGATGACAATCAACGGCTCGCAGATAGTCAGCGACGTCATACGATTGTGCGGCGGGCGCAATGTATTCGCCGATCTTAAACCGCTGGTTCCCATGGTGTCTACGGAGGCGGTGCTGGCAGCCGACCCGCAAGCGATGTTCACCGCGATGCCAGGCGCCACGCCCGCCGACAGGCCACTGGCCAATCTCGCGATGTGGCGCCGCTGGCCACAGTTAAGCGCCGTAGCCCACCACAATTTGTTCCCCATCGACGGCGATCTGATCGACCGGCCAGGCCCACGCGTCCTGCAAGGCGCGCAGATCATGTGTGACGACCTCGATCACGCCAGACAACGACTCGCCGCCGATCGGTAATGCACCGGCGTGCTGCGCTCACTCGCCCCAATGGATCAGTTCGGCCTGCTGAGCATGGCAGCGCAGCTGGCAAATGCCCCCGAACGGTAACAACCACCGCTGGCACGCCAGGATCGGTAAGCCCAGGCATTGGGCAGCCATCAGACGTATCGGCCCCAGGTGCGTGACGGCCACCAGCACGTCGCCGTCGGCTTGCGCGCGCCATGCCTGCACGCGCCGCGCCACATCGCATGCGGATTCGCCGCCCGGCGCCACGTAACGTTCCGGCGCCGCCGCCCAGGCGTCAATGTCTTTTCGGGCAATCGTGCTCCAGGGTTGCATTTCCCACGCGCCGAAATGCATTTCCGCGAGGCGCTCGTCATAGGCAAGCGGCAGCCCATGGCGAGCGGCGAGGCGCTCGGCCGCCAGCGCACACCGCTTGAGCGGGCTGCTTACAATGCGGCTCAGGGCGGGTGCCGCCGGGCCTGTCCGTGCGAATGCCTGATCGAGCCGCGTGCTCATGTCTGCGACGATCGCCTCGAACCGGGACGCGTCCGGACCAATATCGCTCTGGCCGTAGCACACACCGGCCGGCACGTCGGGGGGCGGATGGCGCAACAGGATCAGCTCCATGCGCACAGCACCAGATAGATTGCCAGTTCGAAAATCTGCTGCGCGAAACCAAGGCAATCGCCCGTATAGCCACCCAGGCGCCGCACGAACCAGCGACCAAGCCACCAGCGCAGCACCACCAGCACCGCCAGCGCGGCGAGCCCCGCCTGCCAGCGTGGCCACAGCAGCCACGGCAGGCCCGATAGCAAGGCCCAGCCCAATGCGCCATCGCCGAGCCGCTGCGCCACCGGCTTGGCTTTGCCTTCGGCGCGCACATAATCAAGCGTGCGCAGATAGCTGATTGCCACGCAGCGGCTGGCTGCGTGGCCGGCCACCAATGCCCATAGCAGGCCAGCCGAACCCAGGCGCAGTTGCACTTGTGCCAAGGTCTCCCATTTCAGCAGCAGCGCGATCGTCAGGCCGAGCGCGCCGAATGCGCCGATGCGCGAATCGTGCATGATCTCGAGCGTCTTCTCGCGCGTCATGCCCCCGCCGAAGGCGTCGCAACAATCGGCCAGACCGTCCTCGTGAAATCCCCCCGTGAGCATCAGCGTAGCGGCCATGCTCAGCAAAATGGCCACGCGCGGCGGCCAGGCAAGCGCCGCTGCGGCATAGACGGCGGCAGCGACTGCGCCCACCAGCACGCCAACCAATGGGAAATAGCGCGCCGCCGCGTTCAGTTGCTGCGGCGCGTAGCCGACCCAGGCCGGGATCGGCATGCGCGTGAAATAGCCCAGTGCAGTCAGCACATAGCGAAGCTCCTCGCGCATCCAGGCAAACGCTCGCATCGGTGCGGCCCTACGCCCGATCGCTTACGCCGGCGGCGTCGAACGTCGCCATTTCGCCCAGGAACGCCGCCGCCGCACGCACCAGCGGCAACGCGAGCGCGGCGCCAGTGCCCTCGCCGAGTCGCAGGTCGAGCGCCAGCAGTGGCCGCGCATGCAGGCGCTCGAGCATCGCGCGGTGCCCGGTTTCATCGGAGGCGTGAGAAAACACGCAATAATCGAGCACCGCCGGCGCAACCGCCTGCGCCACCAGCAACGCCGCGGTGGCAATGAAGCCGTCGACCAGAATCAACATGCGCGAGCGCGCCGCGGCCAGATAGGCGCCGGTCATCATGGCGATCTCGAAACCGCCGAACACCGCCAGCGTCTCGAGCGGATCTGCCGCCATCGGGTGGCGCACCAGCGCGCGCGCCAGAATTTCGCGCTTGCGCGCCAGGCCCGCATCGTCGAGCCCGGTGCCGCGACCGACACACACTTCCAGCGGCAAGCCGCACAAGCGTTGCATTAGGCATGCCGCCGACGACGTATTGGCGATCCCCATTTCGCCAAATCCTATGACGTTGGTGCCGTGACGCGCATGATGCTCGACCCGGGCCGCGCCGGCGGCCATTGCCTGAGCCAACTGAGCGCCGCTCATCGCCGGTCCGTCCAGGAAGCTGCGTGTGCCGAGAGCGATCGGCATATCGACAAGTTGGCGGTGACTCGGCAGCTCCGACGCAACACCGGCATTGACGACCTCCAGCATCATGTCATTGAGGCGGCAGAACGCATTGATGGCGGCCCCGCCGGCCAGGAAGTTGAGCACCATCTGGGCCGTCACCGCCTGCGGGTAGGGGCTCACGCCGGCGTGCGCGATGCCGTGATCGCCAGCGAAAACGATCATCGCGGGCCGCCGCACTACCGGCGCCACGCTTTGCTGTATCAGGCCGAGTTGCAGCGCGACCCGCTCCAGTTGTCCAAGACTGCCGGGCGGTTTGGTTTTGCGGTCGATCGCCAGTTGCAATTCCGGCTGCAGCGCGCGCTCGAGCGGGTCGATCGTCGGGATGGAAAAGTCGAATGGCATAGCGGGAGTCGTCATGGGGGCCTCAAGGTTCAACACCGGGTTGTGCACGGATATCCTGCCGAACGGATGCCTGTTCGTCGCCCACCGCGGGAATCAGCGCCTCGTGGGGACCGTCGCGCAGCAATATCAACGGATAGCCAAATGCTTCGCTGCAATGGGCCGGCGACAGAATCTCACGGGCCGGGCCGGCGCGCCAGCCGCCGCGGCCATCGAGCAGCAACGCGTGCGTGGCGAAGCGCCGGCCGAGATTCAGATCGTGGCAGGAAAACAGCACCGGCCCGCCCGTCCGGGCGACGTGCCGCGCCAGGATTTGCAGACACTCGATCTGATGGTGCAGGTCCAGATGCGCCACTGGCTCATCGAGCATCATCACGGGCGTCTGCTGCGCCAGCAGCGCGGCGAGCCTGACCCGTTGGCGCTCGCCGCCCGACAGCGTGGTGATGTCTCGTCCGGCCAGCGGCAGGAGCGCCAATGCCTGCAACGCCGCCTGCGCGTGTGCGACATCGGCGGCACTCTCCCAGGTGCCCCAGCGGCCCTGCACCAGATAGGGATGACGGCCAGCCAGCACGGTCTCCAACACCGTCACGCCAAATGCGTCGTGCGCCTGCTGCGGCATAAAGGCGCGCTGCCGGGCCAGCGCTTCGGGCCGCCACCGGGATAGCGGCCGGCCGGCCAGCGACACTTCGCCCGTCTCGCCTGCCTGGCGGCGACGCAAGCCCGCCAAGGTATGAAGCAGCGTCGTTTTGCCCGCGCCATTGGGACCGGCCACGCACCATATCTGGCCTGCCCCGCAAGTCATATTCAAATCGCTTATCAGGGTCCGTTCGTCGGCCCGCAGGCACAAGGCGAGCGTGATCAGAGGGGCATCAGCCGCTGTCATCGCCCCCGCCTGCGCAGCAGCAGCCACAGGAACACCGGCACGCCCACCAGTGCGGTGATGATGCCAACCGGCAATTGCGCTGGCGCGATCACCGTGCGAGCGGCCAGGTCGGCCGCCATCAGCAGCGTGCCGCCGCCAAGTACGGCGGCCGGCAGCAGCATGCGCTGGTCGTTGCCGAACGCCAGGCGCAGCATGTGCGGAATCACGAGGCCGACAAACCCGATCGCGCCAGCCGTGGTGACAGCCACCGCAGTCGCCAGCGACGCCACCAGGTAAATGCGCAGCCGCAGCGGCGCCACCGCCACCCCAACTGACTGCGCCACCGTCTCGCCGCGCAGCAGCGCGTTGAGACGATGCGCCGACGGGTAGCTCACCAGCAGCAACAGCGCCAGGACCGCGACCGCCGGCCAGCCGTGGCTCGCACCATTCAGATCGCCGGTGAGCCAGAACAGCATGCCGCGCAATCCGGCGTCAGGCGCCAGCGTCAAAATCAAGGCGGCCGCCGCCCCCCAGCCAGTCGCCAGCACCACGCCGGTGAGCAACAACCGCGGGCTGCCGTCGATGGAATCGGCCCGCAGGAAGTCTTGCCGCGCCAGGGCCATCACCAGCGAGATCGCCAATAATGCGCCCACGAATGCGCTGGCCTGTACCCAGATCGCCGGCAATGCCAAGAGCAGCGCCAACAGTGCGAACACGCCCGCGCCACCCGAGACGCCGAGCACATACGGGTCGGCCAGCGGATTGCGCAGCAGCACCTGCATCAGCGCGCCGGCCAGCGCCAGCAACCCGCCACAGGCAAAAGCCGACAACGCGCGCGGCAGGCGCAGGTCGAGCACCACGCCGCCGGCCAACCCGTCGACGCGCCCGCGCAGCAGGTCGAGCAGCGCACCGGCCGGCACCCGCACGCTGCCGAGCATGAGCGATGCGGCCAGCGCCAGCGCAGCGGCCAGCGCCAGCACGCACCAGATGAGCGCAGCGCGGCGCAGCGTCATGACGCTGCGCCCGGCGCGCGCCTAGCGAGGATGCCAGCCAAGCGTGACATAGGCAGCGCGTCCGGTCGTGTTGTAACTGTATGCAAGCTCGTAAGCCTTGTTGAAAACGTTGTCCAGACGCGCGGCGACGTACCAGGATTTGTTGATGTCGTATCGCGCGCTCAGATTGACGATACCGTAGCCGCCCAGCGTGTACGGCGTGGCACCGTCGAGTCGCCTGGAGCTGACCAGCCATTCGGCGCCCCAGCGCACGCCACCGATTTTGCGCGCCAGCGAAACACGAGCGAAGCGCCGGGCGCGGCGTGGCAGCAGCGTGTCGTTGGCATTATCCACCGGACTTTGCAGCGTGGCGTTCAAATTTACATCGACGCCAGCCAGATTCCCCATGTAGATCGTCTCGACGCCCTTGACTTCGGCGCTGTCGATATTCCCCGCGAGGTAGCCGTTCTGCGCATCGGCGTTGATCAGGTCGCTGTACCGCGTGCGGAACACATTGACGCGCACGGTGCCGAGCGCTGAACTATGCTGTACGCCGAACTCCAGCGAATGTGCGCGCTCGGGCAGCAAATTCGCGTTGCCGTAGCCCGGGTAATAGAGCTCGTTGAAGGTCGGCGCGCGAAATGCGTCGCTCAGGCTGGCCAGCAGCTTCCACTGCGGCGTCAGAGAGAAGCCGTACCCGGCATAGTAGGAATTGGCGCCGCCGAAGTCCGAATACACGTCACGCCGCACGTTCAACTGCAACTGGTTCCGGCCGAATTTTCCCAGGTAGCCGGCGAACACGGAATCGACACGTCGCGTGGTAGCGGCATATGCAGTAGACGCGCTGACGTCCTGATTCTGATGCTCATAGCCAGCTTGCAGCGACTGGTTGGCACTCAGCGCGAAATCGTTCTGCCAGTCGAACTGTCGCGTGCGGGTGTGGAAGTCGCCGTTGGCCTGTGCGTTCAAATAGGAGGCATTGTCGTCGTTGCCTTGCGACACGGTCGCCCGGGTGCTCCACCACTTGGTCAGATGGCCCTTCGCATAGGCCGACAGCAGGCGCACGCGCGTGTCGGTCTCGTTGATGTCGGTCGGCAATCCGTAGGCGTTGTCGAAACTGACCGTGCCGTCGGTCTGGAACCAGTTGGCACCGACTTCCCAGTCCGCGTTCAGGCGATGCGACAATTGCGCCGAGAAGCTGCGGTTCTCATACCCGTTGTCGTTCGGATTCGCGCCTTGCCCGGGGGCCGGATTGACGATCGCGCCCTGCGCGGGATCGATCGCCGAAAAGCCACGGGTCTTGTAAGTCGACGCGTTCAGGCTGAATTGCGTCTTGCCCGCCTTGTCCAGTGCACCGCTCAAGCCGATCTGGGCGCGGCGCGTATCGTAGGAGCCATAACTCAGCTCGGCGCTCGCGCGCGGCCGGTGGTAGCCGCCATGCTTGGTGAAAATCTGAATCACGCCGCCAATTGCCTGCGAGCCATACAGTGCCGAGACATTGCCGCGCACGATTTCGATATGGTCGATCTGGCTGGCGGGAATCTGGTCGATCTCGGTCAGGCCGGTCGTGGCAGAACTCACCGGCACGCCGTCGATCAGAACCAGCACCTGGCTCGAGTTGGCGCCGCGCATGAAAATGCTCGCCTGCGACCCGGGGCCGCCGGTCTGGACCATCTCGATGCCAGCCACGCTGCGCAACAGTTCGGGCAGGTCGGCCGCCTGGCTATCCTGAATCTGCCGATGAGAAATGACCGTTGTGCTGGCAAGCGTGTCACTCAGTTTTTGTGCGGTGCGTGAAGCCGTCACCACGGTGGGATCGAGCGCTGCAACCGGCTCGGCAGTCTGGGCGTTGGCAACGCCGGCAAAGAGCGCCGGCAGACCGGCCAGCGCGAAGAGCGCGGCCGCATTGGCGTGAAGACGCATTGGAGTAATGATTTTCCGTGACAGAGGCAATGCCTCCGGCCTGCTCCCCCGCAAGCCGGTGGCAAACAGGGAATGTCACGCGCGCGGCGCTGATCGCGCAGCCGCAGGCTCCGGCTTATGACGGCACGGTCACCCGACTGGTGCGAAGCCCTCCGCTCGCGCCATTCCCCGACTCGCTTCGGCCGGTATCCGGGCTGGCAACCGCAGCACACCCGCCTTCCCGCGATCGCAGTGGCGCTTGAGTGACTGGTCTCCGGCGCATGCCAGAGAAGGTTGCTTACCGTTGCGGGGGCAGCACAGGTTGGCCCGATCCGAGCGGACACGGCTCCCTGTTTCCCGTTTAACTGCGCGGGCAAAAAGCCCAGCGCGAGCACCAAAGCGCTGCAAGTTTAGGCGCGCTTGCCGTTCACGTCAATTCGACCGCCGCCGGGCAAGAATCACGATCGGCGCATAAATGAAGTTTTGTTACAGCTTCTTACTGGAAAGCCCTATGATTCCGTTAGAATGTAGGCCATTCACGAGGATGCAGCCCCTATGCTTACCGAACTCGAACGACTGACTGAGAGAATCGAACAATTGGTGTCGATCAGCCACCGCTTTCATCAACACAACCAGGCGCTGCAAAGTGAGCTCGAACGGGTGCGCCACGAACACGAACAAGTGCTGGCCAATACCGAGCAACTGCGGCATGAGCGCGATCAGTTGCGTCTGCAGCGCGATCAGCTCGCCGCCAAAATCGATGAAGCCCAGGTGCGGCTCAACGCCATCCTG
This sequence comes from Pandoraea thiooxydans, assembly GCF_001931675.1. Taxonomy (NCBI): domain Bacteria; kingdom Pseudomonadati; phylum Pseudomonadota; class Betaproteobacteria; order Burkholderiales; family Burkholderiaceae; genus Pandoraea; species Pandoraea thiooxydans. Next base: position 816,954 of record NZ_CP014839.1, on the reverse strand, counting down.
GAAAAACTCCCGCACAATAGCCCCGCCGAAGGTCAACTCGACCTGCTGCAGGGAGGTGAGAACGTATGAGCACCAAACAGATCGAAGTGGCCATTGCCGGCCAGTCCTATCGGCTTGCTTGTCAGCCGGAACTCGAGAACGATCTGCGCGCCGCCGTCGCCAAGGTCGACGAGGAAATGAGCAAGTTGCGCGCGCAAAGCAGCGTGCGCGGCACCGACCGTATCGCCGTGATGGCGGCGCTGAGCTTGGCATCGGAATTGCTTAATCTACAAAAGAGCGTGAACGCTGGACAAGCGTTTCCCGCCGAAGAAATCCAGCGTACAATTGAACACATGAATGAAAGGCTGGATCAGGTCATCGACCAGTATCAAGCCTGATAAAAGCAGGTGCGGCAAGGTTGCAAAGCCGCTTCTTGCGTGGCATGATTGTTTCTCCCTGCCTGGTTCGCGAAGGTCGTAAATTCCTTGAACCAATGATCGGATGCAGGTTGCGGAAGTTTGTTGCACAAGCGTGAGCGTCACTCTGTCTGATGAGCCCAATGTGCTACTAACCGCGACCACCTTGAACCTTACGGTTCAGGATGCCGGCCTAGCGGCTAAGGTGGGGACCTATCTCAACGGCACTGCAATCTTTCGTTTGCAGTGCCGTTTCTCATTGGGGCGCGATTGCGCACGGTGCTGGCGTCGCAAAAAAGCCGGCTTGCGAATCTTCGCAAGCCGGCTTTTTTACTTACATCACCAGCGGGCTAGGCGTCGCTGCCCGCAAGCTGCGGATACTGCCGCTTGACCATGAACGACAGCAGCGCGCGGGTCGGCTTGTCACGCCACCAGACCCCCGTTTCCAGCGGCTTGAACATCATCCGGGTCGCAGCCTCGACCGGCATGCGTCGCTTCATCATATCGCCAGACACATCCAGGAACTCCTGCCACGTCATTTCTTTGAACGGCTTCGGCCCTCGCCAGAAAGCAGCGTCACTCAAGGGCTCGAAAGCAATGGAGATGTCCTCGTCGCGCACCATTTCGCTGCGCTTGACTATCGTATGCAACCGGCGAATCACGCCGTGGCGCTCGGCCGCGTTGTAACGGTCGAAGGTTTTGCGGAAATAACGGTAGTGCCCAACCTCCTCGCTGCTGAGCTTGCGCATCATCGCCTTGAGCTCGGGATCCGTCATCTCGGCTTCGAGACAGCGGTAGATCATCGCAGTTTCGGTTTCGATGACGCAGCGCGACAGTGCTTCGAGGGCCAGCGACGGGCGCATGTATTCGACGTCGCAAAGCGGCTTGTAGCGTACCAGAAACGCTTCGTAAGCCGGTTGCCAGTCGAACTCGGGCCACGTCCTTGCGATATAGGTTCGCGCCAGTCGGCCATGCTCGATCTCCTCTCGCAGCCACGTCTCGCGCAGCCAATCCCGCATTTCAGGATCGTCCGCGTACATGACGTTCAAGGTCGAGACAAACTCCGGAACGCTGCTTTCGACGAACGACAACGTTGCCAGAGCATAGAAGGTAAATGCATCGGTTCTTACGGTCGGCTCTGCTGACATGGAAATCTCCCAGGACTGGTTATCACATGTATGCTCGTGCGGGGCCGGTGCTGCCAGGCGACGATGTAAAACACCGATGCCGATGAGACGGTCGACCGGTGGGATTACACCGCGCAGCATCGCCAAAATCGTTTTGCGGCAACCTCATTTATAGGATAGTCAAAAAACCCAAGCCCTTCTTCGACGGCTTTACTCCCTATGCACCAAGCATAATAAAACTTCGAGTTTTGTGCAGTGCGGAGGTTCAGAGAATAAATCGAACCGGGCCTCCAAAGCGGCAAAGCCCTCACTCCCCTACAATGTGGTATGCGACACGCCAAGGAGTCCTGACGCATGAAATATTGGCTGATGAAATCCGAACCCGAAGAAGCCAGCATCGACGATCTGGCCAACGCCCCCCGTCAGACGCTGGCCTGGACCGGCGTACGCAACTATCAGGCGCGCAATTTCATGCGCGACGGCATGCAAATCGGCGACGGCGTGCTGTTCTACCATTCCAGCTGCGCGGTACCCGGCATTGCCGGCATCGCGGAAGTGGCCTCGACGCCTTATCCGGATCCGACGCAATTCGACCCGGCCAGTCCTTACCACGATCCGAAAGCCTCCCGGGAAGCGCCGCGCTGGGTGCTCGTCGACGTCAAGCTGGTGCGCAAGACTCCCCTGCTGCCGCTGAGCGAATTGCGTGACATTCCTGAATTAGCGTCGTTACAAATACTTGCCAAAGGTAACCGTCTGTCGGTTACTCCCGTCGCACCTGAACACTGGGAGTTCATCACGACCCGCCTGCTGCCGGCTTGATCTCGATCATGGTCGAGCAGAACTTATGCGCACGGCCGCCCTCCTAAGGCAGGCCGGCCGTTTGCTGCACCGGCTCGATCGCGGCCGGCAGCGCGCGCGCCACCGTCTTTGCCGCTAGTCCCATCCCCAGGAGTCAAAACATGAAACGATACGCAACCGCCGCCGCCCTCCTGCTGGCTCTCGGCAGCCTGTCGGCACAAGCCAGGGCTGCCGACGCGGCCCCCTCGGGCGTGCTCTCGCTGGACGCGCAAGCCAACACCGAAGTGCCGCAGGACACCGTGCAAATCACCCTGTTTGCCGAGCAGCAAGGCAGCGACCCGGCCGCCGTGTCAGCCGCGCTGAACCAGAAGGCGACCCAGGCGCTCAAGCGAACCAAGGCGCAGACCGACGTCAGTGTGCAGACCGGCAATGTTTCTCTCGACCCGACCAGCGACCGCAACGGACGGATTTCGTCGTGGCGCGGGCGCACCGAACTGTTGCTCAAGTCGCGCGACTTCGCCGCCGCCTCACGGCTGGCCGGACAACTGAGCGACGCAATGCAGGTGGGGAGCGTGTCGTTCTCGCTGTCGCGCGAGGCACAGCGAGCCGCCGAAAGCAAGCTGACCGCTCAGGCGATCTCCGCATTCAAGGAACAGGCTCAGGCCAACAGCCGCGCCTTCGGCTATTCGGGCTATACGATTCGTGAAGTGCGTGTCGGCTATAGCACGCCGATCGTGCCGCATCCGTTCATGATGAATGCAATGGCCGCTGACAAGGCAGCCGCGCCCAGCGTGCCGCTCGAAGGCGGCAAGGCGCAAGTGACGGTGAATGTCTCAGGCTCGGTACAGATGGTGCACTGAGCGGCGGCGGGCGCCGTCTTCCATGCGATGGCACGGGTGACGGCGCCGGTATCAGGCAGGTGCGGCCGAAAAGCGCTCGCGCAACACGTTCTTCTGCACCTTGCCCATCGTATTGCGCGGCAGCTCCGCGACGAAATGCACCTGCTTGGGCACCTTGAAATTGGCGATGCGCCCCTTGAGCGTACTGATCACGCTGCCCGCGTCGAGCGAAGCGCCGTCCCGAGGCACCACCACCGCAACCACGGCTTCGCCGAAATCGGGATGCGGCACACCGACCACCGCGGATTCCGACACACCCGGCAGCTCGTCGATCACCCCTTCGATTTCCTTCGGATACACGTTGAAACCGCCCGAGATGATCAGATCCTTGGAGCGCCCGACGATGCTCACGTAACCGCCGCGGTCGACCTTGCCAACGTCGCCGGTCTTGAAAAATCCGTCGCCGGTGAATTCCTCGCGGGTCTTTTCCGGCATACGCCAGTAGCCTGCGAACACGTTCGGACCCTTGACCTGCAAGTGGCCGATCTCGTCCGGCCCGCATAGGCGGCCCGCATCGTCGACAACGCGCAGCGTCACGCCCGGCAGCGGCAACCCGACGGTGCCGCCGCGCCGCACCGAACCGGCGTCGCCATCATACGGATTCGACGTCAGCATGACCGTCTCCGACATGCCGTAGCGCTCCAGAATCGTATGCCCGGTGCGTTGCTGAAACGACTCGAAGGTCTCCTTCAACAAAGGCGCCGAGCCGGAAATGAACAGCCGCATCGCCCGGCACGTCTCCCGCGTGAAGCCGTCCTCGGCCAACAGGCGCACATAGTAAGTCGGCACGCCCATGAAGACCGTGGCCCGCGGCAGCTGCCGGATCACCTCGCGCGCATCGAACTTCGACAGCCAGATCATTTTGCTGCCCGACAGCAGCGCGCCATGACTGGCGACAAACAAGCCATGCACATGGAAAATCGGCAACGCGTGCAATAGCACGTCGCTGCCTGGCGGGCGCCTGCTCCAGCCCCAATAGTCATGCAGCACTTGCGCGTTGGACGCCAGGTTGCCATGCGAGAGCATCGCCCCCTTGCTGCGCCCGGTGGTCCCGGACGTATACAGGATCGCTGCCAGCTCGTCGGCGGCGCGCGGCACGATCTCGCAGGCATCGCTGTGCGCGGCGGCACGCTCCAGTAACGTACCGCTGCGATCGTCGTTGAGCGTGAATACGCTGTGAGCGCCGCTCTTGAAAGCGATCTTCGAAACCCAGCCGAAATTCTGCGCGGTGCACACCACGACCGCAGGTTCCGCATTACCGACGAAATATTCGATCTCCGCGGCACGGTATGCCGTATTCAGGGGCAAATACACCAGCCCGGCGCGCAGTGTCGCCAGGTAAAGGAATAACGCCTCGGGTGACTTCTCCACTTGCACTGCCACTCTCGAACCTGCAGGCAGATCAAGGCTGAGCAGCAAATTGGCGATTCGCGCGGTGGCACGTTCGAGATCGTCCCAACTGTAGTAAAGCCCGTCCTGGGTTTCAATGCAGCAAGCGCTGCGATCGGCCGGAAAACGGCTGCTCAGCAGCGCGTAAAGATTGGCGTTTGGCGTCGTCATCATGTATTCAACAAGTGAAAAATCCTGGCAGGGCAGTCGCTCCGCGGTCGGCATCAGTGCCCGCGAAAGTTCGGCACGCGCTTTTCTAGAAAAGCGGCCACCCCCTCGCGATGGTCATGCGAATCCCAATAGGCAAATGCGGCGACCCATTCACTTTCAGTCAACGGCTCCGCTTGCGGCGTCATGCGCCGGATCAGCATTTTATTGATGCGGGCCGCCAGCGGTGCACCCGCCGCGATGCGCCGAGCTGCGGCGTAAGCCTCGGCGGCGGCGTCGCGCTCGTGCGTGACGCGTGTCAGCAGGCCCTTTTCCCTGGCCTCATGCGCACCGAAAATCCGCCCCTCCAGCAGCAACTCCAGGGCAACCGCACGCCCCACCAGGCCAAGCACGCCGCGCAACTCGCCGGGCGCCATCGAAAAGCCCAATTGATTGATTGGAATGCCGAACCGGCTGGCTTCGCCGGCAATTCGCAAATCGCAATGCGCGGCGATCTCCAGCCCGCCGCCCACGCATACCCCTTCGATCAGGGCCACGGTCGGGTGACGGCAGCCCGCCAGCGCATCGAGTGCCGGGGCGATAATGTCATTGTGGTAATGCCGCAGTGCGGCTTCGGTGCCCCGCTCGACAGGAAACTCCTCGATATCGGCGCCCGCCGCGAAATGGCCGTCCGCGCCACGCACGACGATCGCGCGCACCTCATCGTCGGCCGCCAGTTGGGAGACGCACGCATGCAACTCACGCCACATTCTGACCGACAGCGCGTTGAGCTTGCCTGGATGGCTCAACACGATCGTGGCAACGCCCTCGCCAGCATGGGCGGCAACTCGATCGATCGTCACACAGCCGCCCGCCGTGGTGGGTTCCATAGTCTCCTCTATCAGCATGGTTTGCCGAATTATCGTCCAACGATCGAGGGTGTCAATAGCCCAGGGCTGGCAAGCCAACGATTGACGTTGTTGGGCAAAAACGCTGGCCAGTCTTCGCGCTTTCAGACGCGCATGACACTGGGTCTGGCAGGCGATTAGCCTGCCGGATCGCCCGATGTCGACCCGCTGGGGTCGCCGGCTTCGCCAGGAGCGGACTCGAGCGTCGCCACCCCATTCGGTCGCGCGCAGATGAAGATACGGCCGGCGGCGCCGGCCAGCGCGTCGAATACGGGCGGACTTACCGTCACGAGCGGGCAGACGGTGCCATACAGTTCGCTCGCGACGATGGCGCCGAGCGCAACGATCAGATCGGGGCTCAGCATTACGATGCCGGCCGGGGCAGTGCCATTGCGAATTGCCTCGGCCAGCACGCTGCTGCTCGAACTCGACCCCTTTGTGGCCGGCAACAGCACGACCTTGCCGGTCAGCGAGAAGCCGGCTTGCGGATGCTTCGTTTCAACGATCACGCCGCTGGTTGCATCGAAACCGCCCCAAAAGCTCAACGGAGCCCCCAGCGCCACAATGAGGCCGCTGGCGTGACCGGCGACCACAGTCGTGGCCGGGTGGCAATGGGCAGTCGCCTCAAGCATCGCCCACCACCTTGCCCGCATACGCCGACCGAATGCACTCGGCCATACTGCCGAACGCGACCCGCACGCCGATATTGCCCGGCGCGTAGTACGCCCACTTCGCCGAGTTGGTCATCATCAGGCCAGTGGCCTGCCGCATCACCGGCGTCAGGTAGGTGCAGGTGTCGACAACGATTTGTACCCCCATGGCCTGCAAGCACGCGGTGCGTCCGGCTTGCTCGAGCTCCCAAAGGATGAAGCGGCTGGTATTGACATAGATGTCGGCTTTCGGCCGCCCGGATTGCGCCGCCAGCAAATGCTCGAGTTGCGCGAATTCGCTCAGCGAGAAATGCGGTGTGCCTAAACACACCGCCGCAAGCGGCTCGCCCGGCTGCGCGCCATTCAGGCGGCGGCGCTCGACCTCGAGCGCCGCCGCTTCGATACGGTGCACGTCGGATGCCGGCGCGCCGCCCAGCGCGGCCTCCAAAGTGGGCGCCTCGGGGGTCAGTCCGACCGCGTGGAACAACGCCACGGCTCCGGAGGACGCTGCCGCGGCGCCGAGCGCCTTGAGTTCGTCTTCGCTGGTATCGGCGGGCAGACCGACGATCACCGGCACGCGCGCGCCGGTGCGTGCTCCGACGTACAGTCCAAGCGTCGCAAAGAAAATATCGCGTCGGTCGGCATTGCCACGACACGCTGGCGCCTCAAACACCGTCTGCCCCACACGCTGCGCGTCGACATGCAGTCCGGCATAGGGTGCCCGCCCGGTGATCGCGGCGCATAGGTCAATAAAGTCGCCATAGCGGTTGGTGCGCGCGCCCAGCACCGAGTTGGCGAACACGATCGCGTTCGACTCGGCCCAGGCAATGTGTGCGCCGAACGCAGGCCGCTGCGCACGCTGGTATGGCGCGCAGGTGAAGGTCGCCTCGCAGCCTAGCGCCAGATGGGCCCGCATCAGTTGCCGCGCGGCCTCGCCGGTCGCCGGGTCGCCACGATACAACTCGGGGTGGATCAAGTCGAGCGAGCCGACGTTGAGCGTGGTCGGCACGGCTACGCGTGCGCCGCCGTCGACCAAGCGCTCGACGAAATCCAGGCTTGCCGCCCCATGGTACAGGCAGCCATCGATGTGCGCCCCCACGATATCGATCAGATATGGCGCTTGCATCACGCGTGCCGCGCGCACGAGAATCCGCATCGCCAGCGCCAGAGCTGGGCCGTGGGTGCCAGCCAGCATCTCGCGATCGCGCTCGCTCAGCGCGGGAGCGTCGTTCATCGCCCGGCATCCTCAGGGGCGTCTTCGCGGAGCATTTGCATGGCGTTCGTGCTCGTTACAGTGACAATGTCTGCAGCGTTTGAATCGTCTTGTTGATGATCGCCAGAGTGCGCTCACGCTCCTCCCCGATCAGCGGCAGGCGAGGCGCCCGAACCGTCTCGGCGAAGCCCGCCGTTACGTGCTCGGCGAGCTTGATGTACTGCACCAGCTTGACGTGGGTATCCAGATGATACAGATCGATCAGCGCCCGGTATAGCTCACGCGCCGCCGGAAAATCGCCCTGCTTGGCCAGGTCGAACAGCTTCACCGATTCCACAGGCAATGCGTTGGCCATGCCCGAGACCCAGCCACTGACGCCCAGCGCGATGCTCTCGAGCACCAGGTCGTCGACGCCGCAGAACACCGTAAAGCGATCGCCGAAACGGCCGTAGATGTCGGTCACCCGGGTCGTGTCATAAGTCTCTTCCTTGATGCAGACCAGCGTCGGCTCCTCAGCCAACTCGGCCAGCAGCGCCGGCGTCAGGTCGACTCCATAGCCACGGGGATTGTTGTACATCATGATCGGCAGCCCTGATGCCCTGGCCACGCTGCGGTAGAACGCGACCGTCTCGCGCGCGTCTGATTTATACGTCAGTGCAGGAAACAGCATCAGACCGCTCACCCCAATCTGTTCAGCATCTCGCGCGAACAACATTGCGTTTGCGGTATTGGTCTCGGCGACGCCCGCAACCACCGGCACGCGACCAGCGACCGTCTGCACCGCGATACGCAAGACGGTGCGCTTCTCATCCGGTGTCAGCGATGCGTTCTCGCCCACCATGCCCATCATGACCACCCCGCCGACGCCGCTGGCGATCAAGCGTTCCAACCCTGTGCGGATCGCCTCCGGATCGAGCGTTTCATCCACCTTCAGTTTCGTCGTAATTGCGGGAAATACACCTTGCCAGTCGATTTTCATATGCGCTCCTGGGCAGCTTGACGCCACCGATTAAAAACATGCAGCTCACTCGCCGAAAACAATCTCGCCATCCTTGATAACGTAATCAATGCGCTCACCTTGTCCGGTCAGCACCGACAGATCTGCCAGCGGGTCACCGTCAACCACCAGCAGATCGGCATGGGCGCCTTCAGCAACTACACCCAGCTTGCCCGGCATCTTGACGATCTCGGCCCCGATCGCGGTGGCCTGGCAGATCACTTCGAACGGATCGAGCACCTGCGCACGCAGCAGCAGTTCGTCGCTCTGAAAGCGGTGCATCTCTCCCAGCAAATCGGAACCAATGCCCATCTTGACGCCGTTGCGTCTGAAGACGTCGAGCGAATTCATGCCCTGCAGCCTCACGTCGTCAATCTTCGCCACGGACCCGGGGCCGATGCCATATTGCGCGCCGACCTTGTGCAGGGCGTCGTAGGTCACCAGCGTCGGCACGGCGTATGCGCCGCAGCGCGCCATCGATTGCGCCGCGTCGTCGTCGATCAGGTTGCCGTGCTCGATGGTGCGCACCCCCAACTCGACCACGCGCTTGATCGCCTGCGGAGTGTAGGCATGGCCCATCACGTAGGTTTGATGGGAAGCCGCCTCTTCGACGATGGCACGCACTTCATCGACCGAATACTGCAAGTTGGCGATCGGGTCGGTTGGCGAGGCGACACCGCCTGAGGCCATGATCTTGATCTGATTGGCCCCGGCACGCATTTCCTCGCGCACCGCGCGGCGCACATTGTCGACACCGTCCACCACTCGCGCAATCGCGCCCGCATTACGGTTGCACGCGCAAGGGTCTGGGTCTCGATCATTGAAGCGATCGCGGAAGTCGCCGTGTCCGCCAGTTTGCGAAAGAGCTTTGCCGGAAATGAACAGGCGCGGCCCTTTGATCAAACCATCCGAGATAGCGCGCGCCAGCGCGTAGTCGGCGCCGCCGGCATCGCGTACGGTGGTGAAGCCGCGCCGCAGCATCGCTTCGAGAATCGGCACCGCACGCAGCGTGGCGAATACATTCGGCAATTGCGCGTTACTGCCCAGATTAGCCACCGATGCCACCACATGAACATGACAATCGACCATCCCCGGCATCACCGTGCGCCCGCCCACGTCGATCGTGTGCGCATGCGTGCCGCCCGCGTAGTCGCCCTGGCGCACTTCGCGGATTATTCCCTGCTCGATTACCACGCTGTAACGGCCATCGTCGTCACGGTGATTCACATCCAATACCCGGGCATTCTTAAGAATCAGCATCATTCCTCGCTTGAGCCACATGGACTCGACTGGTTGTTACCGGAGGCGTTCGCCCGCGTAGTCGCGTGCGCCACAAATCTTTCTCCTGTCTGGATCCGGTCAGTTCAGCAGAAAGCCCTGCCACAGCGGATCGCGCCGATCGACGAAGATCGTGTTCAAGCCCGTCACCCTGGCCCATCCTTCAATGCTCGGCACGACACCCGGTAGCCCGCCGACCTCCTGGGCACGTTCGGCGACCCCGGTAAAGCAAGTTCCGATAATGCTTTCATGCACGAAAGGCATGCCCAACCCGATATCGCCGCGCGCCACCAGTTGTGCCAGGCGCGCCGAGGTGCCGGTGCCGCATGGCGACCGGTCGATCGCCTTATCGCCATAGAACACTGCATTGCGTGCCTGCGCCTGCGGCGTGGTGGGCGCGCCGGTCCACATGACGTGCGACAGGCCGCGAATGGCCGGATGCTCGGGGTGCTGGAACTCGTACTTTTCGTTCGCCAGTCGGCGCAGTTGCGGACTCAGCCGCTGAATGTCGGCCGGACGCAATGTGTCGAGCCCGGCATAGTTCGGCTGCGGCTCGACGATCGCATAGAAGTTGCCGCCATAAGCGACGTCGAAGCGTATCTCGCCCAAACCATCCAGCACCACCGACAAACCTGTGCTGTGCACGAACGCAGGCACGTTGATCAATCGCACCGACGCGACATGGCGGCCGTCCATCCGGTAATGCGCCTCGACCGGGCCAGCCGGTGTGTCGAGCCGCACCACGCCGGGCTCGCGAGGGCTGATCAGGCCATGTTCGATGGCTGCCGTAACTGTGCCGATCGTGCCGTGTCCGCACATCGGCAAGCAACCGCTGACTTCAATGAACAGAATGCCCAGATCGCAGTCGGCTCGCGTCGCCGGATACAAGATCGAACCCGACATCACGTCGTGCCCGCGCGGCTCGAACATTAGCGACTTGCGCACCCAATCGTGCTCAGCCTCGAAATGCGCACGCCGCTCCAGCATCGTGGCGCCAGCCAGTGTCGGCGCGCCGCCGACGACGACCCGTACCGGGTTGCCACAGGTGTGGCCGTCGATGCAAAAGAATGTGTGAGAATCCATCTCAGCAAGACCTCTGAAAACGTTGGATCGAATACGGTTCGAGCGCAATCGCGGGCCGGCGGCCCGCCAGCAATGCGCCGACCAGCACGCCAGTGGTCGCGGCCTGGGTCAATCCAAGGTGACCGTGGCCGAACGCGTACAGCACGCCACGCGCATGCACCGATGGACCGATGACCGGCAGCGAATCGGGCGTGGCCGGCCGATGTCCCATCCATGGCACGGCATCGCGCTCGTCGAGTTCAGTAATGAAGCGACGGCCCAATGCCAGCAGCGCCATGCTGCGGCGATAGTTCGGCGGCGCACTGAGACCGGCGAACTCCGCCGCGCCGCCAATGCGCATGCCGATCGCCAGCGGCGTGGCGACGAATTTCCGCTCGGCGAAAATGACCTCGCGAGTCAGCCGGCTCGCCGCATGGGGCAATGTCGTGTTGTAGCCGCGTTCGCTCTCAAGCAGCACGCGATCGCCGGCCTGGGCAGCAAACGCGCCCGACCAAGCGCCAGCGGCAATCAGCACACGGTTGCCCGCGTGTCGAGTGCCGTCCTGTAAGACGCAAGCGGGGTTGGCAGGGTCGCCCAGATCGAGCCTCTCGGCCTGGCCTTGGATCAATTGCGCGCCATCGCTCGCCACGCGCGCGCGCAACCCATCGACGAGCTCGGCCGGGTCGGCGAAGTGCGCCCAGTCTTCCAACATCACCGCGCGCTGGAATACCGGCGCGAGCCCCGGCTCGAGCTCTCGCAGCTCGTTTTTCTCAACCGGCCGCCAGCGCACGCCCAACGCGCGCTTGAGCGCCCATTCGGCGGCGTCGGCCGTGTAGGCGGCCTCGCTCTCATATACTGTTAGCGCGCCGCGTTGAATGAGCCGGGCGCGAATCCCAAGCTCGTCGGTTAGCGGCAACAAGTCGTCATACACGCGCTGATTGAGCGCCGCCAGCGCGTTGGCGATATGGCGCAGTCGTTCCGGCCGCGCTGCTTGCGCGAACGCACGCAGCCATGGCAGCAACGACGGCAAATGCGACCACCGCAGGCTTAGCGGCCCAAGCGGATCCATCAGCCAGCGACACGCCTTGAACCACATGCCGGGCACGGCCGCGGGCGTCGATTCACTCACTGCGATACCGCTTGCGTTGCCGCGCGACGCGCACGAACCCGCGAAGTCACGTTCGATCAGCGTCACCTGCCACCCCTCGCGCTGTGCGGCGCGGGCGCTAGCCAAGCCGATCAAACCGGCGCCAACGATCACCAGGCGCGGCATGTCAGTGGCGCCCGATGAAAAGGTCGGCCGCTGCCGGGTCGTTCAAGAGCGCCTGGGCGTCACCCTGCATCGCTACGCTCCCCTGATCGATGATGTAGCCGCGCTGGCTGATGGCGAGCGACTGGCGCGCACGCTGCTCGACCATCAACACGGCGGTGCCGGCCGCCGGCAGCTTCACCACATAGGCGAAGATCTCGTCGACCAGCGCTGGCGAGAGTGCCGCGGTGGGCTCGTCGAGCAACATCATGCGCGGCGCGCGCATCAGCGCACGCGCGAAGGCGAGTTGCTGGCGCTCGCCGCCGGATAGTGCGCCAGCACGCCGCTTGCGGTGACGGGCCAGCGCTGGAAACATTTCGTACATCGATTCGGCGCGCCGCTTCGCGTCGCGTACGCCCTGCATTACCAACAAATTGTCGTGCACGCTCAAGCTCGCGAACACGTTGGCCACCTGCGGTACATAGCCGATGCCGGCATCGAGCCGCGCCTGCACACGCGCATGCGTGATGTCGCGCTGCTCGAATCGCACCGCGCCGCGCACGTGCGGCAACAGTCCCATGGCCGCCTTGATGATGGTCGATTTGCCGGCGCCGTTGGTGCCGGCGATGGTGACGATTTCGCCTGGCAGCACATGCAGATCCACTCCTTTCAGAATATCGACCTCGTCATAGCCGCCCGCCACGCCGGCAATTTCAAATACTGGATTCACGCCGCCCCTCCGATATAGGCCGCCCGCACGGCGGGCTCATTGAGCACGGTCTGCGGCGTGCCATGGGCAATCAACCGGCCGCGATCCATCACGTATAGGTCGTCGACCAAACGATTGAGCGCCTCGAGGTTGTGCTCGATGATCAGAAAACCGATGCCCTGCGTGTTGAGTTCGCGAATGCGCGTTGATATCTCGTCGATCAGCACCGGGTTGACGCCCGCATAGGGTTCGTCGAGCAAAATGAATTTCGGCTCGGTCATCAGCACGCGGCCCAGTTCGAGCAACTTCTTCTGCCCGCTCGACAGACCGCCGGCATGCTGGTCGGCAACCTTCGTCAACTTCAGAAACTCGAGCGTGCGCTCGACACGCTCGGCGATGGCCCGCTCGGCCATGCGCACGGCGCTCGGCGCGAACAGCAGCTTGAGCATGCTCTCGCCGGGTTGGTGCCGTGCGGCGACCTGGAGGTTTTCGCGCACGGACAGATGCTTGAATTCGCGCGGCACCTGAAACGTGCGGCCAACACCGGTGCGCGCTCGCTCGACGGGCGACAGATGTTCGAGCATGGTGCCGGCGAACGAGATCCGGCCGGCATTGGGACGGATGAACCCGCTGAGCACCGCGAACAGCGTACTCTTGCCGGCCCCGTTGGGGCCGATCATGCCGTGCAGGCCCGCGACGCTGACCTCCATCGAAACGTCGTCCAGCACGGTGAAGTCGCCATAGCGCAACACCAGACCGTGAGTGCTAAGTTGCATCAACGCGCCCTCCGTCCGAACAGGCCCTCGGGACGCCAGCGCATGAACAGAATCAGTACCAGACCCACCGCGCCGATCTGCACACTGGCCATCGCTTCGGCGGAGATCCCCGGCAGCACGCCGCGCAGGAAGCGCGAACCCTCAAGAAAGGCTACCAGCAATACGGCGCCGGCAACCGAGCCGGAAAGCCGCCCGACGCCTCCCATGATCACGGCCATCCAGACATAAAACGTCACCACCGGCACGAATTGGTCCGGCACGATGTACGTCATGTACGATGCGAAGAACGCGCCCGCCAGACCCGCCACTGCGCCACCGGTGACCAGCACCTGGGTCTTCAGGCGAGCCGGATCCTTGCCCAGCGCAGTGACGGCGACCTCGTCGTCCCGAATCGCCTGAATCAGCCGCCCGTAGGGGCTTTGCGTCAAATAGCGCAGGAACAGCACGACGCCGATGTTGGACACGGCCAGCACGACCAGTAGAAACACCTGACTCTGCCAGGTGCTCCAGCTTGGCCACAGCTGCGGTACGCCCGGGATGCCCTGCACACCGTTGGTCAGCCATTGCTCCTGGACCAGCACCAACCGGATGATCTCGGCGAAGCCGAGCGTGACGATTGCCAGGTAGTCGTCACGCAAGCGCAGCGCGACTTTGCCAAGCGGCCACGCAATCAGCCCGGCCACTACCATGGCGGCCGGATACGATAACCACGCCGGCCAACCAGCCCTCATCGTCAGGATCGTCGAGGTGTAGGCACCGACACCGAAGAACCCCGCGATACCGAAATTAATCAGTCCCGTGAAGCCATATTGCAAATTGAGTGCCAGCGCGAGCAGCACATAGATGAGCATCACGACGCTCAAGGTCAATGCATAGTCGAGCATCAGCGCACCCCCTGAACGCGGTTGAATAACCCCTGCGGACGGACCAACAGCACCAGCAACATGAACACATAGGCCAGCGCGATCTTGTAGACGAAGCCGACCACCGGCGTCGAAAGCTCCTGCAACACGCCGAGCAGCACCGCGCCAACCACCGCGCCGAGCGGATTTCCCAGACCGCCGACCACCGCCGCGGCAAACGCCGGCAGCAGCGTATCCCAGCCGACGTCGGGTGAGACCACCGTGCGCATGCCCACCATGGTGCCGGCGATGCCGCACACGGCGCCCGTCACCGCCCACATGGTCAACATCGCGCTTTCGGTGCGGATGCCCGAGACACGCGCCAGGTCGGGATCGTCGGCCAGCGCTCGCATCATGCGGCCCATCGGCGAGGCATACAGCAGCAGGAACACGGCGGCCAGCACCCCGAGCGTCACGGCAGCCAGCGAGGCATCGGTCGGATTCAGCATGACTCCATGCCAGCGCACCGCACGCTGCAGCGGCATGTCAAAGGTCCGCTGGGTATGTCCGAACGCCACACCCAGCACCGCGCGGATGAAGAAGCCGACACCAATCGACGTCAGTAACGTGGTGATCACCGAGCGCCGAATTACCGGTTTGAACGCCAACTGATACGCCAGCACCGACACTGCCGCACCGGCCGCTGCGCCGGCGATGCCGGCCATCGCCAGCGAACCACTCGCCTGGTAGGCGAACAGCCCGGCGAAGGCACCGGCCGTGGCAACGTCACCGGTTGCCGCATTGGGAAAGCGTGCCAGCCCGTAGACCAGCGACACGGCCAGCGCCGGCAACGCCACCAGCAACCCTGCGACCAGTCCGTTGATCGCCAGGTTGACTACGTCCGCGAAAGTCATGCGCGCCGCTCCGGGTCAGATCTTGACGATATACTTGCGCACGAACTCCCCGTGCTCGGCAAACGATGCCGAGAAGTCGGGTGTGACGTCGTTGTACTTGTCGAAATCCAACCGGCTCGACGCGCCGATGTAGCTCACCCGTTTGCCTGCGGCGATCAGCTTCTTGCCTTCGGCGAAGCGGCTGATTTCAGTGCCACCCGAATTGCCAATCTCATGGATCTTCGCCGCCAACGCCTCACCGCTGGCGTTCGGCCCCACCGCCTGCACGGCCAGTCCCAGCAAGATCACTTCGTCGTAGGCCATGGTCGCGTACACGTTGTCCTGCGCATGCAACCCGGTTTTCTTGAAAAAGCGCTCGACAAAGCTTTTATAGGTCGGTGCCCCCTCATTGCTGATCGATTCGACCGAGATGATGCCGTCGGTAACCTTCGGGCCCAGCGCCTTGATCAGCGGGGGGCCGCCGGCCCAACCCGGAATGATCCAGTGCACCGGTTGCCCGGTTTCGTACCAAGCCCGCAGCAACAACGTCGTGTCTGCCAGATAGGAGCCAGTAACGATCACGTCGGGATTGGCACGCAATATCTGCGCGACTTCCGAACGGTAGGTCGGTTGGTTGGGCTCATAGACCACATTGGCAACCACCTTGCCGCCCATCGCCTCCCATGCCTTGCGAAAGCCTTCGGTGTTGCCGATGCCGGAGGCGTTATTGAATGCCATCGTAGCCGGGCGCTTGAAGCCTTGGCGCTTGGCGATTTGCGCGAAGGCGCGGCCGAAGCGCTCGTTGGTTGCCTGAAAGCGGAAACTGAGATGCTTGGCATTGGCCGGCGGCACGCTCAGCGCAGGCGCGCCGGCGGTGTTCATCAGGATCATATTGGCTTCGTTTGTGATCGGAATCACCGCGAGCGATTCTCCCGAGCTCCACACACCCAGCATCGCCTTGACCTTGTCGACGCCGATCAACTTCTTGGCGCCAAGCACGGCGGCCTGCGGACTGGTCTGCGAATCCTCGGCATAGACTTCGAACTTCATGCCGCCCGCGCCACCATCGTCGTTGATCTCCGCGGCGCCAAACTGGATTGCCTTGAGCATGCCGGTGCCGTATGGTGAGCCGGAGCCGGTGATCGGGTTGAGCGAACCGATCCGGTAAACTCCCTGCTGCTGGGCCCAAGCCGGCATTCCCCACTGCCCGGCGGCAAGCGCCACGCCACCCAAAGTTACGAACTTACGACGGTCCATTGCGACTCCTTGAAGTTGATGCAGCGGCATTGCGCTGCCCGGCCTACCGCACCGGTCATCACAGATTCAGCCAAACACGCGCGGGAACGGCAGCAGCACAGGATTGGAGCGCATTTTGACTAGGAATGTTACATTGGATCCAATATAATGGATAAACTTAGATTAATGGCTTCACCGAACCCTGTCAATTGGAAAAAATTCTTATGCCCAAAGTAGCAAAGCGAGCGGCACCGGCGGCCATGCCCAAGCTGCAACGCCAGACGACCACGGCGCAGGTGGTCGACGCGCTGCGCCAGCAAATTCTTTCGGGTCATCTCGCTCCGGGCGAGGCGTTACGCCAGGAGGCGATCGGCGAAGCATTGGGGGTCAGCCGCATTCCAGTGCGCGAGGCGATCCGGCTGCTCGAAGCCGAGGGGATGGTCGACGTGTTGCCGCACCGCGGTGCGTTCGTGTGCGCGTTGTCGGTGGACGAGTTGAACGAGGCTTTTGAGATTCGCCGCCGGTTGGAACCGTGGCTATTCGAGGAGGCGGTGCGCAAAATCGACGCGCAAAGTCTGGCTGCCGCACGCGCCCTGGTCACGCAAATGGACAATGCCCACGAAGCCGACTGGGGACGCCTGAACTGGGCGCTGCATGAGACGCTTTACCGGCCGGCACAGAGGGAAATGACATTGGCCATGCTCAAGCGCCTGCATGACCGTACTGACCGCTATTTCCGCTTCCAGATAGTCAACGCGCCAATTCGCGCGCAAGCGCATGCGGAACACATGGAGATGATCGAAATATGCGAGCAACGTGACGTCGGGCGCGCAGCGGCAGTACTGGAGCACCATATTGCCACCGCGGCCGCGCAGATTCGCGGGATCGTCGAACAACTGATGGGCCAGCGCGACGCCCAGCCATGAGGCGGGCGCCGCGCTGGCGATCACGCCACGGACTTCTTGGTGGCCTGCTTGCGATAAACGTAAATAAGCATCAGCAAGCCGATCACGATCATCGGCAAGGATAGCCACTGTCCCATCGAGAAGCCCAAGGCGAGCAAACCGAGGAAATTGTCGGGTTGCCGCGTGAATTCCACCAGAAAGCGGAACACGCCGTAACCGATCAGGAACATCGCCGAGACCGCGCCGACCGGGCGCGGCTTGCGCGAGAAGAGCCACATGATCACGAACAGCGCCACGCCCTCGAGCGCGAATTCATAGAGCTCGGACGGGTGCCTGGGCAGGCCGTGATACTTCTCGTAGATCGCCTGCAAACCCTGTGTGATGGCCAATTGCGGATGTGCCAGCAGCCAGGCGCGATCCTCGCCGGCCGCTCCCGGGAAAATCATCGCCCACGGTGCATCGGGACTGGTCACGCGGCCCCACAACTCGCCATTGATGAAATTGCCGAGGCGACCGGCGCCGAGTCCGAGCGGCACCATCGGCGCGATCAGGTCGGTCCCGCGCATCAGCGTCTGTCCGACCCGCCGTGTGTAGACGAACATCGCCACCAGCACGCCGAGAAAACCGCCATGGAACGACATGCCGCCTTCCCAGACCTTGAAGATTTCCAGCGGATGGGCGAAGTAGAAATCGGGCTTGTAGAACAGCACATAACCCAGCCGCCCCCCCAGAATCACGCCCAATACGCCATAAAACAGCATGTCGTCGAGATCCTGGGCCTTCCACCCTTGCGCGGCGATGTGCGGCTGACGCGTGCGGATGCGGCCTACCAACAGAAACAGAATGAAACCGGTCAGGTACATCAGGCCATACCAGCGAATGGACAGCGGCCCGAGGTGAATGGCGACTGGATCGATGTTCGGATGAATCAGCATGGGTTCTAGGGGGTCAGTTGATTAAAGGGGGCCACCGCCCGCTCATGCGGCAGGCTGACGGGGTACCCGGGTACGGACCGCTTCCGGCGCGGATGGTTGCGCCAGATCGCGCACCGTCTCCAAAAAACCGCTCAACACCGGCGTGACTTCTGCCGTGCGCCAAAGCAGGCCGGTCTCGATGGTCGCGCCGCCTTCCTGCAGGGGACGGTAGACCACCCCAGTGCGCCTGAGGTGGCAAAGCGAGCGCGGCACCAGCGCCACACCCATGCCAGCCGACACCAGGCTGACGATAGTCTGCATCTGGATCGCTTCCTGGCCGATGTGCGGCGTCAGGCCGCACGAACTATAACAGCCCATGATGATGTCGTAAAACGCCGGCGCGACCCGGCGCGGGAAAATGATCAGCGGTTCGCGCATCACCGCGCGCAGGCTGACCGGGCAGTTTTCGTCCCCCCCGCCGTCCGGCTGGTAGCGCGCCGGCATGTCGGCCGGCATCGCCAGCATCAGCGGCTCGCGCTCGATCGGCAGATAAGCCAGTTCGTGCGCGAAGCGCGGCGGCACCGGCGGAATGAACAAACCGGCATCGAGCCGGCCGGCCATCAGCTGCTCGATCTGCACGTCGCTGGTCGCCTCGGTCAGCGTCAGGCGCACGCGCGGAAACCGTTCGCCAAAACGCCGCAGCAACGGCGGCAAGATACCGTAATCCGCGCTCGACACAAAGCCGAGCGAAAGCGTGCCGACCTCGCCATGCGCCAGGCCTTGCGCCAGGCCGCGCAGGCCATCGGCGTCGGCCAGCACGCGCCGCACCTCCGGCAGCAGCTCGCGGCCGACCGCCGTCAACTCCACCGAGCGCTTGGTACGCACGAACAGCGGCGCCCCCAGGTCGTCTTCCAATGCGCGTATTTGCTGGGAAAGCGGCGGCTGGGTCATTGCCAGCCGCTGCGCGGCGCGGCCGAAATGACGCTCCTCGGCCACCGCCACGAAATAACGAAGTTGACGCAAATCCATAATACTTTTTCCGACCTAATTTGAGTCAAATAATATATTTGACATTAACAAAAGGAAAGCTCAATCTTTTGCAATTGCCCCTAGCGGGCAGGCGCAGCAAGACGCCGGCCCCCGTTCCCCAGGAGACGTCCATGCCCTACAACCGCCGCTCGAAAAACGTCACGCAAGGCGTTGCGCGTTCGCCGAATCGCTCGATGTACTACGCGATCGGCTACGAGAAGGAAGACTTCGACAATCCAATGATCGGCGTGGCCAACGGTCATTCGACCATCACGCCCTGCAACGCCGGACTGCAGCGTCTGGCCGACGCGGCCGTGGAGGCGATCAAGGCCAACCGCGCCAACCCGCAGACTTTCGGCACGCCGACCATTTCCGACGGCATGGCGATGGGCACCGAGGGCATGAAGTATTCGCTGGTCTCGCGCGAGGTGATCGCCGACTGTATCGAAACCGCCGTGCAGGGCCAATGGATGGACGGGGTGGTGGTCATCGGCGGGTGCGACAAGAACATGCCGGGTGCGATGATCTCGCTCGCGCGCATGAATGTGCCGGGCATTTTCGTTTATGGCGGCACCATCAAGCCGGGCAAATGGAAGGGCAAGGACCTGACTATCGTGTCGGCGTTCGAGGCGGTCGGCGAGTTCACTGCCGGGCGCATGAGCCAGGAAGATTTCGACGGCATCGAGCGCAATGCCTGCCCGAGTACCGGCTCGTGCGGCGGCATGTACACCGCCAACACCATGAGTTCATCGTTCGAGGCGCTGGGCATGTCGCTGATGTACTCGTCGACCATGGCCAACCCCGATCAGGAAAAAGTCGACTCGGCCGCCGAGTCGGCGCGTGTGCTGATCGAGGCCGTCAAGAAAGACATCAAGCCGCGCGACATCATCACGCGCAAATCGATCGAAAACGCCGTGGCGTTGATCATGGCCACGGGCGGTTCGACCAACGCGGTACTGCATTACCTGGCCATCGCTCATGCCGCCGAAATCGAATGGAGCATCGACGACTTCGAGCGTGTGCGCCAGCGCGTGCCGGTCATCTGCAATCTCAAGCCGTCGGGCCAGTACGTCGCCACCGACCTGCACGCGGCTGGCGGCATTCCGCAAGTATTGAAGATTCTGCTCGATGCGGGCCTGCTGCACGGCGATTGCCTGACGATTACCGGACGCACGCTCGCCGAGGAACTGACGGACGTGCCCCACGCACCGCGCGCCGACCAGCAAGTCATTTTCCCGATTGAAAAGGCGCTGTACGACCAGGGCCATCTGGCGATCCTCAAGGGTAATCTGGCCCCCGACGGCGCCGTGGCGAAAATCACCGGCCTGAAGAATCCGGTGATCACCGGCCCGGCGCGCGTATTCGACGACGAACAAAGCGCGCTCGCGGCGATTCTCGCCGACAAAATCAAACCGGGGGACGTGATGGTGCTGCGCTACCTGGGTCCCAAGGGCGGCCCTGGCATGCCGGAGATGCTCGCGCCGACCTCGGCGATCATCGGCAAGGGGCTCGGCGAATCGGTCGGCCTGATCACCGACGGCCGCTTCTCCGGTGGGACCTGGGGGATGGTGGTCGGGCACGTCGCACCCGAGGCGTTCGTCGGAGGCGGCATCGCACTGGTGCAGGAGGGCGACTCGATCACCATCGACGCACACAGGCTGCTGCTGCAATTGAACATTTCCGACGACGAGTTCGCGCGCCGCAAAGCCGCCTGGCGGCAGCCGGCACCGCGCTACACGCGCGGCGTGCTGGCCAAGTTCGCCGCCCTGGCCCTGCCCGCCGACCGAGGCGCGGTCACCGGCTAGCCGTCGACGCTCGGGCGTGCGCTTCTGGGTCCGCTAATCAGCACGGCAGCGTCACGCGCGGGCCCTTCCCCCGGCAGAACAGGTAAGCGCTTATCCTCGTTCCGGCATGCCGAGCGGAACAACGATAAAGTCGACGGCAATGGAGACACCGCATGTGCAATTCTGATAAGCGCACTTAGGGCAGTCTGGTTGCCAATATCGGCGGCAAAAGGCGCACAGGCAGCGAGGGCCAGTGGCCAAATCCGTCCAGGGAGAATCTGGCGGTCGACGCCGGCAAGAACGTTAACGTCTGCTTCAACAAGGGCGGCGCGTGGGCATGGGCGCCGCTCGCGGATAAAACACCCTGACGGTCGGCCGGCGTCCGGTTATCAGCCGCGCCTGGCCAATTCCTCGAGCACTGCCTGACGCACCTGATCGCGCAACTGGCGCTGCAGATCGTCGGATACATGTCGCGCGATGGTCTGCACGAGCCATGCGGTGTGGTCGATCAGCGCGTCGTGGCAGCGTTTCTCCACCAGCGCGGTCACGTCCTTGCTCAATTGCGTAGAGAGCCGCACGCTCAAGCGCTCGGCCAACACGGCAATATCGTGCGGCAGCGCCAGCGGCTCGGCCGTCGCTGGCGCAGGCGCAGGCGACGAGGCGGCAGGTACTTCGCCGGGCTTGAGCACTTCGGTCAGTACAGGAATGCTCGGATCGGCGGGTGGTCTCGATTCGGGTGGATTCATGAGCGTTGATCGTAGTTGTTGAGGGTATAACCGCGATCGCGATAGAAGCGATAGCGCTCGCGCGCGTCGGCAAGCTCCTGGGGGTCACGGCCGACCACCTCGAGCACACGTTCGAAGCGGGCGAACTGCGGCGGTACCGCACCGCCGAGATTGAGCAGCACCTGGTAATGCGGCGCCGTGCCGGCATCATCCAGAGTGCTGGCCAGCAACACGGGCGTGTGTGGCGCCAGCGCGTCGTCCAGCGCGCAATGCGGCACGAACTCGAGCGCCGAGAACGTCCACAGCTGCTGATCGAATTCGCGCAGACTGGCCGCCTCGCCCACCACCACCAGGCGCTGCCCGGCCGTCACCACCTTGCGCGTGAGCCGGCAGGCATAGCCCAGCCGGTCCGCCACATGAATGTGAAAGTCGATGCGCGTCACGGCATCAACGGCCTTCGCGGTCCATCAGGAACTGCGTGAGCAACGGCACCGGCCGACCGGTCGCCCCCTTGGCCGCACCGCTCTTCCAGGCCGTGCCGGCGATGTCGAGGTGGGCCCACTCGTACTTGCCGGCAAAGCGCGCCAGGAAACAGGCCGCCGTGACGCTGCCGGCCGGACGCCCGCCAATATTTGCCACGTCGGCAAAGTTGGACTTCAGCTGCTCCTGGTATTCGTCCTCGACCGGCAGGCGCCAGGCGGTGTCGCCCGCGTTGCGGCCGGCTTCGAGCAGTTGATCGGCCAGCGCGTCGCTCTTGCTGAACAGCCCGCTGTTGACATGCCCAAGCGCGATGATGCAAGCGCCGGTGAGCGTGGCCACGTCCACCACGGCCGCCGGCCTGAAGCGCTCGACATAGGTCAGTGCGTCGCACAGGATCAGCCGGCCCTCGGCATCGGTATTGAGGATTTCGATGGTCTGGCCCGACATGCTGGTGACGATATCGCCGGGCTTGTTGGCATTGCCCGACGGCATGTTTTCGCAAGTCGGCACCACGCCGATCACATTCAGCTTGAGGCCCATCTCGGCGACCGCGCGCATCGTGCCGAGCACCGAGGCGGCGCCGCACATGTCGTACTTCATTTCATCCATCGCCTCGCCCGGCTTCAGGGAAATGCCCCCGGAGTCGAACGTAATGCCCTTGCCCACCAGCACGATCGGTGCGGCCTTGGCCGGCCCGCCCTCATACTTCAATACGATGAACTGGGGCGGTTCGGTCGAGCCCTTGGCCACCGACAGAAACGACCCCATCTTCAGCGCGGCGATCTGCTTCTGGCCCAGGATCTCGGCCTTGAGCTTGAGCTCGCGCGCCAGCTTGCGCGCGGTATTGGCCAGGTGGGTCGGCGTGCACACGTTGCCGGGCAGATTGGCCAGGTCGCGCGCGAGGTCCATGCCGCGGCCGATTGCCAGCCCGCGCTTGAGCGCGACGCGGGCTGCCTGCAGATCATCGGCGGCCACGCTCAACACGAGCTTGCGCAGCGCGCCGCGCACCGGCTCAGGCTTGCTTTTCATCTGAGTGAAACGGTAGGCCGCGTCGCATGCCAGCTGCACCGCCGTGCGTACCGCCCAGGCGCCATCTCGCCCCGGAACCGGCGCGACCTGCGCCAGCGTCCAGAGTGCGTCGCCCGCATGGGTGCCCTGCAGTGCGCGCAGCGCCGCGCGAGTGGCCTCGGTGTAGGCCTTGGGACTGAATTCGTCGTGGCGCCCCAGCCCCACCACCAGCACGCGCGCCGCGCCAATACCCGGTACTTCGCGCAGCGTCACGGTGGTGCCCGCCTTGCCTTCGAGCTCACCGGTTTTCACGAGACGGCTCAGCACGCCCTTGCTGGCACGATCGATCTGCAATGCGGCACCCGACAGGGCCTGCCCGTCGAATACGCCAACGACGATGCAGTCGGTTTTACCACCGATCAACGCCTTGTCCGCCGCCTTGCTCCAGTCACAGGCTTTTATGCTAAAGTCCATCGCGCTTTCCTCGGATAAAATTCACTTGAGCCGCAATTATCCGCTTTTTTCCGCGGACGCCTCAACCGCGCCCGCAAACGAGCCGTTCCCCCCCTTTTTTCCGTAATACCGCTAAATGATTTTTCAGCGCTCCCTGCAACGCGAGCTGAATTACACCGCCGGCGCCATCTTTCTGGTGCTGATGACGGTCATGCTGACGACCATGATGATCCGTATTCTCGGTTTCGCGGCATCCGGCCGCACCGACCCGCGCGACGTCCTGGTGCTGATCGGCCTGGCCGTGATCGGGTATCTCGCGGTCATTCTGATCGTCACGTTGTTTGTCTCCATCCTGTTCGTGCTGACCCGCTGGTATAAGGACTCGGAGATGGTGGTATGGTTTGCCGCCGGCCTGAGCATCACCGATTTCGTCAAGCCCGTGCTGCGCTTCGCGCTGCCCTTCATCGGCGTGATCGCCCTGTGCGCGCTGTTCGGCTGGCCGTGGGCCAATGAGCAGAGCAACCTGCTGCAGCAGCGTTTCGAGCAGCGCAGCGACGTCTCGATGATCGCCGCCGGCCAGTTCCGCGAATCGACCGCCAATCAGCGCGTATTTTTCGTCGAAAGCGTCAACGCCAACGCCACCAAGGTCCATAACGTATTCGTCAGCAGCACCGAGAATGGCAAGGTCAGCGTGGTGGTGTCCAAGGACGGCCAGATCGAGACCAAGCCCAACGGCGACCGCTTCATCGTGCTGGAGAAAGGCCGGCGCTACGACGGCGTGCCGGGCAAGCCCGGATACCGCATCATGGAATTCGAGCGCTACGCGGTCAAGATCGAAAACAACGCGGCTCCGATGCAAACCGACAACGCACCGGCCAAGGGCGTATCGACCCTGACCCTGCTGCGCATTTTCACGCCGCAGTATCAGGGCGAACTGGTCTGGCGCATCGGGCTGCCGCTGCTGGCGCTGAACCTGGTGCTGCTGGCGATTCCGCTGGCCTACCAGAATCCGCGGCACGGGCGCGCCATCAATCTCATCATCGCGGTGCTGGTGTATCTGTCGTACACCAACCTGCTGAGTCTGTCGCAGGCCTGGGTGGCGCAACGCACGCTGCCGCTGGTGCTCGGCGTGTGGCTGCTGCATGCGGTGGCGATGGGCGCGATCCTCTTGATGTACTGGCGCCGTCTGCGCTTCAAGCCGCTGATCTCGCCCGCGCTGCGCATGGCGTTTTTCCGGCCGTTTGCCCGCAAGGAGCGCGAATGAAGATCTACGAACGCTACCTCGCGCGCCAGATCTACCTGGCCTTCGGTTTCATTTTGCTGGCCTTTGTCGGTCTGTTCGTATTCTTCGATCTGATCAACGAACTCGGCCATGTCGGACAAGGCGGCTACAAGTTTCATCAGGCCCTGATGTACGTGCTGCTGTTCGCCCCGGCGCACTGCTATGAAATCACGCCGGTGGCGGCCCTGATCGCGGCAATTTATGTCTGCTCGCAGCTCGCCGGCAATTCGGAGTTCACGATCTTTCGCGTCTCCGGGCTGGGCACGATGCAGGCACTCGGCTCGCTGCTCAAGATCGGCCTGCCGCTGGTGATTTTCACGTTCGCACTCGGCGAGGGTGTGATTCCGAAGGCCGAGCAATTGGCGCAACGCATCCGCCTGGAGGCCATGGGCAGCGCAGTGTCGTCGGATTTCCGCTCGGGCGTGTGGGTCAAGGACACCGTGACCAGTCAGGCCACCGGCAAGCGCGTGCTGCGTTTCATCAATGTCGGCACGCTGCTGCCCGACAATACGATCACCAATGTGCGGGTCTACGAATTCGACACGGATTTCCATCTCGTGAGCGTGCGCTTTGCCACCCGCGGTGTGTTCAAGGCGCCCGATTACTGGGATTTGAGCGGCGTGTCGGAAACGCGCTTCGACCTCGCCAGTACGCCGGCGCCCGGCAAGGCGTCGTCGGCCGCCGACGCGCTGCAGCCGGTCTACCGGACCACGCAGGTGTACATCCCGAGTACCGAGATGCGTTCCGAATTGACGCCGCAGATTCTCTCGGTACTGCTGGTATCGCCCGACAACATGGCGATCTACAACCTGTTTTCGTATATCAAGCACCTGGAGGAAAATCAGCAGGATGCACAGCGCTACCAGATTGCCCTGTGGCAGAAGATCCTCTATCCATTCGCGATTCTGGTAATGATGGCGCTGGCGCTGCCGTTTGCCTACCTGCATGCGCGCGCGGGCGCCATCGGCCTGAAAGTGTTCGGCGGCATCATGCTGGGCATGAGCTTCCAACTGCTCAATAGCCTGTTTTCCCACCTGGGGCTGCTCAACACGTGGCCGCCGGCGGTCACGGCGGCCCTGCCCGCCACCGTCTACGCCATCCTGGCGATTGGAGCGCTCAAATGGGTGGATCGACACTGACCAACGACTCGCAAGCCTTGATCTTGTTTGGTCACGGCGCGCGCGACGCGCGCTGGGCCGAGCCGTTCGAGCGCCTGCGGCAGATGCTTGCAACAGCGCGACCCGAGCTGCACGTCGCACTGGCGTACCTGGAACTGATGAGTCCGTCGCTGCCCGATGCCGTCGCGGCGGCGGCAGCGGCCGGTTGCCGGGAAGTCACCGTGGTGCCGATGTTTCTCGGCCAAGGGGGGCATGTGCGGCGGGACTTGCCGGCTTTGATCGACACCTGCCGCGCGGCCCATCCCGAGCTCGCGCTGCGCTGCGTCACGGCCGTGGGCGAAGACTCCGGCGTGCTCGCGGCACTGGCCGCGTATTGCCTGCAGCAGGTGGTGGCCGGGTAACGTTGGCTCAGGCGGCCAGCCGGCCGGCCTGCAGCGCCTGCCGAACTTCCGGGCTCAGACCGGCCTCGAGCAGCGCGCGAAACGCCTCGCCAATCAACAGCAAACTGGGTTGAGCTGGATCGAACCAGGCGCGCGCGGCGCCGGCGGCCATCTGATCCAGTGTCATGCTCGTATGGCGTTCGCGCGGCGTGCTGCAGGCCTCGACGATCGCCACCGGCGTATGCGCCGGCTTGCCATGCGCGATCAGCTCGGCGGCAATCGCATCGGCTGAATCCCGGCCCATGTAATACACCAGCGAATCGGCCTCGACCTGGGCGCGAATCTCGTCGCTCTCGGGGGCGCGACTGCGCGTTGCGAAGGCCACGCTGCGCGCCACCCCGCGCAAGGTCAGCGAGCGGCGCAGCAGTGCTGCGCTGGCGATTGCCGCAGTAATTCCCGGCACCACGTCGAATTCGATGCCGGCGGCCTCCAGCGCGCGCATTTCCTCGTCGGCGCGGCCGAACAGCATCGGATCCCCGCCTTTGAGCCGCACCACGACCGCATGCCGGCGGGCACAATCGACCAACTGCTTGTTGATGAAGTGCTGGGCGGTCGCATGCCGGCCGCACCGCTTGCCCACCGCCACCAGACGAGCTTGCCCGCACAGGGCCAACAGCTCCGGCTCGATCAGCGCGTCGTGCAGCACGACATCCGCCATGCCCAAAATCCGTGCGCCGCGCACCGTAATGAGGTCTGCCGCGCCCGGTCCTGCACCCACCAAATAGACTTTACCCATGATTCTTTGCTCGCCACACGTGACTGGAGGTTGACGTCATGCAGTGAACGCACGAATCATGCCCGCGGCCACCGTGTGATGGGTCGCCTCGTCGATCAGCACGAAAGCGCCAGTCGCCGGATGCTGCTCGTAGGTGTCGCACACGAGCGCCTTTTGCAGGCTGATCTGCACCGCGCCGATATCGTTCATCTCCAGCGTGCCCTTGTGCTGGCCGTGCGAGAGCGTGCCGACGTCGAGCACCGAGTCGACGCTGCCGACCCGCGCGAATACATTGGCGGTGGTCTGCTTGAGAATATATTTGCGCTGCGACGACAGCGGCTCGTGATCGAACCAGCACAGGTCGGCGCTCAATTTGCGGGCCGGCTCGACCGTCGCCTCGGCGGCCACCAGGATGTCGCCGCGCGAGATATCGACGTCCTCGGCCAGACGCACCGTCACGCACTGCCCGGCATGGGCGTGGGCGAGCTCGCCGCGCGGACCGATGATCTCGGCCACGGTGGCGCGATGGCCGGCCGGCAGCACGCGCAGCGCCTGCCCGACCGAGATCGCACCGGCTTCGACGCGCCCCATGTAGCCGCGGAAGTCGTCGGCATGGCTGCCGTCCTGGCGCGCCACCAATTGCACCGGGAAGCGCAGTTCGGCGGCGCTGCCGCTCACCTCACCGACCGGCAGCGACTCGAGCACGTCGAGCAGCGGCTCGTCCTGATACCACGGCATGCGCTCGCTGGCCGTCACGATGTTGTCGCCCTTGAGCGCCGAGACCGGCACGAACCGCACGCTTTGCAGGCCCAGCCGCTGCGCCAGTGCGAGATAGGCGGCGCGGATCGCGTCGAAGCGCGCCTCGCTGTAGTCGACCAGATCCATCTTGTTGATGGCCACGATCACGTGCGGCAAGGCCAGCAGCTTGACGATCGCGCTATGCCGCTTGGTTTGCGCCAGCAACTCGGTACGCCCGTCCACCTCGCTCACGCGGGTCGCGTCGATCAGGATGATCGCCGCGTGCGCGGTCGAGGCGCCGGTCACCATGTTGCGCGTGTACTGCTCGTGGCCGGGCGTGTCGGCAATGATGAACTTGCGCTTGGCGGTGGCGAAATAGCGGTAGGCGACGTCGATCGTGATGCCTTGCTCACGCTCGGCTTCCAGGCCGTCGGTCAGCAGCGCCAGATCGATGTCCTCGCCCGCGGTGCGCTTGTGCTTGGCGCGCGCCAGCGCGCTGAGCTGGTCGGACAACACGGCCTTGCTGTCATACAACAGGCGCCCGATCAGCGTGCTCTTGCCGTCGTCGACGCTGCCGGCGGTGATGAAACGCAGGACGCCGAGATCTTCGGCGGGATGAATCAAGGTCATAGTGAAACTCGCAAATAATCGTGACGTATCGGTGCCGCGCCGCTCAGAAGTAACCCTGTTTCTTGCGCAGCTCCATGGCGGCCTCGGAGGTCTGGTCGTCCATGCGCGTGGCGCCTCGTTCGGTGATCTCGGTCACCATGGTCTCGGCGATGATGCGCTCGGCCGTGTCGGCGGTGCTCGCCACCGGGCACGTGCAGCTGATGTCGCCCACCGTGCGAAAACGCACCGACACGCGTTCGCTGGTCTCGCCGTCGAGCTTGGGCGTGAGCGGCGTAACCGGCACCAGCAGTCCGCGCCGGCGCACGATTTCACGCTCGTGGGCGTAATAGATCGGCGGCAGCGCCAATTCTTCGCGCGCGATGTATTGCCATACGTCGAGTTCGGTCCAGTTCGAAATGGGGAACACGCGCATTTGCTCGCCGGCGTGCATACGCGCATTGAACAGATGCCACAGTTCGGGACGCTGCGCTTTCGGGTCCCACTGGCCGAACTCGTCGCGAAACGAAAAGATGCGCTCCTTCGCGCGGGCCTTTTCCTCGTCGCGGCGGGCGCCGCCGATCAAGGCGTCGAAACCGTGCTCGGCGATCGTCTCGAGCAGCGTGACGGCTTGCGCCGCATTGCGCGAGTCGGTGTCCTTGCGCAGCCGCACGGTGCCACGCCTGATCGAGTCTTCCACATGCCCCACCACCAGCTCCGCACCGAGCGACGCCACATGGCGGTCGCGGAATTCGATCACTTCCGGATAATTGTGGCCGGTATCGATATGCACCAGCGGGAACGGCAGATGCGTCTTGCGCTGCGAGCCCAGGCCGAACGCCTTGAGCGCCAGATGCAGCACGACCACCGAATCCTTGCCGCCCGAGAACAGCAGCGCGGGCTTGCGGCACTCGGCCACCACCTCGCGCAGGATGTAAATCGACTCGGCTTCGAGCCAATCGAGATGGTCCATGCGGACCGGATTCGGCTGCCGTTGCGCTTGCGCCACTTCGTGCATTACACCCATGATGATTATTCCTGACTGATGAAATGTGGAATTCGAAACCTGCCGGCCAGCTATAGCGCCGAGACGACCGGAACGCCGCGCAGGTTGCCCGCGTGCAGGCCGCACTCCTTGCTGTCCTGGTGTTCCCACCACCAGCGTCCGGCGCGGCTGTCTTCCCCCGCTTTCACGGCGCGTGTGCACGGCTCGCAGCCAATGCTCGGATAGCCGTGCGCATGCAGCGGATTGACCGGCACGTCGCGCGCGCTCAGATAGGCCCACACCTGGGCCTCGCTCCAGTCGAACAGCGGGTTGTACTTGGCGATGCCGCGCGCGTCGTCCTGCTCGGCCAGCGCCAGCTCGCCTCGCGTGACCGACTGCTCGCGGCGCTGGCCGGTTAGCCAGGCGTCGGCGCCGGACAGCGCGCGGTTCAGCGGCTCGACCTTGCGGATGCGGCAGCACGCCTTGCGCAATTCGACGCTCTCATAGAACGCATTCAGCCCGTGTTGTCGGACGTAGCCGTCGACCGCCTCGGGCTGCGGCTGGTACTGCGCGATGTCGTACCCGTAATGCACCTTGACCTGATGAATCATGCCCACCGTCTCGGCGTGCAGGCGACCGGTATTGAGCGTGAAGATCTCGATCGGCAATTGATTCGACAGAATCGCGTGGGTCAGCAACATGTCCTCGGCCGCCAGACTGCTGGCGAACTTCAATTGCCGGTGCCGTCCGGCGATCTGCCGCAGACGCTCGATGAGCACCGCCTCGAGCGCGTCGAGCTCGGCCGCGCCGCTGTCTGATTCCTTGTGAT
Organism: Pandoraea thiooxydans; assembly: GCF_001931675.1. Taxonomy (NCBI): domain Bacteria; kingdom Pseudomonadati; phylum Pseudomonadota; class Betaproteobacteria; order Burkholderiales; family Burkholderiaceae; genus Pandoraea; species Pandoraea thiooxydans. The sequence continues at coordinate 786,375 of NZ_CP014839.1, read as the reverse complement.
GTCTGTCTCGCATCGCGCGAACTCCTGTCCTGATTTAGTTATGACACCAGCCTCGCGGCCACCAGCGTCAGCGTCGCCGCCAACGCGCCACGCACCATGCGCTCCGGCAAATGACGCGACAGGCGCGCGCCGAGCCAGATGCCCGGCAACGAGCCCACCAGCAGCGCACCCAGCAACGGCCAGTGCACGGTGCCCAGCCAAACATGCCCGAGCGCGGCGGCCGCGGTCAGCGGCACGGCATAAGCGATATCGGTACCGGCCACCTCGGTCGGCTTGAGCTCGGGGTAAAGCAGCAGGATCAGCGTCGCGCCAACCGCGCCCGCGCCGATCGAGGACACCGTCACCAGCGCGCCGAGCAGCGCGCCCACGGCCACCGTGCTGCCCGCCAGCGCACCACCGCTTAGCTGCCATCCCGGGCGGGCGCGCAGCGCGGCCAGCAATTTGGCGCGAAACAGCAGCGACAGCACCGTCAGCAACACCGATCCGGCGATCGTCAGCTTGATGAAATGCAAGCCGCCGGCGCCAAGCCCGCCGTGCCACTTGAGCCCCGCAATCGCCACCAGCGCCGCCGGCAGGCTACCGATCGTCAGCCAGCGCACGATGTCCCAGCGCACGTGACCGTGGCGGCGATGCGCCAGCGTGCCAAACCCCTTGGTGAGCGCGGCGAACGCCAGATCGGTGCCGACCGCCACTGGCGCCGCATACCCGAGTCCCAGGGTCAGCAGCGGCGTCATCAGTGAGCCGCCACCGACGCCGGTCAGGCCTACCAGGACACCTACTGCCAAGCCGGAGAGGGATTCAAACCAAAACGTCATGGTCGGTCGGGGCGCCTCGAGCGGCCTATTTTGCGCTCGGATCAACGTAATTTGAAAGAATGGGACAAATCGTAATAAACTCGCTTTATATTGAAAACGATTAAAAAATTGTTTGCATATTCTCGGAAGTTATACAAATGAACCTCCATCAATTCCGTTTCGTGCGCGAAGCCGTGCGGCAGAAATTCAACCTGACCGAGGCCGCCAAGGCGCTTTTCACGTCCCAGCCAGGGGTCTCGAAAGCCATCATCGAGCTCGAGGAAGAACTTGGGGTGGACATATTCGCCCGCCATGGCAAGCGGGTGCGCAACCTGACCGAACCGGGCCGCATCATCTTCGAATCGATCGAGCGCATCCTGCTCGAAGTCGACAGCCTGAAGCGGATCGGCAAAGATTACGCGGCCCAGGACCAGGGCAATCTGACCATCGCCACCACGCACACGCAGGCGCGCTACTCGCTGCCATTGGCGGTCGCTGAATTCAAGAAGCGGTTTCCGAAGGTGCGCCTGTCGATCCTGCAGGGCAATCCGACCCAGGTCGCCGAGATGGTGCGTCACGAGCAGGCCGACCTGGCGATCGCCACCGAGGCCATCGCCGAATACAAGGACCTGGTCTCGCTGCCTTGCTACCAATGGCAGCACATTGCCGTGGTGCCGCCCGATCACCCACTGCTGCAGTCATCCAGCGTGTCTCTCGACGATCTGGCGCAGTATCCGCTGATCACCTACGACGCCGCCTTTGCCGGGCGCGCCAAGATCGACCAGGCCTTTGCCCTGCGTCACATCCAGCCCGACGTCGTGCTCGAGGCGATCGATGCCGACGTGATCAAGACGTATGTCGAACTCGGCCTGGGCGTGGGCCTGCTGGCCAGCGTGGCATTCGATGCCGAGCGCGACCGCAATCTGCGCGCGGTGCCGGTCGGCCATTTGTTCGGCAACAACGTCACCCGGGTCGCGCTCAAGCAGGGCGCGTACTTGCGCAGTTATGTCTACACCATGGTGGAACTGCTCTCGCCGATCCTCACCCGCAAGCTGATCGAACAGGCGTTGCGCGGCGAGCACGAAATGTACGAGCTATAAATAAGCAAGCGGCATCACGGCCCCGGCCGGCGAGATATGAGGCGGCGCGGGTGACCCGGGTGGGCGCGCCGCCGCGTCACCAGGCTAGTCAACCGCAAATAATTACGATATAGTTAATCGATATCACAATCCGTAATTAAAGGCGCCCGTTCGATCTTCCGATTCGTGGTGCCGCGCCAATGCAGGAGACGCCATACCGTGTTGAGCACCTACACGTACCCCCGCTTTGCTTATCGCACCCCGCCCGAGCTGCAGAACGCGCCTGCGCATCGGTATCCGGTGGTGGTGATCGGCGCCGGACCGATCGGTCTGGCCGCCGCCATCGACCTTGCCCAGCAAGGTGTGCCCGTGGTCGTGGTCGATGACGACGAGACCGTCAGCGTCGGTTCGCGCGGCCTGTGCTACGCCAAGCGCACGCTGGAAATTCTCGACCGCCTGGGGTGCGGCGAGCCGGTGGTGCAAAAAGGCGTCAGCTGGCACGTCGGCCGCGTGTTTTTCGGCAGCAGCGAGGTCTATAACTTCGAGCTGCTGCCCGAGCCGCACTATAAGCGCCCGGCCATGGTGAATCTCCAGCAATACTATCTGGAGCAATATCTGGTCGAGCACGCGCAGCAACTGCCCAACCTCGATTTGCGCTGGAAGAGCAAGGTCACCGGTATCGAAAGCCGGGATGACCGGGCGACACTGCAGATCGAAACCGCCGAAGGCAGCTATGCGCTGGAGGCCGATTGGGTGATTGCCTGCGACGGGGCGCGCAGCCCGGTGCGCCGGATGCTGGGCCTGGATATCGAAGGCAAGGTCTTCAAGGATCGCTTCCTGATCGCCGACGTGGTGATGAACGCCGATTTTCCGGCCGAGCGCTGGTTCTGGTTCACCCCGCCGTTCCACAGCGGCCAGTCGGTGCTGCTGCACCGCGAAGCCGACAATGTCTGGCGGATCGACTTCCAGCTCGGCTGGGACGCCGATCCCGAGGAAGAGAAAAAGCCCGAAAACGTCGTCCCGCGCATTCGCGCAATGCTTGGTCCCGACGTGCCGTTCGAGCTGGAATGGGTCAGTGTTTACACGTTCCAGTGCCGCCGCATGCCGAATTTCCGTCATCGCCGCGTGCTGTTCGCCGGCGACTCGGCCCACCAGGTCTCGCCGTTCGGTGCCCGCGGCGCCAACTCCGGCATCCAGGATGCCGACAATCTGGCCTGGAAGCTCAAGCTGGTGCTCGACGGCCGTGCCCCCGAGCAATTGCTCGACTCGTATTGCCATGAGCGCGGTGCGGCCGCCGATGAAAACCTGCGGCACTCGACCCGCTCGACCGACTTCATTACACCAAAGAGCGCGGTCAGCCGGCTGTTTCGCGACGCCACGCTGCTGCTGGCCAGGAGCGCGCCGTTTGCGCGCAGCCTGGTCAATAGCGGCCGGCTCTCGGTGGCCACGCTGCTGCACGACTCCCCGCTCAACACACCCGACGCCGGCGCGTCGCCGCGCCCGCCATTCCCTCCTCGCATGGCGCCTGGCGCGCCGCTCGACGATGCGCCGGTGACCGACGCCGACGGCCACCCGGGCTGGCTGATCGACCACACGGGCAATCGCTTCGTCGGCCTCTACTACGCCGGCGATGCGCCGCTGGATGCGGCCGTGACGCAGGCGCTGGCCGCATTGGCCGGGCCCGGGGCCGATCCGGTGCCGGTCGAGGTGCTGGTCATCGGCCAGCAAGCACCGGCCGGCAAGCCGCCGCTGGCCACCCTGAGCGACGTGCAGGGTGTCTTCGCGCAGCGCTACGACGCGCGCCCCGGCACCTTCTATCTGGTACGCCCCGATCAGCACGTTTGCGCCCGCTGGCGCCAATTCGATGCGACGCAGGTGCGCCAGGCGCTGCGCCGCGCGCTCTGCCTGGAGGCTTAAGCGATGCCGCTCAATCTGGAAAAAAATTTCGAACAGCCCGACGACTTCTACCAAACGCTGATCGATGCGCACCGCGACCTGTCCGACGCGCAGAGCCAGTCGATGAACGCTCAACTGGTGCTCCTGCTCGCCAACCATATCGGCGACATGGCAGTCATCGAGCAGGCCCTCGCGCTGGCACGAGCCAACGCGCTCAACCTCGATGCCCAATGAGGCGGGATAAACCCGGCAGACGCTGAATTAGCGGGAGAGGTGAGGTATCCTTGCGGAGTTCCGGCTCACAAAAACAAGGAAACCCCCCGATGAAAAAGACCTGCCGCACCCTCCTGCCCGTATTGGCCTGCGCACTGTTCGGCGCGGCCGGCGCCGCGCGCGCCGACATCACCGTCGGCATCGATCTTTCCAGCACCGGCCCGGCTGCGGCCATCGGCATTGCCAGCAAGAACGCCATCGCGCTGTGGCCCAAGGAGATCGGCGGGCAAAAGGCGCACTACATCATTCTCGATGACGGCACCGACCCGGGCACGGCGGTCAAGAATATCCGCAAGCTGCTCAGCGAGGACAAGGTGGACGTGGTGGTCGGACCCAACATCACCCCCAGCGCGCTGGCGGTGACCGACGACGTGGCCCGGGCCCAAACACCGATGATCACGCTGGTGGGCTCCTCCGTGGTGGTCGATCCGCAGAACGCGAAGAAGCGCTGGGTCTTCAAGATGGCCGCCAACGATTCGGCAATGGCCGACGTGATGACGCGCTATATGTCGAACCATGGCATCAAAACGGTCGGCTTCATCGGTTTTGCCGACGCCTATGGCCAAAGCTGGTGGCAGTCGTTTTCCCGCTTTGCCGAGCTGCGCAAAATTCGTATCGTCGGCCGTGAGAGCTACAACCGTACCGACACCACCGTGCTTGGCCAGGTGCTCAAGCTGATCGCCGACAAGCCCGACGCGGTACTGGTGGCGGCCTCCGGCACGCCGGCCGTGCTGCCGCAGCGCACCCTGATCGAGCGCGGCTATCGCGGCGCGATTTACCAGACCCACGGCATCGCCACCTATGCGTTCATCCGTGTCGGCGGCAAGGACGTCGAGGGTACGCTGTTCCCGACCCAGCCGGCGGTCGTCGCCAAAACCCTGCCGCACGACCATCCGGCGCGGCCTGCGGCGCTGGCTTTCACCAAGCTGTATGAGGCGAAATACGGCCCGAACACGGTCACCCAGTTCGCAGCCGACGCCTACGGCGTATGGGATCTGCTCAACAACGCGGTCCCCCGCGCGCTCAAGCACGGCCAACCCGGCACCGAGGCGTTCCGCAGCGGCTTGCGCGACGCGCTGGAGAACATCCATAACCTGCCGATCCCGAACGGCATCGTCAACACCAGCGTCAGCGACCACGTCGGCCTGGATCAGCGGGCTGGCGTGATGGGTGAGATCAAGCACGGGCGGTTCGTCTACATCAGCAACTAGCGTCGAGGCGCGGCTCCACTCATGACTTACACGATTGCATTTATCGGGCTGGGCGCCATGGGTGGCGCGATGGTCCGCCACTTGATGGCCGCCGGGCATACCCTGCATTTGTATGCCCGCCGTCCCGAGGCCGCCGCGCCGTTCGTCGAGGCCGGGGCCCAGCTTTTCCATTCGCCCGCGGAGGCCGCGCGCAGCGCGCAGTTCGTCTTCACCAATGTCACCCGCACGAGTGACGTCGAGGCGGTCCTGCTCGGCGAGCAAGGCGTCATCCATGGTGCCCAGCCGGGCACCATCTGCATCGACCACAGCACCATCGCCGCCGACGCCACACGCCGCATCGCCGCGCGCCTGGCCGAGCACGGTATCGAGATGCTGGACGCGCCGGTCTCGGGCGGCTCCAATCGGGCCGCCGATGCCAGCCTGTCGATCATGGTCGGCGGCAAGGCCGAGATCCTCGCGCGGGCCAAGCCGCTGCTGGAAAAACTCGGCACCAGCATCACCCACATTGGCGGCGCCGGCGCCGGTCAGGTCGCCAAGGCGTGCAACCAGATCGTGCAGGTGGTCAATATCGAGGGCATTGCCGAGGCCATGCTATACGCTCAGAGCAACGGCGCCGACCCCGACAAGGTGCTCGCCGCGCTCTCCACCGGCCTGGCCGGCAGCCGCATGCTGGAGACGATGGGCCCCAAAATGGCTCACCGCGAGTTTGCCGCCGGCATCGAAGCCCGGCTGCACGACAAAGACTTCGAGATGATCGTCGAGGCCGCGCGGGCGCAGGGCCTGAAGCTGCCTGCCACCGAACTGGTCAAGCGCCAGCTGACCGACCTGGTCGAACAGGGCTGGGGCCACGACGACACGTCGTCGCTATTGCGGGTGGTCGAACGGCAGCAAAATAATTAAAATCCGGCGCGCCGAAGCGCTTGAAGGGCCGGCTGTTTTACGTCATAATCTCGCCTTCGCCCGGCGCGCTTTTTCTGGCGCGCCCATTGTCAGCAACGGGGTTGCCGTCTCTCCCGAACGCTTCGACGACCTGCCCAGGTGGTGAAATTGGTAGACGCAGGGGACTCAAAATCCCCCGCCGCAAGGCGTGCCGGTTCGATTCCGGCCCTGGGCACCAAAATCTTCTGCTTCTCTTCCCGCTTGACCTGATACGCGTTCGTCATCGGCCCCAGCCGAAGGCTCGATATCGCATAGGCGCGCACGGCCGCACCGCTGCCGCCCACGACCGGCGCACTTGCTCCGATAGCGCCATCGCATGCCGCGACAAGGGGGCTGCAAAAAAAACGCCGCCGTGACGACAGACGTCACGGCGGCGCGATCTGACAGAGTGCCAGGGCTTACTTGGCGAACATCATGCGCAGGCTGTCCCACGTGCGGCCGACGAAACCGGCCTGCGGCACGGCCGCCAGCGCGTGCAGCGGATAGCTGCCGATCTGCTTGCCGCTCACGTCCACCTGCAAGGTGCCGATGGTCTGGCCCGCCTGAATCGGCGCCACCAGCGCCTTGGGCGGCACCACCTTGGTTTGCAGATTCTTGGCGCTGCCGCGCGGCACCGTAATCACGATGGGGCGGCTCTCGCCGAGGCCGACCGTCGATGCGGTGCCCTTCCACACCCGCACATTGGCCATTGGCTTGTTGGCCTGGGCAAGCACGACGTCTTCTGAATTCTGGTAGGCCCAGGTCAGCAGCGCCTGGCTGTCCGCCACGCGGGCATGCTCGCTGGGCGTGCCGATCACGACCGACAGGATGCGCCGCGGCCCGCTGGGCGTATTGCGCTGCGCCGAGGTAATCATGCAATACCCGGCCTCCTGCGTATAGCCGGTTTTCATGCCGTCGACGGTGGGATCGGTGAACAGCAGGCTCACGCGGTTAGGCTGGGTGATCTTGTTGTAGGTGAATTTTTTCACCTTGAAGTAGCGCGCGTAGTCGCCGGGGAAGTCGTCGATGATGTGCGAGGCGATGATCGACAGGTCATACGCGGTAGTGTGGTGATTCGGGTCGGGCAGACCGGTCGGGTCCACGAAGTTGGTCCCCTTGAGGTGCCATTGCTGCGCCTGCTGGTTCATCATGCCGACGAAGGTGCTGATCGAACCACCCACCGCATAGGCCAGCGTCATCGCGGCGTCGTTGCCCGATTGCACGATCATGCCCATCAGCAGATCGTCGATGGACACCGGGACCTTCGGGTCGACGAACATGCGGGAGCCGCCGGTATGGTAGGCCTCCAGCGGCTCGCTGACCATCTGGTCGCGCTTGATCGTGCCGTCCTTGAGCGCCTTGAAAGTGATGTAGGCGGTCATCAGCTTGGTCAGCGAAGCGGGCGCGATCTGCTCGTGCGCGTTGGACTCGGCCAGCGTCTGGCCGCTGGTCAAATCCGTCACCAGCCAGGAGCGTGCGTCGAGCTGCGGCGGCGGCACGGCCTGCAGCAGGGCGGCCTGCAACGGCGTGGTTGGCACGGCCGCGACCGCGGACGCCGCAGGCGTGGACTTCGGGGTAATGGGCGCCGCGGTAGCGGCAAATGCCGGCGTGGCGAAGATTAGCAAACCAGCGGAGCAAGCCGCGGCAATTCTGGGGAAGGACATTCGGCAACTCGAAGACATGGGGGATAAAAGCGCAAACCCCGCAATCGTAGCATCTCGGCCGCGGCGCAGGGAGTCCAAAATTTGCCGATTAGAACACGCGTCCGCCGCTTGGTTCGGCCTCATCGCAAAAATTTAACATCCAGTATCGCCGGCAACCGGCCGCGACAATCCTCTCCCCCATCCGATACCCGCTCGCGCGCCAGACCGGCCGAGCGGGCGATCGGCCGGCCACCATTAAATATGCATTGACAATGCATATTTAATGGCATAAATTTCAATCGCCGACACTGCCGGGTGCTGCCCCGGCATGCAACACGTGCCGTCTCACAACCCAGGCATCCGGCCATCGAAACCCATTCGATCGCTGCGCAGTCATGCCTATGCCACTAGCAAGGAATCCGACATGTCCAGCACTACCGAGAATCCCGCCAACACCATCGACGTACGCACGCTGGTTCCGGCGCAGCGTCACGCCAAAATCTTCCAGCTCGTCGACGAATTAAAGGCCGGCGCATCCTTCGTTCTCGTGAACGACCACGATCCGAAGCCGCTGTATTACCAGCTCGAGGCGGAACATCCCAAGCAGTTCTCCTGGACGTACCTGGAGCGCGGCCCCGCCGTCTGGCGCGTGGAGATCGGCAAGCCGGCGCAGGCTCGGCAGGACGGCGCCGCAAAATCCTGCTGACCGGCGCCCACGGCAGCTCAGCCGGGACACCAACCCGGTTGGCTTGAACAAAGCCTTGCGCAAGGAAAGTCAAAATGCCTAGCGTTACCCTCTCGCGTTGGACGGTCGCTTACTTCGTCGTGGCGCTGAGCGCCTTCATGTTGGCGCAATTACTGATGGCGCTGGGCTGGGGCTTTCCCGGTGCGCCCTTGGCCGCGCCGGCCACGCTGGCCCTGGTGCACATCATCGCGCTGGGCTGGCTCAGCCTGGTCATGTGCGGCGCCTTGTTCCAGTTCGTCCCGGTCATCACCGCGCATCGCCTGCACAGCAATTCGTTGCCGCTGCCCACCCTGATCTGCCTGGTCGCCGGCATCATGTCGCTGGTGTTTGGCTTTCTGCAGATGATGAACGCCGTGCCGCAAAGTCTGCCAGGCTTCGCCACCGCCGCTGCGCTGCTCGGCACCGGGTTCGGCCTGGTGCTGTGGAACCTCGGACGCACGCTGTGGGCGGCCCGCCCGTTGCCGTTGCCCGCCAAATTCATCGTTGCGGGATTGGCATGCCTGCTGGCGGTGGCAGCCTTGGGCATCACGTTTGCCCTGACCCTTGCCGGCATCTTCTCGTCTGCGTTTTCGCTTCGACTGCTGTCCTCGGGCCTGGCCATCCATGTCGTCGCGGGATTGGGCGGCTGGCTCACGTTCACCGCCATGGGCGTGAGTTACCGCTTGCTCGGCATGTTCATGCTGGCGCCCGAGCAAGACCGCGCCAGCACGCGCAGGGTGCTGGCGCTGGGCTCCGGCGCCTTGGCGGTAGCGATTCTGGGCGGTGTCGCGGCGATCGCGCTTGGCGCGGGCATCGGCGTTGTCCTGTTGCTCGCCGCCGCGCTCACGCTGGCCGCGCTGGTCTATTACGGCCGGGATATGCACCACCTGTACCGCACCAGAAAGCGCCGGGTGATCGAACTGAACAGCAAAATGGCCGCCCTCGCCCTGCTGTCGCTGCTGGCGGCCATCGTCTGGCTGGGTCTGGCGCTGACGACAGGCCAACTGCCGCGCCAGGCGCCTGGCATCGCCTACCTGACTGCGTTCGGCTGGCTATCGGGATTGGCGCTGGCCAAGCTCTACAAAATCGTGCCGTTCATGACCTGGCTCGAGTGCTACGGCCCGGTCCTGGGCAAAACTCCCACACCGCGGGTTCAGGACCTGGTGGTCGAACGCAAGGCCATCAAGTGGTTCGCACTCTACTTCGCGGCAGTCTGGCTTGGCGCGGCGGCGCTGATCATCGGGCTCACCCCCATGTTTCGCCTCTCGGCGCTGTTGATGCTGGTCGCGACAGCGGGCATCTCGATGCACCTGCTGCGCGCCCGAAATCTTCTCGACGTGGCGCCCGCGCGACGGCTGCCAGATGGTGCACGCAAGCCGGGCATGCTGCATTCCTTTTCTCACGATCATTGAGTGGAGATCGACGATGCATACGATCAACTTTATGGAACTCGACGTGCGGCCCATTTTGCGGGCCGGCGGCGAGCCCTTCGAAAAAATCATGGAGGCCGTGACGGCTCTCGCTCCCGGACAGGGGCTGCGGCTATGGGCGACATTCAAGCCGATTCCGCTTTTTCATGTGCTCGGCTCCCGGGGTTATTCCCACGCCGAAAAAGAGCTCGGCAACGGCGATTGGGAGGTCGAGTTCAGCCCCGGCGCATCGTCACCGCAAGTCGCGCCGGAGCCCGCGTCGACAGTGACCGGGGCGCCGACAACCGACAGCGCACTGTGGCCGGAACCCCTTCAGGAAATGGACGCTCGCGATTGGGAGCCGCCCGAGCCCATGATCAACATTCTGGCAGTGCTCGAACTGATGAACGAGGGCGAAGTGCTGGCCGCCCTGCTCAATCGAGAGCCGCTCTTTCTGTTGCCGGAATTATCCAAACGGGGGCATGAGTGGCATGGCGCGTTCGAGGCCGACAACACCGCGTATCGGCTGGTCGTGCGCGTGGGCGCGGCCTCGGGAGCATCAGCATGAACCTGCCCGAGAATATCGACAGGCTGATCGATCAGGTCAGACAGGCGCTGCGCACCGTCATCGATCCCGAGCTGGGTTACAACATCGTCGATCTGGGATTGATCTATGACGTGCGCATCGAAGACGGCAATCAGGCTCGCATCGCCATGACCACCACGACGCGCGGCTGCCCTGCAACGCAATATCTGGTGGAAGGCGCCTATCGCAGCGCCGGCACGGTGCCGGGCGTGGCCGATGTCGAGGTCGATCTCACTTACGATCCGCCGTGGCAGCCGGCCATGGCGAGCCTGGCCGCCAAAAGGCATCTGGGTATCGCCGCGGGAGCCGATCAATGAGCGGGCAAGACGCGCGAGCGCCCGTCCAGGCTTCGCCCGGCGAGTGCGCCGAGGCCCTGTGCACGCTGCTGCTGCAGAGTCTCGCGGCACTTGCCGCGGCCGACCAGGTTGACACGGCGTGCCGAATCGCCGGGCAGGCCCATGCCGTGCTCAGACGCGACGATGGGCGTCAGGCACAACGCTTCAACAGCCTGTTGCACCGCTTGACGCCACGCCTGGACTGGTAGCCCGGCCGGATGTGTCATTGCCTCGTCTGGCGCCGAGCCGGCGTCAATTGTCCCCGGCACGCGCGGGCCGTGACGGCTTTTGCGGGCGCACGATGCGCACCGGCACGCCGGTATCGAGCACCTTGATCAACGACTCGCGCTTGACGACCAGATCGGCCAGCGAGAAGCGGTCGAGATATTCAAAATAGGCCTTGAGCGCACCACTGAGGATGCCGCGCAATCCGCACGAGGCCGTGATCGCGCATTGATTGCTTTCGATGTCGAAACATTCGACAACCCGGAAATCCGGCTCCATCGCGCGGATAACGTCGCCAATGCGGATTTTCTCGGGCGCCCGGGCCAGCTGCATGCCTCCCGAACGCCCCCTGACGGTGGTGAGAAAACCAGCCCGGCTCAACGCAACGACCACCTTGACGAGGTGATTGCGTTGAATCTCGAAGCCCTGCGCGATCTCCTGCACGGTCACCAGTTCGTTTGGGCGTAACGCGGCGTAAATCAACACGCGCAAGCCATAGTCGGTAAAGTCAGTCAGCTTCATAAAATCCGCCAGTTCGAGTCAGGCAAAGCCATGCCGATGCATGGCGCTTCTCGCCTTCGACATTTCGTCGCCATGCGGCGCAAGACGGCGCACTGCCCGCTTGCCGAATGCGCCGGTTATTTATGCATTATATATACACAAATAATTCGTTCACGATTATTTCCATTACGATGCCCGTCGCCTCGGCTCCCCCATTTAAAGGCGCATTCACTCAGCCATATTGAAATATTCAAGCGACCATGCTGCGGCAAATTGCCGCACATTTTAATATGCATTGACAATGCATATTTAGTGGCATAAATTTCAATCGCCGACACCGCCGGAGCGCTGCCTCCGACATGCATTGTGTGCCGCCCCCCCCATTTTCAGGCATCCGAAAATCCGGCCCTACCGCCAGAACGCAGCCATGCCTAAGCACTATGCAAGGAATCCGACATGTCCAGTACGTCAAAACCATTCATCGACGTCAGCGAGATGCGCGCACCGCTTCTCGCCTGGCGTCATTTCAATGTCTTCCAACGTGACCTGGATGCAAATTCGGGCACGCGTGCCGTTCTGTTGAACGAGCACGACCTGCAACCACTTTTTTGACAGGAGAGCATCGATGGAAACGGTCACGCTCTCCAACCGCCGCACTGGCGCGCAAGATCGCGTCAGCCGCGTGCTTATCTGGATTCTCTTGATTGTTACGGCGCTCTGCTGGCTGGGTATGATTTTCGCAACACGCACCACTTACCAGCAGGCGGCACCGCTTCCGCAACAAATGACGACCCAGGATGGCGCAGTCGTGCTGACTCGCGAGGATATCGTCGACGGCAAGGCGGGATTCCAGAAGGCCGATCTGATGGACTACGGCAGCCTGTACGGCATGGGCTCCTACTTCGGCGAAGACTTCACCGCCGAGTACCTGGTTCAATTGGCCAAGGAAGTCCAAAACAATCTGGCGCTGGCGCAATATGGCAAGCCGTTCGCAGCGCTTGGCGCCGATCAGCAATCCGGCATCACGCAAACCATGCGCACGCAATTGCAAAGCGTCGACCTGAGCCAATCGCAGGTCGTGCTGCCGGATGCGCTCGCCAAGGCGATCGTCACGCTGCGTGGGCGCATCGGCACCTCGCTGCTGCGCGACGACTTCGTCAAGGGCTATACGGGAGCGCGCTCGCTCGACGCCGCCAGCGCCAGTCAGACCGCGGGCTTCCTGCTTTATTCGTCGCTGACCACGGTCGCGCGCCGGCCAGGCAAGAACTATTCGTGGACCACCAACTGGCCGGCCGAACCGCTGGTTGGCAATGCTCCGACCGCCGCCACCTTTGAATGGACCTGGGCGTCCTTCACGATGGTGTTCTTTGCCATCGGCGCCGCCTTGGTGATTTTCCGGATGTGGATCGAGCCGAAGGCGGCCGACGAAACCTTCGAGCCGACGCTGCAGGGCTTTGGCCAGGTCACCCCCAGCCAAAAGGCCTTGTGGAAGTATTTCCTGGTCGTCGCGGGTGTCCTGCTGGTGCAGATTCTCGCGGGCTCGATCATGGCGCACTATTACACCGATCGCACCAGCTTCTACGGTATCGACGTGGGCAAATGGCTGCCGTTCGCTTTCCTGCGCAGCGTACACCTGCAAGCGCCCATCGTCTGGATCGGCGTCAGCTGGATCGGCGCCGGACTGTTCCTCGCGCCGCTGATCGGCAAACGCGAACCGGCCGGACAGCGCACGCTGGTCAACCTGATTTTCTGGGTCCTGGTGGTGATCGTGGCCGGCGCACTGATCGGCGATTATCTCGGCATCGTCGGGGTTATCGACAAGAACTGGTTCTGGTTCGGTAACCAGGGGCTGTCCTACCTGGAGATCGGGCGCTTTTGGCAGATTCTGTTCTTCATAGGGTTGGCGGTCTGGTGCCTGGTCTTGCTGCGTGCCTTCTGGCCAACGCTCGCCTCGCTGTTCCGGCAAAGCGGCGGGTCCCTTTATGCGCTGTTCCGGATCGAGCACCTGCTTTGGTTCAGCACACTGAGCGTGACCGTGCTCTACGTATTCGGCATGATTCCGCTGGCCTCGCCGAATCCGTCGTTTTCGATCACCGACTTCTGGCGCTGGTGGGTCGTCCACCTGTGGGTGGAACTGGCCTTCGAATTGTTCACCGCATCGGTCACCGGCTACTTCCTGATGGCCCTGGGGTTGCTCTCGCGGCAAATGGTCGAGCGCGCCGTGCTGTTCGAGTGGATCCTGATCATGGTTGGCGGCGTGCTCGGCACCGGCCATCACATGTATTGGGCGGGCGAGCCCGGACTGTGGGTCGGCGTCGGCAGCATGTTCTCGTTCATCGAGGTGTTGCCGCTGTTCCTGCTGGTGCTGGAAGCCATCGAACAGCAACGGCATATCAAGGCGCAAGGCGACTTTCCGTACCGGCTCGCGTATCTCTACATTCTCGGCTCGGCGTTCTGGAACTTCGTTGGCGCCGGCGTGTTCGGCGGCGGCACCCTCAACGCGCCGCTGGTCAACTACTACGAGCACGGCACCTTCCTGACCCTGAACCACGCGCATACGTCGATGTTCGGCGCCTTCGGCCTGCTGGCGATCGGCCTGCTGTATATGGTGCTGCGCTATCTCAATGGCAATCGCCCGTGGAGCGATCGCTGCGGCATCTGGGCATTCTGGCTCTACAACATCGGCCTGGTGATGTGGATCGTCATGAATTTCTACCCGATCGGCTGGCCCCAGCTCGAGGCTGTCTATACCCACGGCTATGCTTATGCGCGCAGCCTGCAGTTCTACAACACGACGATCTTCTGGCAATGGATGCGCATGCCCGGCGATATCGTGTTTGCGCTCGGGGCACTGCTGATGGCGTGGGACTTCATCTCCAAGCTGCTTGGTCGCGGCCAGAAGGCGGCCGCTGCCGTGCCGGTTGCCACGGTCAAGACGGTCAAGTCGGTTGCCGATGGCACTTGATTCCAAGGAAACTCGAGGGTAGCCGGAATCGGTCGGATACGGCCCCAAGTGGATGGCGCCTGGCGAATCACATCGCCAGGCGCCATCGGTCATTCGAGCATTGAATTTTTCAGCCGACCATCGCGGGGCAGAACAATCAGAAAATTGCGAGCGGCCCGCGAGGGCTGGGCCGGCGCCACGCACGCACGATTCATTTGTCCAGCGTAAGCAGCAGTTCGTCGAGACGCTCGAGCGTGGAGGCCATCCCTTCCTCCATACCCATTTCGATCACCTTTTGCACGTCATCGGGCGACCGGTACTTCACCACCGTCGTGACCAGCGTATGCGCGTTTGCGTCGGTAAACGTCACTTCCCAGCGCGCCCTGGGCATCTCTGGGTTCACAATGCCGGACTCGTCGCAAAATCCGTCAAGCGCCGCATAGTCATCGATCGGACGGATCGCCTGATAGTCCAGCCGGCTCCAGAAAGCCTGCCCGTCGGGCATGATCATTGCGTAGTGCCAATAGCCGCCCTCCTTGAATTCCATATGCTTGGTCTTGGTAGTCAGGGGCTTTGGCGCGAACCATTGATCGAGCAATTCGCGCTTGGTGTGGCAATCCCACACCAGTTGGCGTTTTGCCGCGAACTCTCTTTTGACGGTGATGTGGCTCTTCTCTTTGTCGACGATAAAGTTGAACTGAAGCTCAGCTTTCATACCCTTCTCCCTGAAGTTTTTCTAAAAGGTTGTCCAAGTTGTCGTACCGCATGGCCCAGATCGCGCGTTGTTCTTCAAACCAGCGCTCGGCGGCCGCCAATTTCCTGCGCTCGAGTGTGCATGTCCGGATCCGGCCAATTTTCCTGGATTGGATAAGCCCGGTGCTTTCGAGCACACGCACGTGTTTCATGAACGACGGCAGCGCCATATCGAACGGCTCCGCCAGTTCACTCACGGTTGCCGGCCCCTTGCCGAGCCGTTGGATAACGGCGCGGCGCGTTGGGTCGGCAAGCGCATGGAAAACGACGTCCAACGCAATTTCATAGTTAGCCATATGGCTAACTATAAGCGCAGCAATTTCCTATTGCAACAAGTTTTTGCCGCGCGTCAGTGACGACGGGACGGCATCGACGTGCGTTCACTCCCATCGAGACGCAATGCAATGACGCGGCCCGCGGCAAGCGCGGGCCAAGACACGGGATGGAAAGCGTCGAACGGTCGTCGCGCTAGGGCCCCGAATCGATGGGCCGCTGGCGATAGGGGTAATTCTTGAGGCGGGTGTCGCTGCGCTCGATCGGATGGCCGACCGACTTGTTCGGATCTGCCCAATCGGCCCATTTGAAGTTCGGAATGATTTGGGCGCTATAGCTATCCGTGAGCGGGTGCTCGAGAATATCGTTGATGTGCACCCATTGCTGGTAACGCATCAGATCGACCTGGTAAGGGGTGGGCTTGCCGCCGGCGCTTTTGACCACGGCCTTGAGCGCTTCGACCTCCTTCATGGTGATTTTCGGATGCCATGTGATCTTTCCGGGCAGCATCACCGGCTCGCCCGGAATATTGTTGATGCCCTCCTTCCAGGTGGCGAGCACTGCAACCTGCGTATCCTCGCGGTACAGGATGATGGCGTGACTGTATCGCTTGTCGCGAAAGAACCCAAGGTTGCCGTACTGAACGCGCGCACCGGTCAGGAAGGCCACGCCATCGGACCAGCAAGGCGAATCGCCGGTAATGCCCGCCAGCACGCTACGGTCGATGATGCCGTCGGGAAACAGGATTTTGAACGCGACCCAGGCTGCATTGGCCACGTGCGTCGTGCCCTCGCAGTCGTGCCCATGGAAGCGAATCATGTCCTTGAGTGTCACCGGGTAGGTATAGGCCAAATAGCGGCCCTGTGTCCCCCGGGTCGCAAGCATTTCGAAAGTGGGCGCGTACGGCCTGGCGACCATCGGCGCGTACCAGGTGGGCGACCGATCGGGAGCCTCGACTCCTGTTTCAATAAAAATGTTG
This sequence comes from Pandoraea thiooxydans, assembly GCF_001931675.1. Taxonomy (NCBI): domain Bacteria; kingdom Pseudomonadati; phylum Pseudomonadota; class Betaproteobacteria; order Burkholderiales; family Burkholderiaceae; genus Pandoraea; species Pandoraea thiooxydans. Next base: position 769,832 of record NZ_CP014839.1, on the reverse strand, counting down.
CGCCCCTGGACATAGGTCGGCCCTGCCGATTGCGCGGGCCCCGTTGCGATCGCGGCCAGCACACAGGCCAAGGCAATCCGAATGAACGTTGGTTTCATCAATCCCTCCGGACCGATATCGCGCGGCACTAGCGGCAATCCCCTGGCACCCCACGCTCGAGGCAGGAACCTACTTGTGCAATTGATCCTGATCCTTGGTCTGATCCTGATCTTTGGTCTGGTCTTGATCCTTGAGCTTGTCCTGATCCTTGAGCTTGTCCTGATCCTTGAGCAAGTCTTGATCCTTGAGTTGATCCCTGGTCTGATCGTGCAATTGCGTCTGGTCGCCCCGCCCCATCGCGCCGGCACTACCCGCTCCCATCCCACCGCCACCTGCGCCACCACCACCACCGCCACCGCCACCGCCGCCAGCGGCAAAGGCAGACGCCACGGCCACGGCGAACGCCGTCGCCAGGATTGATCTGAGCACCATCGATGTTTTCATCACGAACTCCTGAAAAATGATCCACGGGAACGGCACATCTGCTCGTTCCTCGTTCGAGCATCTAACGTCATATCGCTTGGAGCTATCTTGAGTGAGATCAAAGAATCGCCGCTATGCCCAGCCGTGCCAGGTGCAGGCTTCAGCATGGTGCAGAGCGCGGCCATCGCCACGGATCGGGTTTTCCTTTTGCACAGATTCGCGGAATATGGACGAGATGGATGCGGACACCGAGTGTGCATAGCACCCCAGGCAAGCGTTGGACAGCATGAAAAACACCGGCAAGAGTGGCTTCAACTGCGCCGTCCCCTGGCGCAAGAGCAACTCATTCAATCGGATTAGGGATGGGCTCTAAAGTGCGACGGGACGCAACCGAGACGCTGCCGGAACACGCTGGTCATGTGCGCATGGGATGAAAACCCCGCTGCCAACGCGATCTGCGCCAGGTCGAAAGAGGTGCCAATGAGCAGATCGCGCGCGCGGGCAATTCTCCGGTCAAGAACGTGCGCATAGGGTGACTTGCCCGTGGATGCCCGGAAGCAGCGCGAAAATGCGCCTTCGGACATCCCGAGCTGAGCCGCCATCATGCCGATGGTGACGTTCTCGTCGAGATGGGCCTCGATGAAATCATCGAGGCGCTTGAGCCGGTAGCCGGTCAGTCTTTTCGTCTGGCGATCCCTGGGCTTCGCGAAGGCCGCGCGAGCGTGATCGACCAAAGCGGCAGACCATTCCTCCAGCATCAGGGCGTCGCCCGGACTCGGTTTGAGCATATGCCCACGGATGCGCACAGCCAAGGCAGCGGCCTGGCAATCGACGTGATCGCTGAAAGGCGCCGTCTGTAGGTCGTCGAGCGCGCCACGCACCGTCAAATATTCTCCGCCACGCTCGGAGCTCGAATACACATCGCAACCGGTCGGGACGAACGCAAGTCCGTTGGGATACGCGCGGAACGGCACGACCCTGTCACTGGCGAAGGCATGCAAGCCCGACTGACTGTCGAAAGCGAATCCGACCACGGGCCCATCGGACGTGTAGCGGGCACAGTAGGGCTGCCGCGGCAGTAACGTCAATGTCCATCGACCGACACTTCGCAGCCTGACGGGTTCCGCTTTTTGCAGGGTCATTTTCGCTCGCTGTCCCGAGATGAAAGGTCAGAATCCTGAAAGGATCGCAATCACGATTGTGCCAGTATCTCCAAAACGATGGAGGACACCGATGAAGCTACCCGATCTCGCTGAACTGGACGCCGCGGCATCCCTGGTTTATCAGCAAATGCAGCCGACTCCCCAATATGTCTGGCCCCAGATTTCGCAACTTCTCGATGCGACCGTATGGTTGAAACACGAGAACCATACGCCCACCGGCGCGTTCAAGGTCCGCGGCGGCATCACATTCATCGACTGGCTGATGCGCAACCAGCCACAGTATCGCGCCATCGTCACGGCAACGCGCGGCAACCACGGGCAGAGTCAGGCACGCGCCGCGGCGTGTGCCGGCCTGCGCAGCACCATCGTGGTTCCTTATGGCAACTCCCACGAAAAGAACACCGCCATGCGCGCGTTCGGCGCCGACCTGGTGGAACACGGCGAAGATTTTGATGCAGCCCGCGCTGAAGCGGTGCGGATTGCGCAGGACCAGGGCGCGTTCCTGGTTCCGCCATTCCACCGGCAGGTGATGCTGGGAGTCGCGAGTTATGGCCTGGAGTTGTTCCAGGCAGCGCCAACGCTCGACACGGTCTATGTGCCGATCGGGTGCGGCTCCGGCATATGCGGGATGATCGCGGCGCGCGAAGCGTTGGGCCTTGGCACGGAAATCGTGGGGGTGGTCTCGACCGAAGCGCCGGCGGCAAAACTCTCCTTCGAGGCCGGGCGACTGATCGAGACCCAAACGGCCCGAACCTTTGCCGACGGCCTTGCCGTGCGGGTGCCGGTCGCCGAGGCGTTCGATATCTACGCACAGGGCGCCGCCCGCATGGTTGCAGTCAGCGATAGCGAGATCGCCGCGGCGATACGCCTTTTGTACCAAGGCACACACAACGTCGTGGAAGGGGCCGGCGCGGCCTCGCTGGCGGCCGCCATACAGGAGAAAACCCGCAACATCGGCAAGACAGTCGGGGTAATTCTCACGGGCGCGAATATCGATGCGCAGGCGTTTGCCAAGGTGCTTGATGGCGGGATACCCCGCCATTAGATGCGCCGAGATCCAATGAGCGAGCTCGTTGCTCACATATCGACGGCAGCCGGTGTGAAACGCGACGTCACCGACGCTGCAGATGCCGGTGCCGTTGGCGATCGGGCGGGCAGCAAGCTCTCCCCAAGGTGGTAGGGGATGGAGCCCCATCGGTATCCGGCGGCAGCGATTCCCGGCCGATTCCTGATGAAACAGTTCCTGTCGACGGTGCTCGGGGCACCGTATTCGCCGCGCTGCAAGCGGGCTTGTCCGGCAGGGCATCTGCGATGCAGATCAGCGTCTGTCGCAGGTAGATTTTCGATGCAAGGAACCCGTTTGACGGGCCAAGCTTCGGTACCAATCATCAGCTTGATTTCCTGCGCCTCGGCTGCTACGCTGGGCAGCCGCGAATTTGGCGGGACAGGCCGCTGCTGGTCATCCGGTCTGGGCCCCGTCACGACAGGGCCCTCGGAGGCCCGCATAGCTGAACGGTGGTTCGTGACCGGGGCCGATCCGTCACACTTGCAGTCCGAGGCCACCGTTCGAACAGTCTTTCATTGGAGACATCTCCGGGCTTGCGCCCCACGGGACATGCTCTTTTTCACAAAACACGTCATGGCCGTCAACTTCGAACTCCACGATTTGATCGCATTTCGCGCAGTTGCCGAGCTGGGCAATTTCCGCAAGGCAGCCGAGGCGGTTCACATATCCCAGTCCGCGTTCAGCCGGCGCATCGATAAGCTCGAACAGGCCTTGGGCATCCGCCTGCTGGAAAGAACCACGCACGAGGTCAAGCTGACCGCCGTCGGGCGAGAATTCGCAAGAAGCATCAACATGCTCCTCGATGGCCTCGACGAAACGTTGCTGAGCGTGCGCGGAGTCGGCACGGCACGCATGGGCGAAGTGTGCATCGCCTGCGTACCCTCGACGGTCTATTATTTCCTGTCCAACGTCATCCAGCGCTACCGGGCCCAGTACCCCAAGCTTAGGGTCAAGGTGTTCGATGCCAGCGCCAACGAAGTGCTGGCGGCCGTCTCCAGTGGCGAAGCCGATTTCGGTATCAATTTTCTCGGCGGCTCCGAACCGGAAATCGACTATCGCCCGCTGCTGACCGAGCATTTCGTCATCGCGTGCCGTCGCGATCATCCGTTGGCCAAGTTACGCAAGGCCACCTGGCGCGATCTGGAAGGCCACGACTTCATCCTCACCGCCAAATCGTCCGGTAACCGTCTCCTGCTCGATCAGGCGCTGGCACGCACCCACACTCGGCTATCCCCGGTCTACGAGGCGCAGCATGTCACAACGCTGCTCGGCCTCGTCGAGGCGGGCCTCGGGGTTGCCGCGGTGCCGTCGCTGGCCATGCCGCCTTATGAACACCCGCTGCTCATGAGCATTCCGCTGGGCGAACCCGAGGTCACGCGAAGAATCGGCCTGATCAAGCGCAAGGGGCGCCAGCTGTCTCCCGAGGCCCAGCAACTCTATGAATTCGTCGCCGCCAGGCGACCTGCCCGGCGGGCAAAGACAACCGCCGCCTGACAGCCTGTCGAAAAGCCGCCAGGCGTCCGCGCCCGTTGCCGGCTCGCGCGCTCAGCGAAGCGTCGCAAGCACCCGATCCACCATCAGCGCGGACTGGCCCAGGTAGTTCGCCGGGTCGAGCATGCCTTCCAGGCCGGCGCGATCGACATGAGCGGCAATCTCGGGGTGCGCGCAAAGCAGCTCGATGAGCGGCTTGCGCTCGGCGATCGACTGCCGGCACAAATCGTAGACCAGGTCATGTGCGTATTCCCGCCCGATGTACTTGCCAAGACCCATCATCACGGCCTCGCTCATGACCAGGCCATCGGTCAAATCGAGGTTGCGCCGCATCGCCACCGGATCCACCTGCAGGCCTTCCAGCACCTGCCTGCTTTGTCGCAAGGCGCCGGCCATCAGGCAGAAAGCCTCCGGCAGCACGATCCACTCGATTTCCCAGGGTCCGGTCGAGCGCTCGTGATCCGCTACCATCGCGTCCATCAAGGAGGCTGCGTGCTGCCGCACCACGCTGATCGCGGCATGGATGTAGCAGCTCGCGATCGGGTTGCGCTTTTGCGGCATGGTCGACGAGGATCCGCGTCCATGATGATAGGGCTCGTAGACCTCGCCGACCTCCGTTTGCATCATCAGCTTGACGTCCATACTGAGCTTGCCGAGCGTGCCGCCCACCAGGCCGAGGAACGCGCCGACTTCGGCGATGTTGTCGCGAATCGTGTGCCAGGCGATCAGCGGTTGCTTGAGTCCGAGCTCCGCGCACAAGCCCGCCTGGGTTTCCATGGCGCCGCGCTCGAGCGATGCAAGCGTTCCGGCAGCGCCGGCGAATTCGCCCACCAACACACGTTCCTTGAGCTGAGCCAGCCGTTCGCGATGGCGCTCGATTGCCGACAGCAACCCCGCCATCTTGTAGCCGAAGGTGACCGGGATGGCTTGCTGCAGATTGCTGCGTCCGATCATCGGCGTATCCCGGTATTGCTGGGCCAGCCGGGCCATCGCCGCGGAGATGCCGCCGAGCTCGCGCTCGACGATCGCCAGGGCCTCGCGAATCTGCAGCACGGTCGCGGTATCGGTGATGTCCTGTGTGGTGGCGCCCCAGTGGCAATATTCGCCGAGCTTGTCGCGGCATAGCGCGTTGAGCTGCGAGACCACGCCCAGCACCGGATACCCGATGCGCTCGGTCTGCTCGCGCAGCTTGCCCATGTCGATCTGCCCGATCGCGCAGTGACGCACGATCTCGTCGGCGGCCTCCTGGGGAATCAGCCCAAGGCGAGCCTGCACGATGGCAAGCGCGCGCTCGATATCGAGGTACTTCTGCGTGCGATTTTCGTCCGACCACACCTGGCGCATCTCGTCGGTGCTGAAAATGCCCTGGAAGATGATGGAATCAATGATGGAAGCTGTCATAGTGTCAAGTTAGCAAGCAAGAGAGAAATCAAAGCCCGGCCCGGCGCAACATGCGCCAGGCCCGCAGCACCACGGGTCGGTCGACCATTTGCCCGTCGACGCTGGCCGCCCCCGTGCCGGCGGCATCGGCCGCCACGACGCGGCGAGCCCACGCCAGCGAGGCCGCATCCGGCGCCATTGCCGCATGCAGCGGCGCGATCTGGCGCGGATGTATGCACAACTTGGCCCCGAAACCCCGGCGCCAAAACCATGACCAATCCGCCAGCAGGCGCGCCTCGTCGTCGATTTGCGGCGTCACGCCGGCGACCGGCGCACTCAGTTGGGCAAGGCGTGAAGCCAGAGTGATCGACGCGGCTGCTTCGGCCAGCGGCTGCGGATCGTCGGTGATGTCCAGCTCCAGGTCGAGAGCGAAGTCGAGAGTGCCGAAGACCAGCCGAACGACCCCGCTCGCGCCGGCGATGGCTCGGCAATGAGCGAGCCCTCGCGCCGTCTCCAGCAGCGGCAGCACGCTCACGTCCGGAACCGCGCTGACCAGGGCGTCGACGTGTTCGGCGTGCTCTGCCTTGGGGAGCATGACCAGACGAATTCGCGATTCGCGCACCAATCGCAGATCCTCGGGGAAAGGCTCCGACTGCGGGTCGTTGATGCGCAGCGCAATACGGTCGAGCATTGGTGTGTCGAGCTGCGCCGACCAGTGCATCACCCGATCTCGAGCCTCGCTCTTGGCCGATGCGGCGACCGCATCCTCCAGGTCGATGACGACGACGTCCGCCGCGCTGGCCACCGCCTTGTCGAAACGCTCGGGGCGGTTGCCCGGCACGAACAGGTAGGTACGTGCATGGGCTTTCATATCGCACCCGCGGCGCGCAGCGCCGCAATCGCTTCGGTATCCAGGCCCAGCTCGGCAAGAATGGTCTCGGTGTGCTCGCCCAGGGCCGGGACCGGATCCATGCGGGGATCGCCGTCGTCCCAATTGCCGGGCGGCAGCAGCGCCGGCAATGGCCCCACGGGCGAGCCGATCTCGCGCCAGCGCCCGCGTGCATGAAGCTGCGGATGCTCCCAGACTTCATGCATGGTGTTCACGCGTGCGTTGGCGATCTGCGCGTCCTGCAGGCGGGCCACGACTTGCGGCGCACTCAGTTCGCGAAACGCATCGACAATGATCTGACGCAACGCTTCGCGCGCAGCCACCCGCCGTGCGTTTCCGGCAAAGCGCGGATCCGATGCGAGTGCGGGTTGCAGCAGTACCTTTTCGCAAAAGCTCGCCCATTCCCGTTCGTTCTGCAAGCCGAGCATCACACTCGCTCCGTCCGCCCCGGTAGGAAACGGCCCGTACGGATAAATGGTCGCGTGTGCGGCCCCGGTGCGCGGCGGCGGGGCCGCGCCATCGAAGGCGTAGTACAACGGATATGAGGTCCACTCGGTCAGCGACTCGAGCATCGAAATATCGAGGCGCCGGCCAATGCCGCTGCGGGAGCGCTCGAGCAGCGCCGCCAGGATGCTTGAATAGGCATACATCCCCGCGGAGATGTCCGCGATCGATGGCCCCGCCTTGCAGGGCTCCTCGGGCGTGCCCGTCACCGAGACGAACCCCGCTTCGCTCTGAATCAGCAGGTCGTAGGCCTTTCTGTCCCGATAGGGGCCGTCCGCGCCGTATCCGGAGATATCGCATACGATGATCGATGGCTTGTGCCTGGCCAGTGACGCGTGATCGAGACCCAGCCGCCCACTGGCCCCGGGAGCGAGATTCTGTACCACGATGTCGGCCTTCTCCAGCACCAGACGCTGCAGAATCTGCCGCGCCTCTGGATGTTTGACGTCCAGCGTCAAGCTCTCCTTGCTGCGATTGGCCCAGACGAAGTGCGAAGCCATGCCGCGCACGCGATCGTCATAGCCCCGCGCGAAGTCGCCTACGCCCGGACGCTCGATCTTGATGACCCGCGCGCCGAGATCGGCGAGGTGGCGCGTCGCCAGCGGCGCGGCGATCGCATGCTCGAGTGTGACGACTGTGAGTCCCTGAAGTGGTTGCATGAGAAGTCTGATCCTTGTTGCAGGTTCATCGCAGCGTTGCGACGGCATCCATCGTCAGCCAGCCCTCGTGGTCCGCCCCCCACAGCCGGACCTTGCGAGGGTCCGTGTCCGGCGCGGCGCACACGGAAAACGGATGCAGGTCGAAGGTCGGGCGACGCGCGCGGAAGCTGAACGCGGCAACGTCCGCCTCCGGTCGATGCCTGCGCAGGAGATCCAGGAGCAATGTGGCGATCAGCGGGCCGTGCACGATCAGCCCCGGGTAGCCCTCGACTTCGGTTACGTACCTGCGGTCGTAGTGGATGCGATGGCCGTTGAAGGTCAGCGCCGAATACCGGAACAGCAATACGTCGTCAGGAACGATCTCTCGCTGCCACGTGGCTGGCGGCGCCACCACCGGAGGAGGATCCACGTCGCCGGGTTGGCGCGCCTGGCGGTAGACGATGTCGTGGAACTCGACGATGGCAGGATCGGCATCGTCATTGCGGCGAATCTCGTGCCGCACCTTGACGAAAGCCAGAGGCCCCGTGCGGCCCTGCTTGTGGGTCACGTCGACGATCGTGCTCGTGCGGCGCACCGCATCGCCCACGCGCACCGGCGCGCGAAATTCGAACTCGCTTGCCGCCCACATGCGGCGCGGCAGCGGCACCGGCGGCAGGAAGTCGCCGCGCTTGGCATGGCCATCGGCACCGATACCGCTCTGGCGCTCGCTGGGCAGAAAATAAAGCCAGTGCCACAGGGGCGGCAACGCCATGCCCGGGATGACCTCGGCTGCCTCCCGATCGAGCGTCGCCGTCAGGCCGCGCACGGGAGCTGCCGTGACGAGGTCATCACGCGTTTCGACGCGCCCGATCCACTGTGTCCAATCCGTCATAAAAATCTCCCTGTCGTCCGAAGCCAGTTCAGTGAAGCGCCTCGAGCGATCGCCCCGTGGTCGAGGTGCCGAACACGCTGACCACCGCGGATACCGCCAGCCAGCACACGGCGATATAGACGAACACGCTGCCGTATCCGTAGGTGTCGAACAGCGCGCTGACGACGAACGGACCCACCACGTTGGCCAGGCGTCCCACGCCGTAGGTCAGGCCCATCCCGGTGGACCGAACATCGGTCGGGAACATCTCTGGCGTGTAGGTGTACAGAGCCACTGCCATGGCCTGGATGCTGAGCATCACCAGCGCGCCGAACACCAGGATCGCCTGTGGCTGGAAGGACAGCCCGAACGCCAGCCCGAAGATTGCGATCAGAATCCCGTCGACAGTGATGAACCAGCGCCGCTCGAAACGCTCCACCAGGTAAGAAGCCAGGATCGCGCCAAGCGGGTTGCACACGGCGATCAGGCTCGCATAAGTCAGCGAGTGAACGACCGAGAATCCATGCTTGACCAGCAACGTGGGCACCCAGGCGACAAAGCCATAGAAACCGAGGGTTTGGAAAATCCAGACCAGCAGCAGGACGAACGTGCGCTTGCGCTCGGTGGGCTCGAAAAGCCGCCCCAACGGTACCCGGCGGCCATAATCGATCGGCTCGCGATGAACATGGGGGGCGACGTCGCTCGCGGGAGCCGGCCTGGCGGCTGCCAGTGCCTCGAGCTCCTCCACGATTCTGAGCGCTTGTGCTTCACGGTTGCGGCGCAGCAACCAGCGCGGCGACTCCTTCATACGCGCGACGAACGCCAGTGCGATCAGGCCCAGGCTTCCCCAGACGAACACGGCTCGCCACCCCCAGGAGGCCATCGGTACGAATGTCCTGGCAAACCAGGCCGTGGCGGGAATACCCACGAGGCCGACCGTCATGATGCGCCCCATATATTTCCCGCGCACCTTCGCGGGAAAGAATTCGCTGACATAGGTGTTCGCCGTCACCGTCATGCCCGACAGGCCGACCCCTGTGAGAAACCGGAACGCTGCGAGCGAAAGTACACTCCAGGAGGCCGCGTTGAGCAACGAGAACGTCGCGTAACACAAAATGGTCAGGACGAGCGCGCGTTTTCGGCCGATCGCGTCGGCCAGCCAGCCGGCACAGACCGCGCCGATGAACATGCCGCCGAAACTCGCGGAAGTGATGAACGCCACCGAGCTCACGGCGATGTGCCACGCTTTCATGACCCCTGGGGCCGCGAAGGCGAATGTATTGAGGTCTGCGAACTCGAAGAAGTACGCGAATGCCAGCGCAAACACGGCAATCCTGTGGGGTCGCGTGATCGGCAGCCGATCCATCCGCTCGCTGATGCTGGAACTAGACATGTGTCTCCTCGTCGTTTTTGATTGACTCTCTCGGGCGGCGAATGGGCCCTGCGGCCTCACCCACCCTGGGAATGGTGCTTGAGCGGCCCCATTATGTCGGCAGATAGCGCGCAGGAGAATTGCACGCTTTGCATCAATTCATGCATGAAATGACGGCCTGTCGGCTCGCTCCTGGTAACCACATAGCTCCGGCACTCAATGGCCGCGCCGTCGCCCATCGGACAACCGGTCATCCCCATGTACTGTCAATGACCGCCAACCGATCGCCGATACCCAGACGCCCGCTACTGTTCGCGACAAGGTCGACAGTAAGCGCGGCCGAGCCGGTGACGCTAGAATGCATTCCATCGACATCCGGCAACGGCGATGTCTGCCTGATTTCCGACGTAATGCCCCCGTTGGCGGCGCTCCATATCGCCGCGCGCAACGGCACAGTGTTGCTCCGTTCTGGCCAGGGCACCAATGCGGTCCATTCGAAGACGGCGATAACGGGCTCGCGGGCCAGGGCAACCGATTTACCATGCACAACGGCGTCGCACGCGGGAAACACTGAATCAACTTCGTCACGTGCGGCTATGTGAGTGCCTGACGAGCAAGCTGCACGAACGCACACGACGATGGCTCGTCCGCCCTCCCGGCAGCGCACCACGCCGTGCCAACCGCCCACGCACTGAGCATTGGGCTGCTACTATTCGGCTTTTGGATGGACCCTCACAGGAAGCGTCATGGGATTCGAGCAACTGGCAGAACTGAAGAAACAGCTGGCTAAGGAAGCACGGGAAGCGAAAGAAAAAACGCGACAGGCCGCCAACCCGGCGGCCAAGCCCGCTCGCCCCGCCCACCCGGCCCGCCCAGCCCGTCCTGCCCAATCGAAGGCAAACGGCCAGGCGGCGGCCAAGAGCGAGCCGGTCGATCCGGTCGTGCGTGTGATCGGCAAACTGCAGAAGCGCTTCCCAGTAGCGTTCCCGAAAAATCCCGCGCCCAAGGTGGCGCTGAAGATCGGCATCCTGACCGACCTTCTGGCCCATGCCGAAGAGCTCGCGCTGAACGAAGCCGAACTGCGCGAGGCACTCGGCACGTGGTGCCGCGGCAGCCGTTACTGGGCCTGCCTGACCGACGGGGCAGCCCGCGTGGATCTGGCCGGCGCACCGGCAGGCCAGGTCAGCGAGCGCGACGCAGCGTTCGCTCGCCGTCAGGCAAGAGGTGCCTCCGGCGCACGACGGCAGGGCCGGCGCCCGGCGTCAGCCGCGCCAGCGGGCTCCGCTCCGCAGACACCCGCCCCGGACGCGGCCGAAACGTCACAGCCGTCTGCGGCAACGGGCGACCAAGCAGAGTAATTCCCGGCGATATGGCGCGCCTTGCGGAAGGCGCGCCAACTTGATTCGGGCGGCGGTAATTCGCCGATCGCCCCTGCCAGGCAACGAGCGTGCGCCTGGCGAAAAATTTCGCTTGACTCGACTACGGTAGACACCTTCAAGATCGACATCACGTTCAACCAGGACCTGTCGATTCGCATGGACGCCATTCGAGATTTCACCGACGACGCATTCCTCGAAGCCTTTCTAGCCTGCCGGTTGCCGGCGCATGCGTTCAATCATCGCAATCACTTGCGCGTGGCATGGATTCATTTGCAGCGCTTTCCCATCGATGAAGCCATCGAGCGAACCTGCGCCGGCATAGCGCGCTACGCTGCGCATCTCGACGCATCGCATCGCTACCATCGCACGTTGACCGAAGCGCTCGTGCGCCTGATGGCGCATGCGGGCGGCGCGGACCGATCGCTGGCGTTCGAAGGCTTTCTCGCGCAAGCGCCCGCCTTTCTCGGTGACTGCCGGATCATGATCGCCGAACATTACTCACCGGAGCTGCTGGCGCGACCCGATGCGCGCTACGACTTTCTCTCGCCGGACCGACTACCCTTGCCGTCATGACACACCTGACTCTTGGACGATTGGCGCGTGAAGCGGGGCTCTCGCGCGCCTCGCTGCTTCACTATGAATCGCTCGGCTTGCTGACCCCGATCGGCCGTAGCGTGGGCGGCTATCGCCTATACGACGAAGCGCAGAGGGAGCGCTTGCGTTCGATCCGCGCGTATCGGGCCGCGGGGCTCTCGCTGGAGTTGATACGAGAGCTGCTCGCCAATCAGGCAGACACCGCCGCCCGGATTCTCGAGGCGCATCTGATGACACTCAACGACGAAATCGCGCGCCTCAGACACCACCAGAAAGCGATCGCCACGCTGCTCGCGCAACCGGCGTTTCTGCGGCATCAGCGCCCGCGCGGCAAGCACGCATGGGTTGATTTACTGCGCCGTGCCGGTTTCGACGAAGCGGCAATGGACCGGTGGCACGCCGAGTTCGAGGCCGAAAATCCGGATGCGCATGCGGCGTTTCTGCATTCGCTTGGATTGACGCAAAGCGAGATACAGGCGATCCGACGGCGCGCAAGCGGCGCCGCGTAATCGTACGAGAGAGCGTGGCCGCATCCACGGGCACGCTCTTCGGGTACGGCAAGACACCGCCGCCCCACGGGGTTCATTCCGTCGACAAGGAATCAAACCAGGTTTTCCACCGCGGCACCGCCTCGGCGAAGGTCCCCCGATGCGTGGTGGCGCCGGTGGAAATCGCTTCGACTTTCGGGTTGCCTTGGCCCATCGCACGTTGATACCGCATCGCCAACTTGCCCAGGCCGGTGCTGATCGCTTCATCCGCTTCACCGTAGTAGTTGCGCACCGGCGACTTGAACACCCAGCGGTACGCTTCGGTTCGGGCCACCAGACGGCCGTAGGCGGATTCGGCGAAAAATTGCGGATCGAAGTATGCGGGCTTGATGAGCAGATGCAGGTTCGTCGGGATTTGCGCTGGATCGAACGGCTTGCGCTCGTATGCCTTGAGTGCGACGTCGTAGTATTTGTCGGCGATTATCGAGCGCGCGAGCCCAGGCACGCGGTAATAGTTTTCAAAGGAAAACGCGGAGAGGATGAAAAGACTGTTCACCCACGATGCGTCGTTCTTGCGAGGGAAGCTGAGAAAACCGTTCAGCGCCACGAATACATCGACGGGCGCGCTGGCAGTCGCCGCGGCAGCGACTTTAATATGCGCGGCTTCGAGCTTCTCCAGGAAGGCCATCGTCACGAAGCCCCCTTGCGACCAGCCGGCAAGGAACAGCTTGCCAGTGTCGAGGCGCATGCTGCTCAGCACGGCCCGGCTGGCCATCAGCATGTCATAGCAGGCCTGCTGGTGACTTGCCTTGACCATATAGCCTTCCGGCTCGGTTGAGTCGCCCAGGCCGAAATAGTCGGCGCCGATCACCACGTAGCCCTGCCCGGCAAATTGCGCGATCATCAGCGCGGTCTCCGGCGACTGCTCGGGATAGGACGGTACCTCCTGTTTTCCGTAAACGGTGCCATGCTGATAAGACACCATCGGGAATACCTTCGCGCCAGTGTCCGGGATGGCAATCAGGCCGCTGGCCATGGTCGGTTTGTTATTCAGCTCCGGGATCACCGAGGCGTAAGTCACGCGGTACAGATTGACTCCATTGACCGCCGCCGTGTGTTTAACGGCGATGCCGGAGAATTTGGGCGCTTCGACTTGCAGGATCTCATTTAGCCTGGCCGCATCCCAATGCGCCAGGAACTGGTATTGCACGCCCGACGCGATTGAAATGGGTGCCGGGCCGGCTGCCTGCGCGGATAACGCACCACATGCCAACCCCCAGTAAATGGCTATCGCGGCCATGGCTGACGTCAAAAGCGTCATTATGTTTTTGGCAAGGCGGGCGTTGGCAAGGATGGGTGTCGAGCACCCGTGTCCCACCCCGTCGTGTTCAGGCGTGTATGTGTCGGTCATGATTTATTGGAATTCCCCGGAAAGACAAGCGTCGTCAAAGCAAAATCAATCGCTTTTCACAAACGATGCCGGGGTGATGATACGCGACATTTATCGAATATCTTGTCGGCCAAAACATGTCAGCCGAAACGGATTTGTTACGTAAGCTTTATTCCGACAAGCGATGCGGCTAATATCTTGATCATGGCGTATTTCCAGGAATCAAGAGAATGATGGATTGGGACAAATTGCGCGCCGGCGGCTTGGGCGAGTTTCACGATGCGCATGACCGGGCCCGGCGCAGGCGGCGCAAATCCTGGCTCAAGCGGCTGTTCATTGTGCTCGTGCTGTGCGGTGTGGCCGCCGGAGTCGTGCTGGCGGTCGATCGGCTGACGCAACATCACGCGCCCCAACCTGCCAAGATCAACTGACTTTGCATCGCACGGACCGGCGCGCCATGACTGCCACAACGGCCTCCGTGCCTCTTCCACCGCAATTGTGCAACGGCAATTCGCCGGGCCGCACCGGCTGAGTTGCGGGCGGCTCCGATTGACGCATGCCTCACGCATGCTTATAGTGCATCGGGCAGTTTTACCGACAATTCTTTTACGCTCAGGGGATCAGATGGCAACCGCGGTGATGATCAAGCATCCGCAATCGGGGATGGTTAAAAAAGGATATTTTGGTTTCAGCTGGACTTACCTGTTCTTTGGCTGGTGGGTGCCGTTGTTTCGCGGCGAAGTGGGCATTGCTGCCATTCACTTTTTCTTTACGATTTTCACGTTCCTGATCTGGCAAGTGGTCATGGCGTTTCTCTACAACAAGCAATACATGACGCGCATGCTGGTCGACAAGGGTTTCGTGCTCGCCGACAGCGATCCGGTCAATACGATGGCCCGCCTCAAACTCGGCATCGCACAGTAACGCTTTCCAGGGGGCTTGGCGGCCCCCTGCCCTTTTCTCAAAATTCGAACGTCGGCCGCACTTGGCTCAGGACCGCGCTTTTGCGCGTTTGCCAACCGAGCCCATCCAAACCTTCGCGCACGGCGGTGATTATTTGCAGCACGTCGATGCCTGCGCTGGCGTGCAGACCTTCGGCGACGATCAAAACCGCCGTGGTGTCGGCACGCACGGCCGATCGGACACTTTGCCGATGAGTCCAGCGACGGGCGTGCGCGAGACCCTCGCCATCGGCGAAGATCACTTCACCCGGCTCGGGGTATTCCTGCTCTCCCGAGAATGCCAAATAAGGTTCGTTGCCCTCGGCGTAGCGCACCGTCAGGCCGCCGGCGATTCGACCCGTGTCGAACACGGCGATCGGCGTGGCAAAAGCAATCGAGACAGCGTTGCACAGGTCGATCAGCGGATGAATCGTCGCAAGCGCCCCCTCTTTCCTGAACCGCCGCAGCAACGATTCGGACGCACAGCGGTATTGGGTCGGCTTCAGGCCCATCGACGAAAATGCACGACGCCATGCCTGGATTTCCGGCAAGTCGGCTTCGGTGCCGGCTGCCAGACGTGCTCCGGCCAGCGCATAAAAATGCGCGAGCCCGGACACCGCGCGGCCGTCACCCGGGACGCCCTCGGCAAACAACACGCCTGGGGTCAGCGCCGGATAGTCGTACCAGATCGCATTCGCATGAGAGAACTGCATGGGTGGATCTCCTGTTTTCACATATTTTGCAGGCGGCGCGACCGGCCCACCATACCGAGGCTGGCCACGGCCGCCAGCACGCAGCCGACGCCGACCATCTGATTTACGCCGACCGGCTCGCCCAGCCATCCGGCGGCCAGCAGCACGGCCGAGACTGGCGCGAGCGCGTTGAACAACGCCGCCTCGGTGCCGCTGACCTTCTCCGCACCGGCGTACCACAGGACAAAACCGACCACGGTGGGCACCAGCGCGTAATAGGCAACGGCCCACAGCGCAGTCGCATCGAACGGCATCGCCCACGGCGCCTCGAGTAGCGCCAGCGGCAGCGCCGCCACCCCGCCGATGCCGCTCATCAGCGCCGAGAGCGCGAGCGGCGGCACGCGCGCATCGAGCCGCTTGTTGAGCAAAATGAAAAGACTCTCACAGATCACGGCGCCGGCAATCAGTCCATTGCCGGCCAGCGAATGTCCGTCGCCGGCTTGCGGGCGCAAGGCAATCGAGAGAACGCCCGCGGCCGCCAGCGCGACGGCCAGCAACAGGAACCGGTGCGGCCGCTCGCCCAGCACGAAGAGCGCAAAAGCGGCCGACACCACCGGCAGCGTACCGACGATCACGCCAGCGTCGGCAGCCGAGGTCAGCCTTAATCCGCAGATCAACAACGTCGTGTAGCCGACACTGCCGGCGATCGCCTGCGCCAGCACGAGGCCCCAGTCGCGCCGCGACAATCTCGGCCATGCGGTGCCGGTGACGCGCATCAGCGCCATGAAAATCGGAAATGCCAGCGTGAACCGCAGCGCAGTAGCAGCGAACGGCGGCAGCCCCGCCGCGATCAGCTTGCTGGCGACAACCGTGCTGCCTACCAGCGCCATCGCGAGCGCCAAATAAACATAGCCTTGCATGCGTTCCGGCATCGCGTCCCTCCTCGATCATGACGAAGAAGTCAGCTTAGCCGGCGCGGCGCCCGGCATCTTGAACGAAATTGCAGCGGATGGGAAAGCGCAGGCTCAGCTCAGCGCGGCGGCATAAGCGCCAGGTGCGAATCCGTAGTGACGCACGAACACGCGCGTCATGTGGCTTTGATCGGCGAAGCCGCTGGCGCTGGCGGCTTCGGCCAGCGGCATGCGCCGGGCGATCAGGCGTCTGGCGAGTTGGGCGCGGCGCTGAACCAGATAGGCATGGGGTGTCAGGCCAGTGTCCCGTGCGAACGCGCGCACCAGCTGGAAGCGGCTCAAGCCACAGGCGCCGGCGAGCTCCGCCAGAGTGACCGGAGCAGCCGGGTCGGCGTCGATCAAGGCCTGCGCATGCGCGATGGCCGGCACTGCCCCTGTGATATGGCCGCTCGCGTGCGGCGTGTGCATGACCTCGCTCAACAGCATCAGCAGCACCTCATCGGCCGCGGGCGCCGCTCCGGACGCACCTGCCGGCATCGCTGTCGCTGCCGCATACAACTGCCGCACGCGCAGGGCGATCGCGGCGTCCCGAATGACCGGTTGGGTAAATTCATACGCCGTCGTTTTACCTTCGCTGATGTCGCCGACGGCCTCGGCGATCACACCGGGGTCGAAGTAGAGCATGCGCCAGGCCCGCCCCGCATCGCCGACCGGCGCGCCATCGTGGACCTCGCCGGGGTTGACGGTGATCGCATGACCGGGGCCGGCCTCCACCACGCCGCGCCCGCTCAGGGATCTCTGCGCGCCGTGGCAAATCAGGCCAATGCCGAACTGGTCGTGCGTGTGCCGCGCGAACGTGTGACGCGTGCGCGCTTCGACGGCTTGCACGCCGGCCAGACGACAGCGGTGGAGTTGGAACTGAACTTGGCTCATCGATATGCGCGAGCATGCCCGTCATGGGCGTAATAGCGGCAGTGTAGATCGGACGCCAGGCAAAGCCAAGCATCGGCGGCCAAGGCGGTTCGTTGAGTGAATCGCCGGCTCATGCCTTCAAACCATTGACCGCCAGAAAGCGCGCGAGCAGCGGCGACGGATTCGGTGTGCGCCACGCCAACCAAATGTCGACCGTATGGTGCCACCACGGCAGTGGACGGAAACACAGGCCGGGATGGGCCACGCGGGCGGCGCTGGCCTGCACGAAGGCCAGCCCGACACCTGCCTCCACCAGCCCGAGCACTGTCGCGAGTTGCGCCGTTTCATAGCGCACATCGGGCTGGAAACCGGCCTCGGCGCACCAGCGCAGCAACCGCTCGCGCCACTGAGGGTTGAAACTGCGCGGCAAAGCCACCCATGGCCGGCCATCGAGGTCGCCCGGCGCAATCCGGCGCCGCATCGCCAGGGGGTCGTCGAGCGACATCACCAGGACCAGCTTATCCGAGAGCAACTTGCGTGTGGCGATACCGGCGTCTTCCAGATTCGGCGTGTAGAGCATACCCACGTCGATCGCACCGCTGCGCAATGCGTCGATCTGCTCGCCGGAGCGCAGCGCCCGCAACTCCACGCTGACCTCGGGCCGCTCGGCGCGGAACTTGCGCAAATGCTGGCCGAGCACGCCACTGTGCATCGCTCCGTCCACATAGCCGATCTGCAATTGCCCGGCCTCACCCAGCGCCAACGCCCTGGCACGCTGCGTGAACTCCTGCGCGCCGGCCAGCGCCGCGCGGGCGTCGTCGAGCAGCCAGCGCCCGGCGGGCGTGAGCTTCAATCGCTGCTTGGTGCGGGTAAACAAAGCCAGTCCAAGCATTGCTTCCAGCTCGCGAATCGCCCGGCTCACCGGCGGTTGCGATACATGCAGGCGCTCGGCTGCGCGAGTGACGTGCTCGCACTCCGCCACAGCCACGAAATAATGCAAATGCCGCAGCTCCATAGTCATGCGTCCCAGGTATCAAGTTTTTAAAAATAAGTCTTGGACAGCATCATAATCGAAGCCCAGTATAGGGGCATCGACATCCCTATCAAGAGGTAAAACGACATGCAGGCGCTGATCTTCGAACAAACTGGCGAGCCTCTGGAAGTACTCGCCCTGGCCGACGTGCCGGTGCCGCAAGCCGGCCCCGGCGAGGTGTTGATTCAAGTCACCGCCCGCTCGATCCAGCCGGCCGACAGCTTGTTCATCGGCGGGCGATATCGGGTCAAACCGGTGTTTCCGCAGATCGCCGGCTTCGATGGCGCGGGAGTGGTCAGTGCGGTCGGTGCCGGTGTGAGCGGGCTCGCCGCCGGCCAACGGGTCGCCTTTCGCCACCCCGGCGCATGGGCCGAATTCGCCGTGGTCCCGGCAGCGCGTGTCTATCCGGTGCCGGACGACCTGGCATCGCGGCTGGACGACACGATGGTCAGCCAGTTCGCGCTGAATCCGCTGACGGCCTGGGGCCTGTTGCAAATGGTCGATCTGCCGCGCGGGTCCCGCCTGCTGGCCACCGCGGGCCGCTCGGCCATCGCCGGCCTGCTTGGCTACCTGGGCGACGCACGCGGCATCGAGGTCGAGCGACTGGTGCGCGACAACGGCGCGTATCGCCTGCTGGACGCTTCGGGTCAGCGCACGCTGGCGCTGGGCGACGATCCGTCGCAAACACTCGCCGGGGCCGCCCCCTATCAGGCCGTGCTCGATGCAGTGGGCGGCCCCGGTACCGTGGCGCTGATCGATGCAATGGCGCCGGGCGGCAAGCTGGTGTCCTACGGTGTGCTCGATGATCGCCCGTTCGAAATTCGCGCCGCAACGGTGCTGTATCGCAACTTGACGTGGCAAGGCTTCGGCATCGCCGGGTGGCTCGATCAGACGGATGCCGCCGCGCTCGCACAGGCCCGCCGCGACTGCTGGGAGATGTTGGCCCGGCGCCCCGACTTGCTGCCGGTGACCGGCCAGTATCCGCTCGCGGAGTACAAGGCCGCGCTGCGGCAGGCACGTGCCAGCCAGGGAGAAGGCAAGGTGCTGCTGGTGTGAAGCTGGCCCGGCATTTGCACTGCAACTGGCCCGGGACTTTGTTCGCAACTGTTCCGGGAGCCTTCAGGCACACCGTGAAATAATCGGCACTTCACTTGATTGGCGCGGTTCGGCGAGGCTCATTCCTCGCCGAGAATGCGACGCCCATTGAATCATGCGCTTGAAAGCTCCCCGAGACCGACACGCCCTGGAGATGCACGATGCCGACATTGTCCCACCTGATCGCTTTCGGGCTCGTGGCCCTGGGCATGGCCCTGACGCCAGGGCCAAACATGATTTATCTCATCTCGCGCTCGATCTGCCAGGGGCCGAAGGCCGGCCTGGTGTCGCTCGCCGGCGTCGCGCTCGGCTTCGTGATCTATTTGCTGTGCGCGGCGTTCGGCATCACCGCGCTGCTCATGGCAGTGCCCTTTGCTTACGACGTGCTGCGCTACGGCGGTGCGCTCTATCTGCTCTATCTTGCCTGGCAGGCGCTCAAGCCCGGCGGCAAATCGCCTTTCCAGGTGCGCGACCTGCCGCAGGATCGCCCGCGCAAACTGTTCATGATGGGTTTCGTCACCAGCCTGTTCAACCCGAAAATCGCGATCCTGTATCTGTCGTTGCTGCCGCAATTCATCGACCCCAGCCACGGCAGCGTGCTGGTGCAGTCGCTGGCACTGGGCTTCACGCAAATCCTGTGCAGCGTCACGGTCAATGCCATCGCGTCGGTGATGGCCGGCTCGATCGCCGTATTTCTGGCTGGTCGCCCGCTCTGGCTGGTCGCGCAGCGCTGGCTGATGGGCACGGTATTGGCGGGCCTGGCCATCCGCATCATGACCGAAGCGCGTCGCTAGCGCTCAAGCGCTCAACGCTCGCTCGCGTCGAGCCACGCCGGCGCGTGCGTGCCCAGCGGCACCGGCGGCGTGTCGAAGCGGGGCGGCGTCAGCGACATCCGCTCGACCGGCGCCACTGCGCGCACCAACCCAAACGGCGAGTCGACCGTCTGCAGCCATGGCGCCACCTCGTCGTCGCCAAGCTCCGGAGCGGCAAGCCCGTTCTGCACCAGGCCGAGCGATTGCAGCCAGCGCCCCGTCTGCGCTAGCGACACGCGCACCAGCCAACTGCCGCCCTCCCGCTCGCGCCGCCGCAAGGCCATCATCGCGCCGAACGCCGCCAGGAAGCCCGTCGCATGATCGAGCGCCTGACAGGGCAATCTGCCGGGCTGGGCCAGGCCAGCCGCCTGCCCCTCCTGCCATGCGATCCCCGTGGCCGACTGCACCAGGCTGTCGAAGCCGCGCCGTCGCGCCCACGGCCCGAGATGACCATAGGCCGACAGCGTCACCTGCACCAGTCCGGGGCGAAGCGCACACAGCGCCTCCGGCGACAGGCCAAACGCGGCCAGCGCACCTGGCCGGTAGGCCTGCAGAAAAACATCGGCATCCCTAACCAAATCCAGCAAGAGGTCGCGTTCGCGCGGCGCCCGCAAATCGAGCTGTGCGCTGCGCTTGCCCCGCCCGTTGTCGATCACCAGCGGCAGCAGATTCGGCAGGTGTGCAGCGCCGACCGCCAGCACCTGCGCGCCGTGCTGGGCGAAGGTGCGCCCGGCTACCGGCGCGGCAATGACGCGCGACAGGTCGAGCATGCGCACGCCGCTCAGGGGCCGTCGTGCGGCCACGCCTCGCCCGATCGGCTCGGGTGGGGCGTCGCCGATGCGGATGATTTCAAACAGCGGCAATGAAGCAATCGCTGCCGCCTGCGGGTGCGCCCGCCACTCGTCGGGCGTGCGAACCAGCGCCGCGCACAGTCCTGCATCGGCCAGGCGCCGGTCGAGCTCGCCGGCCTGCCAGCGCGCGATCGCGCGAGCGACCGAGGCGCGCTCGCCGTCGCACTGCAGTACGCGCAGAATCCCGGCAAGATGGTGCGGGAAATTGGCGTGCAGCTGAATCCAACGTTCATCGCCTGCCCGAAAGTAGCCGGTGATCGGCGAGCGCAACTCGGCCGGCGATCTTCCGTCGACGCGCAGGTAGCGCTCGCTGCGAAACATCGCCAGCGCGCGCCGGCCACTGACTTCGACCCGCTGGCGCCGGCCGGTGCGCTCGCGCCAGAGTTGCGCGGCAGCCAGCGCCTGCGCCGCGATGCTGGCCGCGGCGATCACATCCACCGGGAACACCGACGGCAACGGCCGGGCGAGATCGGTCATATGGAGCATATCGAGCGCATCGGGCGCGCCGCCTGCCATTGACCAAAGCGACGTCAGTGCAGCGTTTGCATCCATGAGTCTCTCACTCCCGACGTGACGAAAGACAGAGCCGCGGCAGTCATATCCGCTCGTGGCGGCGATGTGAAATTTCCTGCTGCCTTGCCCGACGTCCGGCGTGCTCAGGTCAATCCCAGACGGGCACGGATCGCCGGCATCATGCGCTCGACCGCAGCGTAACCCTCGGCGATGGTCGGCTCGGCGCGGTGAAAATCGAAGATCCCCAGGCCGCCCAGGCGAGGCTGGATCAGGATGTCGGCCGGCTCGCCCGCCAGGCGGCTGCGCGTGATGCGTACCTGCATGATGTCGATGCTTTGCGCGATCGAACTGAACATCGATGGCATGCGCGCGCTCGGCGCCGGCGGGGTATGCACGTCGTCGCTCACGCGGCTGCGATCCGGCGCGAGCCAGCTCGGCCAGGGCTTGCCATTGCGCCGCATCGCCGTCGGCAGCGCCAGCACGCGCGCGCCAGCGTGGGGCTCGCCATCGGGATTGAGGCTGTCGGGCACCGCGCCGCCGAAGTCCCGGCCGTTGAGGATGTCATTGTTGAGATCGACCGCGATGATGCAGTCGGCGTGCATCGCACGAACAGTCGAAACCGGTACCGGGTTCGACAGGCTGCCGTCGACCAGCCAAATGCCGTCGTGCCAGACCGGCGTGAAAATGCCTGGAATCGCGATCGACGCGCGCACCGCGTCGACGATGCTGCCCTCCTGCAGCCAGATCTCGCGGCCCGAATCGAGTTCGGTAGCCACGGCTGCATAGGGCATGTTCAATTGGTCGATGGTGCGGCCCTCGAATTGGTCTTCGAACAGCCGAATGACTTTCTTGCCGCCGAGAAACCCGCCCGAAATACGCAAATCGAGCAGCCGCACCACCGTCTGCCATGTCAGGCGCGAGGCCCATTGCTCGAGCCAGTCCAGATCGCCATTGGCATACACCGCACCGATCAGCGCGCCGATCGACGTGCCGCACACTACGTCGGGTTTCACGCCCGCATCGTGCAGGGCGCGGATCGCACCGATATGGGCCCAGCCGCGAGCGGCGCCGCCGCCCAGCGCCAGGCCGATGCGGGTATGACGCGGGGGCCGGATCATCGCCGCGTCCTCGCAACGGGGCGGCGCACCTCGTCTGGTTCGAGCCAAGGTCGTGCAGCGTCTGTATGCATTGTCACTCTCCGGGGGGATGATCGCGTCGCGCTGTGGCAAACGCGCTGTCGGATTTCTCGACTGCGTTATGTGGCCAATCTTACCTCTGAGCAGACACGCTCGTCAGTCGTCGGTTCGCCCAAATATCGCACGACGGGGAAAATGCCCGCGACCCATGACCGACCCGCGCGACACGCCATCGTATAGAATGCATCGCTTTGCCCTCGCCCTTATCTCTTTCCTATGTGGTTCAAAAATCTCCAGATTCATCGTTTGCCAGCCCCGTGGAGCGTCACGTCCGAGCAGTTGGAACAGTGGCTGGCACCGCATGCCTTCGAGCCCGGCGGCAGTGTCGCGATGCAAAGCCAGGGCTGGGCCTCGCCGCGCGATAACGGCGAACTCGTGTACGCCCGCAACCGGCAGATGCTGCTGACCTTTCGTGCGGAAAAGAAGCTTTTGCCGGCCTCCGTCATCAACCAGGTGACCAAGGCGCGCGCGCAGGAGCTCGAAGAGCAGCAGGGCTTCAAGCCCGGGCGCAAGCAAATGCGCGAACTCAAGGAGCAGGTCACGGATGAACTGCTGCCGCGCGCCTTCAGCATCCGGCGCGACACGCGCGTCTGGATCGACACGGCCAACGGCTGGCTGGTCATCGATGCCGCCTCGCAAGCGGTGGCCGATGACGTGCGCAGCCTGCTGATCAAGTCAGTCGATCAACTGCCGCTGGCCAACGTGAGCGTGGCGCAGTCGCCGGTCGCGGCCATGACCAACTGGCTGCTGGGCGGCGAGGTACCGGGCAATTTCACCATCGACCAGGATGCCGAGCTGCGCGCCAGCGGCGACGGCAACGCGACAGTGCGCTATGTGGGTCAAACGCTCGACGATGCCGAAGTGCGGCGGCATATCGAGGCGGGCAAGCAGTGCGTGCGGCTGGCACTGACCTGGGCCGACCGCATCTCGTTCGTGCTGACGCCGTCGCTGACCATCAAACGCGTCGCGCCGCTCGACGTGATCAAGGAAGCCGAGGACCCGACCGCGCAAAACGACGACGAGCGTTTCGATGCCGACGTCGCGCTCATGACGGGCGAACTCGATCGCCTGTTGGCAGAGCTGCTCGACGTGCTCGGCGGCGAGCAGCAGGGCGCGGCGCCCCAGGCGCTGGCCGCCTGAGGCGGCGGCCGCAACCGGGGATCATGGGTTTTCCCCGGCGCGACGCCGCGCGAAGGCGCGCCAAGCGCAACGGCGCCCGGCAAAATTGCTATGCTAGGGCCATGTTGACACCCATTACGATTCCCGCCCACGAAATCGAGATCACCGCAATCCGCGCGCAAGGCGCGGGGGGCCAAAATGTGAACAAGGTCTCGAGCGCCGTGCACCTGCGCTTCGATATTCGCGCCTCGTCGCTGCCCGAGCCGATCAAGGATCGGCTCCTGCGGCTCTCGGACCAGCGCATTACCCGCGACGGCGTGGTGATCATCAAGGCGCAACAGCATCGCAGCCAGGAGTTGAACCGCCAGGACGCGGTGCGGCGCCTGCACGAGCTGGTGCAGGAAGTGGCGACGCCGCCGCGCCGGCGCCGACCTACACGCCCCACGCTCGGCTCGAAAATCCGCCGGCTCGAGGGCAAGCGCCAGCGCGGCCAGGTCAAAGCGCTGCGCGGGAAAATAGCCGACTAGCGCGCCGCGTCGCCCCAGCGATATTCCATCGATACTTCATCGAGCTTCGCCTTCAGATCGGCGTCGAGCGTCAGGTCCGCCGCGCCCAGCGTGTCGGTCAATTGTTCGGCGCGGCTCGCGCCGATGATCGCCGAGGTAACCGTCGGGTTGGCCAGCACCCAGGCCAGCGCGGTCTGAGTCAGCGGCTTGCCCGTTTGCGCGGCAATCTCCTTGAGCTTTTCGATAGTGTGGAACTCGCGTTCGTGCCAGTAGCGCTGCGTGTACATTTCGCCGGCCTTGCCGACGGTCGCCGTGAAGCGCCCTTCGGTCGGCGTCACGTCGTGCCGGTGCTTGCCGGTGAGAAGACCGCCAGCGAGCGGGTTGTACGGAATCACGGCAAGCTGCTCCTCCTGCGCGAGCGGCAGCAGTTCGCGCTCGATCTGGCGAAACAGCAGGTTGTAGCGCGGCTGCACGGATACGAAGCGCGCCACGCGCAATACGTCGGCGCGGCCCAGCGCGCGCGCCAGCCGATAGGCGAGAAAATTCGATACGCCGATATAGCGCGCCTTGCCTTGCCGCACGATCGTGTCGAGCGCTTCGAGCGTCTCGTCGAGCGGCGTCTGCGCATCGTCGGCATGCAGTTGATACAGATCGACATAGTCGGTGCCGAGCCGGCGCAGCGAAACATCGATCGCATCGAGCAGGTGCTTGCGCGAGGCCCCTTGGTCCCACAGCGAGGGGCCGACCTTGCCGACCGCCTTGGTCGCGAGAATGAAGCGCTCGCGCTTGCCCTTGAGCCATTTGCCGACGATTTCCTCGGTGCGCCCGGCGAGCTGCTCGGTGCCGCCGAGCGGATAGACGTCGGCGGTGTCGATGAAATTGACGCCGGCATCGGCGGCCTTGTCGAGAATCGCGTGCGAAGCGGCTTCTTCGGTCTGCAGACCAAATGTCATCGTGCCGAGGCACAGGCGCGACACGGTCAGACCGGTGCCGCCGAATTTACGATATTGCATGATCGGTTCCTTGAGCGAGGGGGTAACAGCAAGAGAGGATTCATGGCCCGTCGCCATGATACCGTCGGATGCCCGAGCGTGCAGGCCCCGCCCGGTTCAGCCCCGGCCGCTCGTCACGTAGCTCGTGAGGCCCTCGGCGAGCGCCGCGAACGTGGCGCGGCAGCCCGGACTGTCGCGCAGATCCTCGTGCATCGCCAGCCAGACGTCGAGCCGCGGCGCGATCTGTTTCGGGAACAGGCGGATCAGGTCGGCATTGCCGCGTGCCAGCCCGACCTGGCAAAAGCCGAGACCAAAACCGGCGCGCAACGCCGCCAGCGCGCTCAGGTCACTGTCGGTGCGCAGCGCGAAACGGACATCCTTGAGGGCCGGCAAGCGTGCCCTCATCCCGCGCAGGAACGGCGTCTCTTTATCGTAGCCAATCAATGCATGCGCGCCCAGCGCCGCGACACCGGTGGGCGTGCCGTGCCGCGCCAGATAGCGTCGATGCCCATACAAACCCAGCTCGATCGGCCCGATGTGCCGGGCCACCAATGCTTCCTGGCTTGGCCGCTGCATCCGCACTGCGATATCGGCCTCGCGTCGCAGCAGGTCCTCGAGACGGTTCGACGGCGCCAGCTCGATCGACAGATCGGAATGCCGGTCGTGCAACGCCGTCAGGATCGACGGCAGCACCTCGGCACTGATCACCTCGCTGGCCGTAATGCGCACCGTGCCGCGCACGCCGCCGCCCTCGCCCTGGCCGGAGGCGGCGCGCAACAACGCGGCACTGGTCGATTCGAGCGCCTCGGCATAGGGCCGCAGCGCGAGCGCCGCCTCGGTCGGACTTAAGCCCTGCTGGGTACGCACGAATAGCGCAAAGCCCAGCGCCTGCTCGAGCGCATCCAGATGGCGCCCGACGGTGGGCTGCGTCAAGCCCAGCGAGCGGGCCGCGCCGGAAAGCGATCCGGCGCGGAAAACCCCGAGCAGCGTGCGGTAAAAGGTCCAGTTCGGTTCATTTTCTGTCATACAAATATGTATAGCTTATCTATCGGTATAGATAATTTCATTTAATCAGAATTCGCGCAAGAATGCTCGGCATGGAACTTCAGGAGATCCTCATGACGCAGCAACGAATCGCATTGGTACTGGGCGCCACCGGCGGCATCGGCGGCGAGGTGGCTCGCGCGCTGGCGGCGCGGGGCTGGCAGGTGCGGGCCCTGCACCGCCGGCCCGATGCGCTGGCGCGGCGTGATGCGCGCTTCGAGTGGCGGCAAGGCGACGCCATGCGGCGCGCCGACGTCTTGGCCGCCGCCGAGGGCGCGGCGCTGATCGTGCATGCGGTCAATCCGCCCGGCTACCGCGATTGGGACAAGCTGGTCCTGCCGATGATCGACAACAGCATCGCCGCGGCCCGCGCCAGCGGAGCGCGCATCGTGCTGCCGGGCACCGTCTACAACTTCGGCCCGGACGCTTTTCCCATTCTGTCGGAGACCTCGCCGCAGCGACCGCGCACCCGCAAGGGGGCGATCCGCGCCGAACTCGAGCAGCGCCTGCGCGTCGCCGCGGCCGACGGCGTGCGGGCCCTGGTGGTACGCGCCGGCGATTTTTTCGGTCCGGGCGCGGCCAGCAACTGGTTTGCCGGCGGCCTCGTCAAGCCCGGCAAGCCGCTGCGCGCCGTGACCTACCCCGGCCAGGCGGGCATCGGTCACCAATGGGCCTATGTGCCGGACGTGGCCGAAACCATGCTCCGGCTGATCGAGCAGGACGCGCGCCTGCCCGCTTTCGCGGTCTATCACATGCGCGGCCACTGGGACGCCGACGGCAAGACCATGATCGACGCGGTGCGCCGCGCATCCGGCCGGGCCGATCTAAGGGTGCGCGCCTTTGCATGGTGGCTGTTACCGCTGCTGGCGCCATTCTCGACGCTGCTGCGCGAAGTACGCGAGATGCGCTACCTGTGGCAACAGCCACTGCGCATGGACAATGCGGCGCTCGTGCAAATGCTGGGCGAAGAGCCGCATACCGATTGGGACGACGCCGTGTCCAGCACACTGAAATCCCTGCATTGCCTGCAGCAGGCCTGATCGAGATAGCTGGCCCGGCTTCGTTTTGAGCGCATCGCCAACGTGCGATGCCTACCCCAGGCCCGGCGCCGCGCGGCGCGCGCGCCGCTCGCGCAGGGCAATGTTCAGGCCGGTCGCCACCAGCGCGATCGACAGGCACAACGACCATGATGGCCACTGGCGGGCCAGCACGAGCTGGATAGCCGCGGCAGTAACGGGCCCCAGCGCCTGAAATGCGACCACGCGGCTGGCATCGAGCTTGCCCAGCGCCCACAGCCAGCAAAAGTAGCCAATACCGCTCGACAGGCCGATGAAACCGACGTTGCCCCATTGAAAAGCCGTGAGCGGCGGCAATAGCGATTGTCCTGTGGCCACACATAAAGCCAGCAGGAACAGCACGGCGGCGAGCATCGCCAATGCACTGGTCGGCAAGGCCGCGTAGCGTTGCAGGTACGGCCGGTAAAGCAGGCTGCAGGCCGCGCCCGTCACGGTGGCTCCCACCAGGGCGGCAAGCGCGACCCAATGGCTCGCGCTGCCAGGGCTGTCAGCACCGAAATGCGGCGCGGGGAAACCGAGCAGCAGTGCCACCCCCGACATCGCCAACAGCAAGCCGATCGCCCGCCCCAGGCTGAAAATCTCGTGGCCCAGCGCGATCGCCAAGCACATCGTCACCAGCGGCATGGTCGAGAAGATCAACGCGCACGTGGCGGCGGGCAAGGTCTGCAGCGCATAGTTGAGCAGTACGATCAGCAGGGCGAACTGCAGCACGCCGAGTCCGGCAATCGCCCCGATATCTTTCGCAGCAAACTGAACTCTGCGCCGCGATCGGCTCGCATGAAGCACCGGCAACGCCAGTATGCCCAGCCCGATCAGATACCGCAGAAACGCCAGTGTGACCGGCGCGACATCGTGCGCCACGGTGCGCGTGGCGACCATCGCCGCCCCCACCAGCATCCCCGTGAGAGCGGCCGCTGCGGTGGCCGAAGAGGTGTCGTTCACAGCTCGCGCGCCCAGATTTCGCCAACCAGATCCTTGCCGAAACTATGATGCGGCTGCGCTTCGACCATGGCGAAACCGGCCTTTTCGTAGATATGGCGCGCTTCGCTGAGCACGCTGTTGGTCCACAGCACCATCTTGCGATAACCGGCAAGCCTGGCAAAATCCAGGCATTGTTCCACCAGCCGCTTGCCGATGCCCAGCCCGCGAGCGCTCGGTTCAACGTAGAGCAGGCGCAACTTGGCGGTGTGCTCGTCCTGCCGGACCACGAACACCGAGCCGACCACCTGGCCATCCTTCTCGGCGACCCAGCAGTGCTCGGCGCGCGCGTCGAACTCGCGCACGAATTGCGCGACGATCTCCGCCACCAGCGCCTCGAACTCCGCATTCCAGCCATATTCCTGCGCGTACAGAGCACCGTGCCGGTGAACGATCCAGCCCATGTCGCCGGGGCGCGGATCGCGCAATATGTAGCTCGGCTCGCGTTCGCCGAGCAAGGTCTCGATTTGCCGCATCGCGTCGATCAGTTGCTGTTGCTCCGGCAGCGACAGGCGCCCGAGCATGGTCATCACCTCATGGCGCGAGGCCAGATTCAGCGGCTCGAAGGTGGACCGCCCGGCATCGGTGAGTTGCAATTGCGCAACGCGAGCGTCGGCCTCCGAACGTGTCTTCTCGAGCAGACCGCGCTTCTCGAAGCCGCTGATGACCCGGCTCAGATAGCCGGCGTTCAGACCGAGCTCACGGCACAGGTCGGCGCTGGTCAGCCCCGGCCGATGGGCCAGCTCGTACAAGATACGCACCTCGGTGAGCGAGAACTCACTCTCGAGCAAATGCTCGTGGAGAACACCGATCTGGCGCGTGTAGAAACGATTGAAATGGCGGACGGTTTCGGCCCGCTCCTTGAGTCGATCGTCGGATGACACAGACATGGGCGCCTCCTTAAGTTGCCTTAAGCAAAAGTTTATTTGCCAAAAGCAACTAAATCAAGCCCCTTATGTTGCCCTTACGCGATAGTGATAATCGTATGCGTGATGAAACCCGAGCCGCTGATAGAGCTTGAATGCCGGCGTGTTGGCGGCGACCACCTGCAGATAGGCCTGCCTGGCGCCCTGGCGCCGCCCCCAATCCAGCAAGGCGGCGGCGATCCGGCGCCCGACGCCGCGGCCGCGCGCTTCGGGCACGACCAGGATGTCGAACAGCCCCACCCAGCCACGCTCGGCCACGGCCAGCCCGTAGGCAATCGGAGCGCCATCCTGCCACAGCGCGGCGAACACTTTCGGCATGGCAATCGCCGCCAGCATCTCGTCATGGGTAGCCCGCATCGCGGGCGCTATCGCATTGGCCCGCGCAAAACCGGCGCACCAGGCGGCATCCGCTTCGGGCTGTAGCGTCACGGTGGGGTCGGATCGGGTGTCGTGCGCCAGCGGTGCCGTCATCACCAGCGTCGGGTCGATCTGGCGATAGCCGGCGGCGGCCAGCGCGGCGTCGGCCTCCTCGCCGGCCAGCGGCGACAGACGAAAAACCGGCGGCAACGCATGCCGCTCGTAGAACGTCTCGGCCGCACCGATGACGTCAGCCATGGAGCCGGTCGTACACCAGGCATTGGCCGAATTGGCGCGCTTGGTGTAGCCGGCGCCAAGCCGCAGTAGCCAGCCGTCGAAAAATACCGTCTGCCGGGCCGGCCAGGCATTGAAGGCGCACTCCTCCAGCAAGCGGATGAGAGCTGGATCGCCCCGCGTGCTTTGCTTGGCATCGTACAAATCGCTCATGGAGCCTGTTCATTCCTATCGTGAACCGGGTCGCCGATCTTCTCCGCTCGAGTCGGCCAGTGTCAACTCCGACGACACTGGCATGACAACGCTACAGCACTTTGCCCGGCCTCAGCTCGCCGCTTTTTCCACTTCGGCGGCCGACGTCGGCGCGCCGGGCTGACCGGCCCGAATGTGGCGGTTGACCGCGCTGAGCACGGCTTTGAACGATGCCGTGACAATGTCGCGATCGACCCCGACGCCGAAGCCGGTGGCCGAGTCACCCAGGCGCAGTTCGACGTAGCAGGCCGCAGCCGAATCCGCGCCGCTGCCGATCGCATGCTCGTGGTAGTCCATCACGCGAATCGGCAACTGCAGCGCGGCGACAAACGCGGCCAGCGTGCCGTCGGCATGTCCGTCGCACTGGCGCGGCTGGCCTTGATACGACAGTTCCGCCTCGACCAGCGTGCGCTCGGAGCCGGGCGCGTGGCCGGTGCGATGCCGCCGCAAGTGCCATGGCGACTGCTGTTCCAGATACTCGTCGGAGAACAGGCGATAGACGTCCGCAGCCGTGACTTCCTCGCCGGTCTCGTCGGTGACACGCTGCACGGTACGGCTGAATTCGATCTGCAGGCGGCGCGGCAGCGCCAGGCCGTGCTCCTGTTCGAGCAGGTAGGCCACGCCGCCCTTGCCCGACTGGCTGTTGACGCGAATCACCGCGTCGTAGCTGCGCCCCAGATCGGCCGGGTCGATCGGCAAATACGGCACGGCCCACACGGCGTCGGGACGCTGCGCGGCGAAACCCTTCTTGATGGCATCCTGATGCGAGCCGGAGAAGGCCGTGAAGACCAGGTCGCCGCCGTACGGATGGCGTGGATGGACCGGCAATTGATTGCAATACTCGACGCAGCGACGCACCTCGTCGATATCGGAGAAATCGAGTCCGGGCGAGATACCCTGCGTGTAGAGGTTGAGCGCCAGCGTCACCAGATCCACGTTGCCGGTGCGCTCGCCGTTACCGAACAAACAGCCTTCGACGCGATCGGCGCCGGCCATCACGGCCAGCTCGGCCGCGGCCACGCCGGTGCCGCGATCGTTATGCGGGTGAACGCTGAGAATCACCGCATCGCGGCGCGCCAAGTGACGATGCATCCATTCGATCTGGTCGGCATAGACATTGGGCGTGCTGCACTCGACGGTGCTCGGCAGGTTGAAGATCATTTTGCGCTCGGGCGTGGGGCCCCACACTTCCGAGACGGCATTGCAGATCTCCAGCGCGAAATCGAGCTCGGCCGTGCTGAATGTCTCCGGCGAGTACTGAAACACCCATTCGGTCTCCGGCCGCGCCTCGGTCAACTGCTTGATCAGTCGCGTGCCCGCTACCGCAATCTCGATCACCTCGGCGCGCGTCATGCCGAACACGACCTCGCGCCAGGCCGGCGAAATCGCGTTGTACAGATGGACGATGGCGCGCCGTGCACCGGCCAGCGAGTCGACGGTGCGGCGAATCAGTTCCTCGCGCGACTGCGTGAGCACCTCGATCGTAACGTCCTCGGGAATCCGGTTTTCCGTGATCAGTTTGCGTACGAAATCGAAGTCGGTTTGCGAGGCCGACGGAAACGCAACCTCGATTTCCTTGAGGCCGACCGCCACCAGTTGCTCGAAAAACCGCAGCTTGCGCTCGGCGTTCATCGGTTCGATCAGCGACTGATTACCGTCGCGCAAATCGGTGCTCATCCAGATCGGCGGCGCCTCGATGCGGCGGCTCGGCCAGGTGCGCTCGGTGAAATCGCGGGCGAACGGAATGAAAGGGCGATACTTGCTTGAGGGGTCTTGCAACATGGAAACCTCCGACAACTAGACTCAGGAAATGTGTGTGTGGCGACCGGCTGGCGGACTGCCACGCGACACTAGGCCCGGCAGCCGATCGGTAGGTCTAGTAGGAGGGATAGCGAGAGGATACGGCCCGACACGCGCACGCGAGCAGGCAGCAACAGCGCGGCGGCTGTGTCCTGACTCGAGTTGGCAAAACGAAAATTCGTCATGGCGCGTTTGCGGGAGGCAATCCGGTGGCGGACTGCTGATTTTGCGCGAAAAATCGCGCAGGTCAAAAATCGGATGTTTTTTAGAATAGCGGCCCTCGAGCGTGCCGTCCAGCATTTTTTGCGGCACGGACGTCTGGCGTTGCCTCGCGGAACCGTCAGCCCCGCCTACTGGGCATCGTGAAAAATGAGGCCCAGCGTGTGTCGCCGCCCCGAGCGGACCTCGCTCACGCCGTGGCGCAGATTGACCCGGTAGATGCCGCGCGCGCCCTGTACTGGCCGGTGGTGCACGGCGAAGATCACCGCGTCGCCCTGCTTCAGCGGTACCACGTGCGGGCGCGACTGCATGCGCGGGCGCTGTTCGGTCAGCACGAATTCGCCGCCGGTGAAGTCGCGCGCCGGTGCCGACAGCAGAATTGCCACTTGCAGCGGAAATACGTGCTCACCGTACAAATCCTGATGCAGGCAGTTATAGTCGCCGGGGCCGTATTGGAGCAGCAGCGGGGTCGGACGGCGCTGGCCGGCGTCTTGGCAGCGCCGCAGGAACGCTGCATGATTGCGCTCGAATCGGTCCGCGAGACCGAGCGCCCGTTGCCAGCGATTGGCGATCTCGCAAAGATGCGGGTACAACGCAGTGCGCAGGGCATGAACCGGCTGCGGCAACGGGTATGCGTAGTAGCGGTATTCACCGCGCCCGAAACCGTGCCGGCTCATCACCACGCGGCTGCGAAAGCGCTCATCGTCGGCGTAGCCGACAGCCAACCGAGCGCACTCATCCGCGCCGAGCAGGCCAGGTACGACCGCCCAGCCGCGCTCGTCGAGCGCGACGCCCAAGTCTGCCCAGGGCTGCGCGTCGACGCGGGCGGCCCAGTCGAGCGTGGACGGAGCGGCCTGGGCGACCTGAACGCGATCAAATACGGAAGCGTGCATCGGGCAATTTTCCTCACATGGTGAATTCGATCTCCCATCCTAGCGTCGAGGCTGGTTGTGCCGCACTCCGAATCTTGCGGTGCGACCCGCAGCCCGGGTCGATCGGCTCGCCAAGCATTTCCTTCACATCGCAAGTAAAATCATGGCTTTCGCGTCCGGCGCCCCGCCGGCGACCCGCCACAGGATGTCGCATGCCCAGCCTCACTCCGCCCGGCCTGATCGTTCGGAACGCTACCGAAGCCGACCTGCCTGCGATCCAGCAGATCTACGCCCATCACGTGCGGCATAGCCTGGCCAGCTTCGAGGAAGTGCCGCCTGATCTGGCCGAGTTGCGCGCGCGACGCGCTGCCGTGCTGGGTCACGGCCTGCCCTATCTGAGCGCGGAGCAGGACGGCACCGTGGTCGGCTATTGCTACGCGACGCCCTACCGAACCCGCCCGGCCTATCGCCATACCATCGAGGATTCGATCTACATCGCCCCGGAACTGGCCGGCCGAGGCATCGGCCGGGCCTTGCTGAGCGCGTTGATTGCACGCTGCGAGAGCGGTCCCTGGCGCCAGATGATCGCCGTCATCGGCAATAGCGGCAACGCCGGGTCGGTCGGCCTGCACCGGGCGCTGGGCTTTCGGCTGGTCGGCACCTTCGAAGGCGTTGGCTTCAAGCATGGCCAGTGGGTCAACACGGTGCTGATGCAACGCGCCCTGGGCGACGGCATGGATTCGCCGCCCACGGGCTTCACCGCCGGGCAAGGCGCCCGATGATCGCGCGCCGCACCGTGGTGCTGCTGGGCCTGTCGCAGTTGATCTGCTGGGGCATCACCTACTATCTGATCGGCGGCTTCGGGGCATCGATCGTTGCCGACCTGGGTTGGCCGCCGACGCTCGTCTACGGCGGGTTCTCGGCCGCGCTGCTGGTGATGGGCCTGGTCTCGCCCGTGACCGGACGCCTGATCGACCGCTTCGGCGGGCGCCCGGTGATGGCCGCCGGTTCGCTGTGCAGCGCAATCGGCTGCGCCGGCCTCGCGCTGTCGCATAACGTGCTGATTTATTACGCGGCCTGGCTATGCCTGGGTCTGGCCATGCGGCTGACGCTTTATGACGCCGCGTTCGCCGCGCTGGCGCGTCTTGGCGGCCCTGAAGCACGCCAGCCAATGGCCCAGATCACGCTGCTCGGGGGCTTGTCCTCGACGGTATTCTGGCCGCTCGGCCACCGGCTCGCGCTCGCCTTCGGTTGGCGCGGGGCGCTGCTGGCCTACGCCGGCTTCGCGCTGCTGACGCTGCCGCTGCATTTGGCCATTCCGGCCGGCAGATACCGCGCATCGCCGGGCGCCAGGCACGCCGCGCCGCCGGCACTGGCGGCGACCGGGTCGCAGCGGCTGCTCGCCGGCGGGCTGTATGTGGTCATCGTCACGCTGGCGAATTTCCTCAACTCGGGCATGTCGGCGCACATGATCGACATCCTGTCGGGTCTCGGCCTGGGTGCCGGCCTCGCGGTCTGGATCTCGACGCTGCGCGGCATCGGCCAATCGTCGTCACGCCTGTGCGAAGTGGCATTCGGCAAGCGCCTGCACCCGCTGCAGCTCAATTTGCTCGCCACCGCGGGCCTGCCGCTGTGTTTTCTCGCCGGTGTGTTCAGCGGTCACTTCCTCGCCGCAGCCATCGTGTTCGCATTTCTGTACGGGGCCAGCAATGGACTGGTGACGATCACGCGCGGCACTTTGCCGCTGGTGCTGTTCGACCATCGCACCTATGGCAGCTTCGTCGGGCAGTTGCTGGTGCCCAGCTTCCTGCTCTCGGCGGTCTCGCCGCTGGCCTATGCATTCGTGATCGCGCATTTCGGCGAGCGGGCTGCGCTGGACCTGTCGATCGTGCTGGCCAGCGTCATCGTGCTGGCCGCGGCCATCCTGAAATGGCGCTTTGACCCGGCGGCGACGGCAACGCCGCCGTCTCAGGGCTTGTCACGGTAGACGAACTTCGGAATATGCCAGTCATAACGAATCGCCAGCGCGCGCAGACAGAACCCGCCAATCAGGCAGCCGACCACGGCCGCGCCCTCGGGTACCGCGAAGTGCCGCAGCACGACATAGGCCAAACCCACCAGCAGCGAGATGCTGGCATACATTTCATGACGAAATACGAGCGGCACGTCGCCGCAGAAAAGGTCGCGCATGATACCGCCGAAGCACCCGGTGATCAGGCCGCTGATGATCACCACGGTGGCGGCATGCCCTGCCTCCAGCGCGACATTGCAGCCGATCAGCGTGAACGCCACCAACCCCAGCGCATCGATCAGCAGGAACACCACGCGCAAATAGCGCAGCACCCCGGCGAGCAGCGCCGCGGCCAATGCCGCACCCGCCGTGAACCAGATGTATTCCGGGTGTCCTACCCAGCTCAGCGGGTAATGCCCGAGCAGCACGTCGCGCACCGAGCCGCCGCCCAGCGCGGTCACGCAGGCGACGAAACACACGCCGAACAGATCCATGTCGCGCCGGCCGGCGGCCATCGCGCCGGTCATCGCCTCGGCGACGATCGCCACCAGAAAAATGGCATAAAGCAGCATAAGCGGCCCTCGAATCGCGTCGCGGTATTTTACGCTGCGGCATGGCGCTTGGGCCAACCCGGATTGTTTGGCAAAATCTCAACCCTGCGCGCTGCGCGAAGCGCGCGCCGTCCCCTCGCATCCGACCATGTCCGATAAACCGACCGACGGTCTGCCGCTGCCGCAACGCTACTGGGCAATCCTGACGATCATCCTGGGCCTCACGCTGGCTGTGCTCGACGGCGCGATCGCCAATGTCGCGCTGCCGACCATCGCCAGCGATCTGCATGCGCGGCCGGCCGCCTCGATATGGATCGTCAACGCCTATCAGTTGGCGATCACGATTTCGCTGCTGCCGCTGGCTTCGCTGGGTGACATCGTCGGTTACCGGCGCATTTATCGCATCGGCCTGGCAATTTTCACGGTCGCCTCGCTGGCTTGCGCGCTATCCGATTCGCTGCTGACATTGACCCTGGCGCGGGTGCTGCAGGGTTTTGGCGCGGCCGGCATCATGAGCGTCAACACCGCGCTGGTACGTGTGATTTATCCGCAACGCCTGCTCGGGCGGGGCATCGGCATCAACGCGCTGGTAGTGGCCGGCGCCGCCGCGGCCGGCCCGACGGTCGCCGCCGGCATTCTGGCCATCGCGCACTGGCAATGGCTGTTCGCCGTGAACGTGCCGATCGGCATAGCCGCCTTCGTGGTCGCCATGCGTGCCCTGCCCGAGAGCCAGCGCTCGCCTCACGCATTCGACTGGCAAAGCGCGCTCTACAACGCCCTGACATTCGGACTGCTGATTTCCGCCATCGACAGCTTCGGTCATGGCCAGCGACTCAGCATGGTCGCACTGGAGCTATTTTCGTCGCTGGCCATCGGCGTGCTGCTGGTGCGTCGTCAATTGATCCTGCCGTCGCCGTTGTTGCCGATCGATTTACTGCGCATCCCGATGTTCGCCCTCTCGATGAGTACGTCGGTCTG
This sequence comes from Pandoraea thiooxydans, assembly GCF_001931675.1. NCBI lineage: Bacteria > Pseudomonadati > Pseudomonadota > Betaproteobacteria > Burkholderiales > Burkholderiaceae > Pandoraea > Pandoraea thiooxydans. The sequence goes on along the minus strand of NZ_CP014839.1, from coordinate 733,274 downwards.
TTCGTTCGCCGCACAGATGCTGGCCTTCGTATCATTGCCGTTCTTCCTGCAGGACACGCTCGGGCGCAGTTACGTCGCCACCGGTTTGCTGATGACGCCGTGGCCGTTGGCCATCGTGGTGGTCGCGCCGGTCGCTGGACGGCTGGTGGAGCGCTACCACCCCGGCTTGCTGGGTGCCATCGGGCTGCTGGTTTTCTGCAGCGGCCTGAGTCTGCTGGCGATGCTGTCGGTGCATCCGTCGTCGCTCGACATCGTCTGGCGCATGGCGCTGTGCGGCGTCGGCTTCGGGCTGTTTCAGTCGCCGAACAACTACGCGATCATTACCTCGGCCCCCAGGCACCGCAGCGGCGGCGCGAGCGGCATGCTGGGCACCGCGCGGCTGGTCGGACAGACCACCGGCGCCGCACTGGTGGCGCTGGTGTTCAATTTGGCCCCGGTGCGCGGCACCACCGTCACGCTGGTCGTGGCCGCCGGCTTCGCGCTGCTCGCCGCCAGCACGAGCGCCCTGCGCATGCGCTTGCCGCGCCCGGCCGGGTGAGCACGCGCGTGGCGTGGCCGGACTAAAACCAGGCCTCGCCGTGAGCGGCCTGGCGTCGTTCGCGGTCGCGCCGGAACATTTCCTCCAGTTCCTCCCGCCCCTCCCGGGCGCTCGACACCAGCGCCTTGCGATTTTTATAAAAGGGATAAACCCGTCCGATCGAGTCGATGTTGTGGCGCCGGAATTTCAGTGCGATCGAGCGCGCCTCGAACGGGTCGTGTCCCAGCCCCTCTAGCACTGCGCGGCCCAGGCGCAGCGACGATTCAAAGGTCTCCCGCTCGATCACGTGAACCTGCCGATCCATCAATTGGTAGATATGCGACACGTTGCGCGCGCGGCAATAGATCCGCAGGTGTGGAAAGCGCTCGCGCACACGATCGATCAACGCCAGGCTCTCGTCGACGCCATCGATGGCTACCACCAGGATCTTCGCCTCGGCCGCCCCGGCCGAGTCCAACAGGTCCATGCGCCCGGCATCGCCATAAAACACCTTGAGCCCGAACTCGCGCAGCATATCGATCTGGTCCGGGTCGTGATCGAGCACTGTCACGCCGATCCCCTGGCTGTAGAGCAGGCGGCCGACAATCTGCCCGAAGCGGCCAAAGCCGGCGATCAGCACCGGGTTATGCTGCGAGGCGATGGTATCGTCGGGGCGCGCATCGCGCCGGTTCGCACGCGGCGCGATCAGGCGGTCGTGCAGCACCATCAGCAACGGCGTCATGACCATCGACAACGCCACCACCAGCGTCAGCAGCGAGGCGGTCGCGGCCGGGATAATGCGTCCGGCAGCCGCGGCGGCAAACACCACGAAAGCGAACTCGCCGCCCTGCGACAGCACGAAGGCAAACAGCAGGCGCTGCGGCCGGGCGACCGCCATCGCGCGGCTGACGAGCGTCAACACCACCGTCTTGACCGCGCACAGCAGCAGCACCAGCCCGATCACCTGCCATGGATGCGCAACGAAAATGCCGAAATCGATCGACATGCCCACGGCCATGAAAAACAGCCCGAGCAGCAGGCCCTTGAACGGCTCGATATCGGCTTCGAGCGCGTGCTTGTATTCGGAATCGGCCAATAGCACGCCGCCGAGGAAGGTGCCCAGCGCCATCGACACGCCCACGCTCTGCATCAAATAAGCCAGCCCCGCGACCAGAAACAGCGCGAAGGCCGTGAAGATTTCGCGGGCGTCCAGCGCGGCGATCTTGCGCAGGGCCGGACGCAGCAGAAAGCGCCCGCCCAGCACCACCGCCGCGATCACCGCCACCGCCCTGGCGATCGCCGGCCAGTGCCCGCCGCCCGGCGTGCCGATGCCGCCCAGCAGCGGCAGTAGCGCAATCAATGGAATGGCCGCGATGTCCTGAAACAGCAGGATGCCAAAGCTGACCGTGCCGGCCGGCGAATTGCGCAGATTGCGCTCGCCCAGGATCGCCAGTGCGATCGCGGTGGACGACAGCGACAGGCCCAGCGCGGCGACCAGCGCAACCCGCCAGGAGGCGCCCAGCATCATGCCGAGCAGGTAGATCGCCAGCGCGCAGGCCGCCATCTGCAGTCCGCCATAGCCGAAAATGCCGCGCCGCAACGACCACAAGCGGCGCGGCTCGAGCTCGAGCCCGATCAGGAACATCATCATCACCACGCCGAACTCGGAAAAATGCAGGATGGTCTGCACGTTGCGCACCAAACCCAATGCCCACGGTCCGATCGCGACGCCGGCGATCAGATAGCCGAGCACCGAGCCCAGGCCCACCGCGCGCGCCACCGCCACCGCCGCGACGGCCGCGCCAAAATAGATCAGGACGTTGGTCAGAACAGTGTGTTGTTCCATCGCTCAGGCTCCCTCGACAAACGGCAGGCGGCCGGTGGCAACGAACTGCCGCAAGGCGGCGCACACCGCATCGATATGCGCGCTCACGGCCTCGGGCGAAGCGCCGCGCGCGTCGTGGAACACCTGCGGCGGCAGCCAGCGCATCCGGCATAGCGCCGCGGTCTGCTGCAGGGGGGGCAGAAAAGCGTCGAAATGAAAGCCGTGCAACGCCCCGGGCCGATAGGCCTGCTGCGCGCTGCCGGCGGTGAGCAGCACCAGCAGCGCCTTGCCGCGCAGGGCCGTGCCGCCCTCGCCGAAAGCCCAGCCGTGCGTGAACACCGTGTCGAGCCATTCCTTCATCAGCGAGGGCATCGCATACCAGTGCACCGGGTATTGCCAGACCACCAGCTCGGCCGAGGCGAGTGCAGCCTGCTCGGCGGCGACGTCGATGTCGAAATCGGGATAGCGCACGTACAGGTTGCGCACCCGTACGCCATCGAGCTGCTCGAGCGCATGGCGCAACGGTTCGTTGACGCGCGACAGGCGGGGCGCCGCATGCGCATAAATCACCACCACCCGGGATTCGGGCATCTCGGCTCCTCGCACTGTTCATGATGGAGCCGTGATTATGCCCAAACCGGCGCGCCTTGCACGCGCCATCGGGCTCGCTGCGTCAGGCAGGCGTGCCGCCGCCGGCTTGCACCGCCTCCTTGTCGAGCAACGCGCGCTTGCGCTCGACCCCCCAACGGTAACCGGACAGCGCGCCGTCGGTGCGCACTACGCGGTGGCACGGGATGGCCACGGCCAGCCAGTTCGACGCGCACGCCTGAGCCACCGCCCGCACCGCCCGGGGCTGACCGATACGCCGGGCAATCTCGGCATAGCTCGCGGTAGAGCCCGGCGGAATCTCGCGCAACGCCTGCCACACGCGCTGTTGAAACGCAGTGCCGAGCACGTCCAGCGGCAAATCCAGGCCGCGCGCGGGACGATCGATAAAGCCCACCACGCACGCAATCCATTGTTCGAACTCGGCGTCGGCGCCGACCAGTTGCGCATTCGGGAAACGGTCCTGCAGGTCACGCACCAGCGCATCGGGATCGTCGCCCAGCAAAATCGCGCACACGCCCTTGCCGGTAGCGGCCACCAGGATCGGGCCGAGCCAGCATTCACCCACCGCAAAGCGGATCGAGACGCCGCGGCCGCCCGCGCGAAAAGCCGTCGGCGTCATGCCCAGCACATCGGGCGAAGTCTCGTAGAAGCGGCCATTGGAATTGAAGCCTGCGTCGTAAATCGCCTCGGTCACGGTCGCGCTGCGGCCCAGCGCATCGCGCACGCGGCGAGCGCGGTGCGCATCGCCGTAGGCCTTGGGCGTCACGCCGGTCTGGGCCCGGAACAAGCGATGGAAATGGAACCGGCTCATCTGCGCGGCACGCGCCAGGTCTTCCAGGCTGGGCATCTCGGGTGCCTGCTCGATGGTGCGGCAGGCAGCGGCGATCAGCGCCGCCTGCCGCGCGGCGGGGCCTTGCTGGTCGGGCCGGCAACGCTTGCAGGGCCGAAATCCCGCCTGCTCGGCGGCTTGCGCGCTGGCGTGGAACTGGATGTTCTCGCGGCGCGCCCGGCGCGACGCACACGACGGACGGCAATACACGCCGGTGGTACGCACCGAGTAATAGAACACGCCGTCGGCCGCCGGATCGCGTTGCAGCACGGCCTCCCACTTGGCCTCATCGCTGGCGTATGGCGCCTTGACATCGGAGACGGCTTTTACTGCGGCATCGGTCATTGCGTTCATGAAATCAAACTCCGGAAACGTCGCTTGCCGGTGGCGACTGCTGCTCCACGACACGACTGTACCCCGAGTATAGGTACGCGTCCGGGCGCAAGCACTCCGCCGCTTGCGGTCGAATTCCGCGCCCGGGCCCGAGTGTGGGCGCAAGAAGCGGAGCGCGCGCGACGGCCGCATGCCGCATGCTGCGCACTCCTTCACTCCCCTGCGGTTCATCATGCCACAAGACTTCTCCGGCGCTTGCGCCACCCCGCCATCGACGCCCGGCCTGGGCACGCCATTCCATCGCCTGGCATGGTCGAATCTGCTGGCGCAGTCAGCCGAGCAAATCGGCCTGGCCGCCGCGCCGATGGTGGCCGTGCTCTCGCTCGGCGCCGGGCCCGGCGCAACCGGCTTTCTCACGGCGCTGCAGAGTCTGCCCTTCCTGTTGCTGTCATTCCCCGCCGGCGTGCTGGTCGACCGGTTTTCGCGCCGCCGGCTCATGACGCTGGCGGAGATGTGCCGAGTGATCGCCCTGCTGGCGCTGCCTGCCTTGATGCTGCTGGGTTCGCTCAATATCGCCCTGCTCGGCCTGCTCGGCTTTGCGGGCGCCACCGGCACCGTCGCGTTCAGCGTTGCGGCGCCGGCTCTGGTGCCCGCGCTGGTGCCGCGCGAGGCCTGGTCGGCCGCCAACGGCCGGCTCGAACTGGCGCGCAGCACCGCATTTGCGCTCGGGCCCGCGCTGGCCGGCGCCCTGATCGGCTGGGCCGGTGTATCCCAGGCGTTCGTGCTGGCAGCCGTGCTCTCGAGCGGCGCGGTGCTGTTGCTGCGCGGCATTGCCGAGCCGGTCCGGCCGGCCCAGCCGCGACGCCACTTTTGGGCCGATCTCAAGGAAGGTGCCGGCTTCGCCTGGTTTCATCCGCTGCTGCGCCCGATCCTGCTCACTGCGGTGTTCTGGAATCTGTCATGGTTCGTGCTGCAGGCGGCCTACGTGCCCTATGCGGTTCATGTGCTGGGCTTGAACGCGGTGGGCATCGGCACGACCCTGGCGATGTCAGGGGCCGGCATGGTGCTTGGTGCGCTGCTGGCGCCGCGCGTGGCGCGCCATTTGAGCTTCGGTGCGGCAATTCTGATCGGCCCTGTGCTGTCGGTGGCCGCCGCCGCGCTGATGGCCGCCACCGGCTGGGTGCACTCGATGGCGGTCGCCGCCGGGGCGTTTTTCCTGTTCGGCGCGGGCCCGATCATCTGGAGCATCAACCAGACCACGCTGCGCCAGAGCGTGACGCCCGACGCCCTGCTGGGGCGCGTGTCCGCCTTCTTCCTGACCGCCAACACCGGCGCACGGCCGCTCGGCGCCGCATTGGGCGGGGTGATCGGCGCCACCTACGGGCCGCGCTGCGCGATTTTTCTGGCCGCCGGCGGCTTTCTCGTGCAAGCCGCTATCATCCTGGGCTCGACCGTCGCCAGGCTCGAGCGCCTGCCGGCCCCGACCACCTGACTCGCGCCTTGTTCGACGGCCGGGAACGACCAGGCCGCCAGGCGGTCTGTTCAACTCGCGTTATCGGTGCTACCTTGCCCGCTTAACGGAATCCCGCGCACAAAGGACATCTTCGATGCACGTGTTGAAACGAATCGGTATGTTGGCGATGCTCGCAACGCTTCTTGGCGGCTGCTCGTCGATGAGCCAGGACTGGCACAAATTGTGGGGCGGCAAATCGCCGGCGGCGACGCAGGCCGATGCCTCGCCCGAGCTGGCGGCGGCGGCCGCGCAGCGCTGGCTGGCGATTCTCGACAGCGGCAACTATGAAGCCGGTTGGAAAGCAGCGTCGCCGGCGCTGCAGGCCGGCATCAGCCAGACCGATTGGGTCGCGCAAATGCAGACCGTACGCGCGCCCTACGGCGCGAAAACCGCACGCGGCGACGGCGTGCTCACCCGCCGCCATCGCGAAGGCGAGCCGTTCGATACGCTGTGCTTGCGCTATCACACCGCCTTCGTCCATGGCACGGCCGACGAGACGGTCTGCATGGCCAGCGACAACGGCAAAACCTGGCTGACGAAGTCATATAGCGTGGTGCCCGCGCAATAACGCGGCGGGATCGCTCAAGGCAAGGCAGCTCGCGGCTTTGACGCGATTTCAGGCATGGGGCGGTCTGACGCACAGAATGCCCTGGCGCAAGGCTGTCGGCCGGTAGGTCGTACAGCCCTTGAGGCCGAGCCGGGCGGCCCGTTCATAGGTTGCGCGAAACGCCTCGAAATCGATCGCGGCCGGCAGATTCACGGTTTTGGCGATAGCGTTGTCGACATACCTCTGCAACGCTGCCTGCATCTGCAATTGCGCGATGGCCGACACCTCCGAGCTCGCCCGGAATGCCGGCGGCACTCCCGTCACGTCGCCGCTCAACCGGCGATACGCCAGCACCGAGTGGCTGTGCAGCGTCATCACGCGGTCGGTCTCGCCGCCCCGCAGGCGGCGATCGTAGGATGGCGCGAAAATCGGCTCGAGACCGCTCGACACATTGTTGGCCAGCAGGCTGATCGAGCCGGTCGGCGCAATCGCCGTCAGGTGGCTGTTGCGAATCCCGAACGCGGCGATACCGTCGCGGATGTCCTGCGGCAGCGCCGCAATGAAAGGCGCCTGCAGGTACGGTTTGGCCGAAAATGCCGCGCAGGGACCCTTTTCGGTGGCCAGCGCCACCGACGCGCGATAAGCGCCGTGACATATCTCACCCATGACGCGCGCCGCGAAATGCCGTCCCGCCGCGCTGTCGTAGCGCAGGCCAAGCATCACCAGCGCGTCGCCCAACCCCATCAGCCCCAGGCCGAGCCTGCGCGCCCCCTGCCCGACGGCCTGCTGCGCCGGCAACGGAAACGCCGATATCTCGTAGACGTTGTCGAGCATGCGCACGGCCAGCGGCACCAGCCGGCGCAAGGCCGGCCAGTCGAAAGACGCCTGCGCGGTGAACGGCGCGCAAACGAACGCCGTCAGATTGAACGAGCCCAGATCGCAGGCGCCGTAAGGCGGCAACGGAATTTCGCCGCATGGGTTGGTCGCATGCAGCCGCTCGCAGTAGGCCAGGTTATTGCAGCGGTTGATCCGATCGATGAACAGCACGCCGGGCTCGGCCGTTTCATAGGCGTTGCGCAGGATCGCATCCCATAATGTCACCGCCGGTATCGTGCGCACCACTTGGCCACCCGCTTCCCCGCGCGCCGGAAAGCGCAGCGGCCAGGGCGCGCGCGCGGCGACCGCCGCCAAAAACGCGTCGCCGACGAGCACCGACAGATTGAAATGACTCAGCGCGCCGGGCTCTCGCTTGGCCCGCACGAACGCCTCGATGTCGGGATGGTCACACGCCAGCACCGCCATCATCGCGCCGCGCCGCTGCCCTCGCGTTTCCACTGTCGCGCAGAGTTTATCCCACACGTGCATCCAGGCGATCGGCCCCGCAGCGAAGGCACCGCTGCCGCTGGCCGACTCGCCACGCGGGTGCAACGCGGAAAAATCCAGTCCAATACCCCCGCCGGCCTGCAACGTCAAGGCGCTTTCGCGCAGCGCCCTGAAGCGCGCGTCGGCCGCATCGGCCACGTCGGGCATGACGAAACAGTTGAGCAGACAGGCATCGCCACGGGTGCCGGCGCCTGCCAGAATGCGTCCGCCCGGTACGAAGCGAAAACCTGCCAGCGCACGGTAGAAACGGCGCGCCCACAGACCGCGTGCGGCAGGCTCCGCCCCCGCCAGCGCGCGCGCCACCCGCCACCAGGTTTGCGCGATATCGCACTCGGGCGCCCCGCCAGGCGGCTGCCAACGATATTTCGTGGCCCACACGTGCCGCGACACGGGGGACAGCTGGTAGCGCGCCGCGCGTGCTTCGATCTGCCTGTGCATCATGGGATTTCGCGGGCTCCTTGCGCGCCGGAATTGCTTTGATACTGCGCGTGCCGGCGCTGGACGCCTTGACGAGGGTCAAGCGCCAGGCGCGCGTTGCCGCGTCGCTTGACATATGTCATGAAGCCCGGCGGCGGCCGGGTCTATAAGCAACATAAACAGGGCGACTTCGCGCGCCGCGGCCCCGAAGGCGCCGCCACGCGGTCTCCAACCAAGAGCGCCACCGATGCCAAAACCCATCCTGGGCGACAAGCCCGTTTTTTCGATCTGGCTGCTGATCGCGGCCGGGCTGATGCTGTATCTGATCTACGCGACCGCGCCGCGCAGCACGCCATTGTTGTACAGCGAGTTCCAGACGCTGCTGGCCGCGCACAAGGTCAACGACCTGACGATCGGCGCCGAGCAGATCACCGGCACGATCACCAGCACCGATCTGCAGGGCGAGCTGCCCGCCGACAAGATCACCGCGCTCAAAACGCTCGGCAAGCCGCCCTATGCGTTTTCCACCGAGCGCGTCGCCGACCCGCAGCTGCTCGACGCGCTCAACAAGGCCCAGATCCGCTTTACCGGCGCGCCGGCCAGCAGTTGGTGGAGCGTCGCGCTGTCGTGGGCGATGCCGCTGGTGCTGTTTCTGGTGTTGTGGAACATGATGCAAGGCTCTGCCGGGCGCTCCCGTTCGATGTTCGGCATCGGCAAGAACACCGCCAAGCTTTACCATCAGCGCACCACGCAGGTCACTTTCGACGACATCGCCGGCATCGACGAGGCCAAGGGCGAGCTGATGCAGATCGTCGATTTCCTCAAGCGGCCCGAGCGCTATCGCCGGCTCGGCGGCAAGATACCCAAAGGGGTGCTGATCACCGGCGCGCCCGGCACCGGCAAGACGCTGCTGGCCAAGGCTGTGGCCGGCGAGGCGGGCGTGCCGTTCTTTTCGATCAGCGGCTCGGCGTTCGTCGAGATGTTCGTCGGCGTCGGCGCGGCGCGCGTGCGCGATCTGTTCGAGGAAGCCAAGCAGCAGGCCCCGTGCATCGTCTTTATCGATGAACTCGACGCGCTGGGCAAGCGCCGCAGCGGCACCTATCTGGGCGGCAACGAGGAACGCGAGCAAACGCTCAACCAGCTGCTGGTCGAGCTTGACGGTTTCGACACCAATTCGGGCGTCATCCTGGTGGCGGCGACCAACCGCCCGGAAATGCTCGACGCCGCCCTGCTGCGGCCAGGCCGCTTCGACCGCCACATTACAATCGATCGACCCGACGTCAACGGCCGCGAGCAGATCCTGCGCGTGCATGCGCGTCACGTGCAGCTGGCGCCCGACGTCGATCTGGCCACCATCGCCGCGCGCACGCCGGGCTTCGCCGGTGCCGACCTGGCCAATATCGTCAATGAGGCGGCGCTGCATGCCGCGCTCCAGGACAAGCCGCAGATCGACATGCGCGATTTCGACGAAGCCATCGACCGCGCCATCGGCGGCATCCAGCGCAAGAGCCGGGTGATGACCCTCGAGGAGCGCTCCATCATCGCCTTTCACGAAGCCGGCCATGCGCTGGTCGCGGCCGGCCGCCCCCACGCCGATCCGGTCACCAAGATCTCGATCATCCCGCGCGGCGTGATGGCGTTGGGTTACACCCAGCAAATGCCCACCGCCGACCGCTACTTGCTGCGCGCCAGCGAAGTGGCCGATCGCCTCGACGTGCTGTTGGGCGGCCGCGCGGCCGAGGAAATCGTGTTCGGCGATATATCGAGCGGCGCGGAGAGCGACCTGCGCCAGGCCACCGAACTGGCGCGGCAGATGGTGGCGCGCTGCGGCATGAGCACGGCCCTGGGCCTGGCATGGTTTGGCGGCGACGGCGAGCAGCCCGGCGGCGACGCCGCAGCGATGCTCGGGCGCAGCGCGATCAGCGAGCGCACCGCGGCACGCATCGAAGAAGAAATCGAGCGCATGCTGGCCGAGGCTCACGAGCGGGCGATCAAAACGCTCACCAGCCGGCGCACTCAGCTCGAACGGCTGGCACAGGCGCTGCTGCAGCGCGAGATGCTCGACCAGGAGGCATTGAAGCCGTTCCTGCAGGACACGGCCCTGCCGGCCGCTGCACCGTCGGGTCCGCTGATCGAGCCGCCCGCCGCCGGCCTGCCACGCACGCAGACGGGCGCCTGAAACCGGAAGCGAAACAACCCCGGCGCACATTCATGAAGGCAGTCATCGAGGTTCACGATGTCAATCGATCCCGCAGCAAAGCGCACCATTTTGAACATCATCGAGTCGGGCAGGGATATGTCGCTCGCCACGCTCAGACGCGACGGCTACCCTCAGGCCAATCTGATCAGCTACGCCAACGACGGCTTGCGGCTGTATTTCGCAACCGCACGCAATAGCGGCAAGGTCGTCAATATCCAGCAGTGCGCCAAAGTGTCTCTGACGATCAACCTGCCCTACAACACCTGGAGCGACCTCAAGGCGCTATCGGTCGCGGCCACCGCGCAGGTGCTGGCCGACGATGCCGCCGAGAGCATGCGAGCGCAGGCGCTGCTTAAGCAAAAATTCTCGACGCCCTGGGATGTCATGCCGCAAGATCCCACCGGGCAAACGGTTTATATCAAGGTAACGCCATGGCTGGTCAAAGTGCTCGATTACAGCCAGGGCTTCGGCCATCAGATGCTGATTCGCCTTGATTCCGACGAAGCACCGGACAGCAATGCGTGAGCGCGCGGATCGCCGCCAGACCGCTGCGGCCTGGCGCCGCCTGAGCCCGTCCGGCGGCATGGGCTCCGGCGGCGCCGTGCCTCATTCAAGCTTGAACGTCACTTTGGCATTGATTCGATAGTTGACGATCTTGCCCTTCTCGACTTCGGCCGACATGTCCTGAATGTAGAGCGAGCTGATTCCCCGCAGCGACTTCGACGCCTTGTCGACAGCTTTCTGTGCGGCGTCTTCCCAGCTCTTGGGCGATTCGGTCATGATTTCCACGACCTTGACGATTTGCGACATAGCAACCTCCAGGGAGTGAGTGTGCATGCACGCGATCGGCGGCATGTCGCCCCAAGCATGAGCGTGCGCGTGCCTGGCGTGATGACCTAAATCAAGGCTGCCCGTACCGCGCGTTTCATCGATCCTGCGAGTCGCGCTCGGCACCGGGCGCGGCCTGCAGGAGCGCTTCGACACGCGCATCCTCCACCTGGTCGAAGTTCTCGTAGTACTGCCCCACGCCGCCGAAATCGATAATCTCGTGCAGGCAGCAGATCTGGTCGGCAAAAGTGCGGGCCCGCGCCAGTGCGCTGCTGGCCGCCACCGGTACCGCGCAGATCAACTCGGCGGGCTGGCGCCGACGCACGGCCTCGAGCGCCGCGGCCATCGAGGCGCCGGTCGCCATGCCGTCGTCGACCACGATCACGACCCGCCCCACCGGATCCACCGCGCCCGCGCGCGCGCGATAACGCAGCCCGCGCTCGTGCAGCACCTGGAGTTGCCGCTGGATCTCGCGATGCAGGTACTCCTGGTTCGCGCCGGCGGCTTCGGCGAACGGCTCGATCGACACGATGCCTTCCTCGTCGACTGCGCCCACGGCCAGCTCGGGGTTGCGCGGCGCGCGCAGCTTGCGTACCAGTACGGCATCGAGTTCGCCTTCGAGCTCGCGCGCAATGACCGCCGCCAGCACCATGCCGCCGCGCGGCACCCCGAGTACCAGCGCCCGCCTGCCGCGCCACGCGCGCAGCGCCTGAGCCAGCTTCAGCGCAGCGTCTTCCCGGTCCTTGAACAGTGCCATGACGCCCTCCTTCCCGCCCCAGGTTATCGCGACCAGATCACGCGCAACATGCTTTCGGCTGTCGCGCTGCCCATTTCCATATGGCCCTGGAACGCTCGCTTGAGCGCCTCGCCGATATCGCGCGCCAGGTGCGACCCGGTGGTGGTGACCGTCACGCCGTCCTCATGCGTGGTCACGGCCATGATGCGCTCCAACGGGTGTTCGCTTTTCATTTTTTCTTCGTGATGGCGGATCAGCGCCATGATTTCGTCCTGGTGCTCGCGCAAGAACGTGCCGCTCAACTCGACCTGCCCGGCCGGCACCTGATCGTGGATTCTGCGACAGGCAGGGCACGTCACCAAATCGGCATTGTCCGGCGCCGCCGCCCAGCGCCAGCGGCCATTCATGTACACCGCGCCGCAAACCTCGCACGCGGTGGGCTCATGAAACTTGACGGTTGGCCGGTAGCTATCGTGGATCGGATTGTCATCGAGCTTGTCCCAGCGGGCGGGACGCACCGTTTCCGAACGTTGGCGTGACTTCATGGCTGCTCCTTGCGCCGGCGGCACGCCGCCGGCTTTTTACATGGGCCGGCGCGAGGCCGCCGGACTCGACGAACGCCACAAGGCATCCGCACCACGTCCGAAGCGGTATGCGAAGGCCGGCGATTCGCATCGGTTTTTATTGATGATGACAGCGATGCGGCCGGCAGGATTGATATGCGTCAAGGGCGACGACAAAACGGCCCGATGGCGTAAAAGGTCAAACGGCGTCGCAGGAGTCGTGGATCATTCAGCGCAACAGCGTTCGTGCGCGGTCGGGTCGCGCGCGGCAATGACGGGACCACAAGGTGTGAGCGAAGCGATCGCGCGAGGTAGCGGCCCGCGCGATCGTCGGCTTGTCACACCAACAGGCCCTCCAGAGGAGTGTTCGGCGAGCGTGACGGGCTCGCCCCCTGCGGCAGCGCCGTCATCGCCGCATTGACCAGTTGCACGCGATTGCGCACGGCAAAGCGGCGCCGCATCTGGCGCAGGTGGTAGTCGACGTTATATGAAGACAAATTGAGACAGTAGGCAATTTGCTTGTCCGACAGCCCCCGGCTCAGGCACTGCAGAATCTCCTGCTGCAGCGGCGACAGGGCACGCCGCTCGGACGGCTGTGCCGGCGTGGTAATGCGGGCGTACTGCGTGATGAACTCATGCACGCACAGGCCGAGGGTGACGGCCTGCCCGAAAATGCCGTCGACGATCCATTGCCTGCTCTGCGCACGCGAGAGCAGGCTGATGAAGGTCAGCTCACTGGCATTGGCAGGCGAGCCCAGCGCCAGGCAGATGCCGCTGCGGATGCCGCACGCCATCATGTCCTCGATGAAACGCCGGCCGTCGTCGGTCCAGCCGGCCCTGCTCAGGTTGCGCTCGAGGTCCTCCACATCCCACGCCAGCGGCAAGCAGGTGTGCGCGCTCTCCTTCAGACGCGGATCGATCAAATAGTGCCGCTCGGCGAAATAGCGATCGATCCATTCAGGGTTGGCGTAACTGGTGAAAATGGTGCGCGGCGCAAAACCCTCGGGCGACGGCAGCATGGTGCAGTAACCGAGCCATTCGAAGCCGATCGTGTAGAGCGTGCCGCGCACCAGGCGCTGACGGTCGGCGGCGCTTGCCGCCGCGCGCAAATCCCTGACCAGGCTCGGCACCCCGCCGGGGCGCTCACGGCCGGTGTCGGTCACCTTGAGTTGGGTTTCGTCGAAGCAAATGAATTCCTCGCCCAGCGATCGCTTCGCCACAGCCAGTGGCGGGGGCGCCACTATCGCGCCCGAGGGCCCGTTCTCCTTGATGGAACTCGTCAAATTCATCGTTATTATTTCCCACGTACATATGCCGCGGCATTCCCTGCGGGGGATGCGGCGCGGCCAGTTTCTGAAAACTGCCTTACGCGAGAATGCCTGTGCCGGGCGACTGGATCTCGACACCTTCCGGGCCCGCTCCAATCTGGCGCTGGGGAAAAGCGCCGCCGCGTTCCGTCGTCTGCGCGCCGGCGTGACTCATAGCCAAGCATCCGATTCTCAGTTTCGGCCGCCAGCCAGCGGTCAACAAGCATCCATTTGGAACAGCAGCCTTCGTCGTTTTCGAACGCTCGGATCGCCAGACTGGGCAAAGGTTTTCGAGCATCTGCGGCAGTGTTATGCTACGTCGACGGTTACAGGTATTCGTAGTTGTGCATGACACAAAATTGTCGCTAACATCCGGTACCCCTCGACTCGAGGCAGACCAGGAAACGCTACCAGGACAACGCGCAGCGGTTTTGCCATGCGGCTGCAGCAGAAATGTTCATTAGCGCTTCGAACCGCACACCGACGCCATGCTCGCATTCGTTGTCCGCCGCCTGATTCAGGCCCTACTCGTCATGTTGACGGTCGCGCTCATCGCGTTTCTGATGTTTCGCTACGTCGGCGACCCGGTGACCTTCATGGTCGGGCAGGATGCAACGCCCCAGGAGCGTGCCCAGTTGCGCACCGAACTGGGTCTGAACAAGCCGCTGTTGGTGCAGTTCGGTGCCTTTGTCGCCAACAGCGCGCGCGGTGAATTCGGGGTCTCTTATCAGGAAGGACGTAAAGTATCTTCACTGATCGAGGAGCGCATGCCGGCCACGCTCGAACTGTCGCTGTGCGCATCGGTACTGGCGATCGCCATCGGCTTGCCGCTGGGCGTCTACACGGCGCTGCGGCGCGGCTCGCTCGGCGCGCAGACCTTGCTGACGGTATCGCTGCTGGGCATTTCGCTGCCGACCTTTCTGATCGGCATTCTGCTGATCTTCGTTTTTTCCGTAGTGCTGCACTGGCTGCCATCCTATGGACGGGGCCATGTCGTCGCGCTGGGCCCGTGGACCACCGGCTTCGCCACCGTCGATGGCTGGCGGCATTTGATTCTGCCGTCGATCACGCTATCGCTGTTTCAGTTGGCCCTGCTGATCCGCCTGGTGCGTGCCGAGATGCTCGAAGTGTTGCGCACCGACTACATCAAGTTCGCCCGAGCGCGGGGCCTGACCCAACGCGCAATTCACTTCGGCCACACGCTCAAGAACACGCTGGTGCCGGTCATCACCATCACCGGCCTGCAGTTGGGCGGCATCATCGCCTTCGCGGTGGTGACCGAGACGGTGTTCCAGTGGCCCGGCATGGGCCTGCTGTTCATCCAGTCCGTGGAGTCGGCCGACATTCCGGTGATGGCCGCTTATTTGTATTTGATCGCGTTGATCTTCGTGGTGATCAACCTGGTCGTCGATCTGCTGTATTTCGCCGTGGATCCGCGCTTGCGCGTGGGACGCGCTCACTGACAGGCATTCGTCGTTCCCATTACATTCAGACCAGAACTTCAGATCAATGGACAAGCGTCTTTCCCAGCCGTCGCCGATGACGGCCATCAACCAGTTTCACGGCGACCTGATCGCCATTCGGCATGACTTGCACGCCCATCCCGAGTTGGGCTTTGAAGAACTGCGCACCGCCCGCATCGTGGCCGAGACCCTGGAGCGGTTCGGCATCGAAGTGCATCGCGGCATCGGCAGGACCGGCGTGGTCGGCGTGATCCCCGGACGCGCGACCGGCAGCGGCCGCATGATCGGGCTGCGCGCCGACATGGACGCGCTGCCGATCGTCGAGGAGAACGAATTCGGCCATCGCTCGACCAGGCACGGCCTGATGCACGGCTGCGGCCACGACGGCCACACCACGATGCTGCTGGGTGCGGCGCGCTATCTGGCGCAGACGCGCAACTTCGACGGCACCGTCGCGCTCATCTTCCAGCCGGGCGAGGAAGGCTGCGGCGGCGCCTCGGCGATGCTCGAGGACGGCCTGTTCGAACGATTTCCCTGCGACGAAGTGTACGGCATGCACAATTGGCCAAGCCTGCCGCCGGGCAAGATCGGCATCAATCCCGGGCCGATGATGTCGGCCTGCGACCGGGTCGAGATTCGCATCGAAGGGCGTGGCGGGCATGGCGCGCATCCCTATATGGCGGTCGACCCGATCGTGGCGGCCGGGCACATCATCGCGGCCTCCCAGACCATCGTCGCGCGCAACGTCAATCCCTTCGACTCGGCCGTGGTCAGCCTGTGCGCGGTCGAAGCCGGCAACGCCAAGGCCTTCAACGTGATACCGCACACTGCCACCCTGATCGGCACCGTGCGCACTTTCAATCCGCTCACGCAGGACATGGTCGAGGCGCGCCTGCGAACGTTGTGCACGCAAGTCGCGATGGCGTTCGGCGCCACGGCCACGGTCGAGTATGTCCGCATGAATCCGGCCACCATCAATACCCCCCACCTCGCGCAGTTCGTCGCCGATGTGGCGCAAACACTGGTTGGCGCGGACAATGTGATTCGCGATCTGCCGCCGTCGATGGGTTCCGAAGATTTTGCTTTCATGTTGCAGCGCAAACCGGGCGCCTATGTACGCATCGGCCAGGGCGGCCTCGAGGGCGGGTGCGTCCTGCACAATACCCGCTATGACTTCAACGACGACATTCTGCCGCTGGGCAGCGCACTGTTCGCCGCGTTGGCCGAACGCTCGATGCCCCTCACGGCACCCTGAGTTGGAACACAGCACGTAACACAACGAAGACAAGACAAAAGGAGATATCCATGAAGTTCAGCCATCATTTTCGGTATCACTGCCGCGCTCTGGCGCTGGCAGCCAGCCTGGGCCTGGCGCTGGGTACCGCGGCACACGCCGCCACGCTCAAATTCGCCAATCAGGGCGATGCGCTGTCGCTCGACCCCTATTCGCTCGACGAGACGCAGCAACTCTCGCTGTTGGGCAACGTGTTCGAGCCGCTGGTCGGACGGGGCAAGAAGCTCGAACTGGTGCCCGTGCTGGCCACCGACTGGAAGCAGACGGCTCCGACCGTGTGGCGCTTCGATCTGCGCAAGAACGTGACATTCCAGGACGGCACGCCATTTACCGCCGACGACGTGATCTTCTCGCTCAAGCGCGCGCAGGATACCGGCTCCGACGTCAAGACCTTCGTGCAGCAGATCGCCGAGATCAAAAAGATCGATGACCACACGATCGACGTGATCACCAAGCAGCCGTTCCCGATCCTGCCGCAAATGATCACGCAGTGGTACATCATGAGCCAGAAGTGGTGCGAGGCGAACAACGCCGTGCATCCGGCCGACAAGGCGAAAAAGGTCGAGAACGCCGCGTCTTTCAAGGCCGACGGCACGGGCCCTTACGAGATTGCCTCGCGCGAGCCGGGCGTGCGCACCGTATTCGAGCGCAACCCGCATTACTGGGGCAAGATCGAGGGCAACGTCGACAAGGCCGTCTTCACGCCGATCTCCAATGGCGCGACCCGCGTCGCCGCGCTGCTCTCGGGCCAGGTCGACCTGATCGAGCCGGTGCCGTTGCAGGACGTGCCGCGCATCAAGGCCAATCCGGATCTGAAAATGCTTCATGGCCCGGAGTTGCGCACGATTTTCCTGGGCATGGACCAGAAGCGTGACGAACTGCTCTACTCGAACGTCAAAGGCAAGAACCCCTTCAAGGACAAGCGTGTGCGTCAGGCGTTCTACCAGGCGATCAACATCGACCTGATCAAGCGCGTGGTCATGCGCGGCGCGGCGACGCCGACCAATTTGCTGCTCGGCCCGGGCATCAATGGCTTCTCGCCGGCACTCAACAAGCGCCTGCCGTACGACCCGGCCGCCTCGAAGAAGCTGCTGGCCGAAGCGGGGTATCCGAATGGCTTCGAAGTCGGCATGAACTGCCCGAACAACCGTTATGTCAACGACGCGCAGATCTGCCAGGCGGTCGCGCAAATGCTCGCGCACGTTGGCGTCAAGGTCGATCTGACGGTCGAGCCCAAGGCGACCTACTTCCCGCGCATCCTGTCGCACAACACGTCGTTCTACATGCTGGGCTGGTCGCCGAGCAGCTATGACGCGCAGAACGTGCTCAACGCGCTGGTGGCCACGCCCGATCCGAAAGTCGGCCAGGGCCAGTTCAACATCGGCGGCTACAGCAACCCGAAGGTCGATCAACTCACGCATGAGATCGCCTCGGAAAGCGACCCGGCCAAGCGCAATCAGTTGATCGCCGAAGCACTCAAGCTCACCTCCGACGACATCGCCTACCTGCCGCTGCACCAGCAGGCGCTGGCGTGGGGCGTGAAGAAGGATGTCCACGTGGTGCAAGTGCCCGATGACAACTTCTTCCTCAAATGGGTCTCGGTCAAGTGAGCGTGAGCGTTGCCGCCGGCAAGAGCCTCCTGTCCCGCTGCCGGGACAGCGATCTCTTCCATAGCTTCGTGCGTTCGCCGCTGGCGATGGTCGCGGCGCTGATCGCATGCGTGATGATCGTCGCCGCGGTTTTCGCGCCCTGGGTCGCACCGCACCATCCGTTCGACCTGAGCACGCTGAACCTGAATAACGCCCTGCTGCCCCCGGCCTGGGTCTCGCATGGTCAATGGACGTTTTTCCTGGGCACCGACGATCAGGGGCGCGACGTGCTCTCGGCCATCATTTACGGCTCGCGCATTTCGCTGTTCATCGGCGTGGTGGCGGTGCTGCTCTCGCTGGTGTTCGGCGTCGGCCTGGGATTGCTCTCGGGTTTTTCCGGCGGCGCGCTCGATGCCGTCATCATGCGCGTGGCCGACGTGCAGTTGTCGTTCCCGTCGATCCTTATCGCGCTGCTCGTCGACGGCATCGCGCGGGCGATCTTTCCGCACGAATTGCACGACCTGATCGCGTTTCCGGTGCTGATCCTGTCGATCTCGCTGGCGGGCTGGCCGCAATACGCGCGCACGGTGCGCGGCTCGACCCTGGTCGAGAAGCACAAGGAGTACGTGCAGGCCGCCCGCGTGATGGGCATTTCGTCGCCGCGCATCATGTTTCGCCACGTGCTGCCCAATGTTCTGGGGCCGGTGCTGGTGCTGGCGACCGTGCATGTGGCCACCGCCATCATCACCGAGGCGACACTGTCGTTCCTCGGGGTCGGCGTATCGCCGACGTCGCCTTCGCTGGGCACGCTGATCCGCACCGGCAACGACTATCTGTTCTCCGGCGAATGGTGGATCACGATTTTCCCCGGGCTCGCGCTGGTCCTGCTGGTGCTGTCGGTCAACCTGCTCGGGGACTGGCTGCGCGACGCGCTCAACCCCAAACTGCAGTGAGGTAGACGTGTCAACCCAAGCAACACCGCTTCTCGAAGTGCGCGAGCTGCGTGTCGAATTCCCGACTCGCCACGGCGTGCTCACAGCCATCGACCAGGTCTCGCTATCGATCGCACCGGGCGAAGTGCTCGGTGTGGTCGGCGAGTCGGGCGCGGGCAAGTCGCTTACCGGCGCGGCCATCATCGGCCTGCTCGAGGCGCCGGGCCGCATCGCCGGCGGCGAGATCCGCCTGAACGGGCGGCGCATCGACAATTTGCCGTACGAGCAGATGCGGCGCATCCGCGGACGCGAGATCGGCGCGATCTTTCAGGATCCGCTGACGTCGCTCAACCCGCTGTACACGGTCGGGCGCCAATTGATCGAGACGATCCAGACCCATCTCGACCTGAGCCGCGGCGCAGCGAAAAAACGCGCCATCGAATTGCTCGAGTCGACCGGCATTTCGGCGGCCAAGGAACGCATCGAGCATTATCCTCACCAGTTCTCCGGCGGCATGCGGCAGCGCGTGGTGATTGCGCTGGCGCTGGCCGCCGAACCCAAGCTGATCATTGCCGACGAGCCGACCACCGCGCTCGACGTGTCGGTACAGGCGCAAATCATCACGCTGCTCAAGACGCTGTGCCGCGAACATGGCACCGCCGTGATGCTGATTACGCACGACATGGGCGTGATCGCCGAGACAGCCGACCGCGTGGCGGTGATGTATGCCGGGCGCGTCGCCGAAATCGGCCGCGTGGCCGAGGTCATCCATCGGCCGCGCCACCCCTACACGGCCGGGCTGATGGCGTCGATCCCGTCGATCGCGCGTGAAGTCGAGCGGCTGCCGCAGATCGACGGCGCCATGCCGCTCCTGAACGCCATACCGCCGGGCTGTGCCTTCAACCCACGTTGCCGCGAGCGCTTCGCGCCGTGCGCCGTGCGGCGTCCCGAGCTGTTCCCGGCGGGCGACAGCCAGGCAGCATGCTGGCTGCACGAGCCGCGGGCGGTCGAGCCGGCCCCCTCTTGCTGAAAGGAACCCAGGCATGCAAACGGCATCCGTGCATGAACCGCTGGTCAAGGTCGACGACGCGGCGCGCTATTTCGACGTTTCCGCTTCGTGGCTCGACCGGCTGCTGCAGGGCAAGCAGCGCAGCACGCTGCGGGCGGTCGACGGCGTGTCGTTCGACATCGCGCGAGGCGAGACCCTGGCCCTGGTCGGCGAATCCGGCTGCGGCAAGTCGACCATCGCGCGACTGCTGGTGGGCCTGTATGGACTCACGCGCGGTGCGATTCATTTCGAGGGCCAGCCGATCGCGGCGTTGGCCACGCGCGAGGGCCGCCATCTGCGCCAGCGCCTGCAGATGATCTTTCAGGACCCATACGCCAGCCTGGATCCGCGCTGGCGGGTCGGACGCATCATCGCCGAACCGCTGCAGGCGCATTGCCCGGACATGAGCCGCGCCGAGATGGAGCAGCGGGTCGACGAATTGCTGGGTCTGGTGGGGCTGAATGCCGCCGACAAAGTGAAGTATCCGCACCAATTCTCCGGCGGCCAGCGCCAGCGCATCTCGATTGCCCGCGCGCTGGCCACCCAGCCCGAGTTCCTGGTGTGCGACGAACCGACCTCGGCGCTGGACGTGTCGGTGCAGGCGCAGGTGCTTAATTTGATGAAGGATCTGCAGCAGCGCATGGGGCTGACCTATCTGTTCATCTCGCACAATCTGGCCGTGGTGCACCATATCGCCGATCGCGTCGGCGTGATGTATCTGGGCCGCATGGTCGAAATCGCGCCCAAGCGAGAGTTGTTCGCGCATCCGCGCCATCCGTACACGCGCATGCTGCTCGACGCGATCCCGGACCTGAACATGACCGGCAAGGCCAGGACCCCCGTGGCCGGGGAAGTTCCCAATCCGCTGAACCCGCCGCCGGGCTGCACCTTTCATCCGCGCTGCCCGCACGCCAACGAGCGCTGCCGCCGCGAGGCGCCGGCGCCGCTGCTGCATGGCGCGACCACTGTCGCATGCCACGCGGTACAGGAGGCGCGACTATGACGGCGCACAGCGCACGCCCCCTATACCGCGGCACTGCCGCCGCGCCAGGAGACTGACATGGCTGCCACCAAGAGAGGTGCGATCATGCAAAAGACACTTCCGCCGGAAGACACTGGCGACTACGACGCATTGCTCGACGGCTTGCCAACGGCGCCCGCATCGGCCTCGCGCGCGGCGGTGCCGCCGATCACGCGGCTCGACTTCTTTTCGCTCAAGCTGTTCGCCGACGTGGTCGAGCTGCGCAATATGACCAAGGCCGCCGAGCGCAATTACCTCGCTGCCTCGGCGGCCAGCAAGCGCATTTCCGATCTGGAGGAGATGTTCAGCACGCAGTTGCTGTATCGCCTGGCGCGCGGCGTGGAGCCGACGCCCGCCGGCTACGTGCTGTATCGGCACGCGCAGAGCACGCTGGGGGGGTTGCGGCAATTGAATGCCGAGCTCTCCGAATACGCGCAGGGCGTGCGCGGGCAGATCCGCGTGTTCGCCAGCCTGGCCGCGGTCATTCAGTTTCTGCCGGACGATCTCGCCAAATTCCGCGAGTCGCACCCGGATGTTCGGGTCGATCTGCAGGAGCAGTCGACCTCCGACACGCTGGAGTCGGTCACCAGCGGGCTGGCCGATATCGGTATCGTCTCGCCGGTGGTCGAGTACCCGGATGCGCTGCAGTTCTGGCATTACCGCGCCACTCGCCTGGTACTGGTGACGCCGGCCGTGCACCCGCTGGCCAAGCGCAAATCGATCAAGTTCTTCGAGGCGCTCGAACACGAGTTCGTCAGCCTGACCAACGGCGGCGGCTGGGACCGGCTCGTCACGCAGGCCGCCAACGCCTACAACCAGATCGTTCGCACCCGCGTGCGGGTCGGCAGCTATGACGCCGCGTGCCACATGGTGCGCGCCAAGCTCGGCATCTCGATCGTGCCTGGTGAAATCGCGGCCGGCTACAGCAAGAGCCTGGGCGTCAAAATGATCCGGCTGGACGAACCCTGGGCCGAACTTTCGCTGGACATGTGCGTGCGCGACTACAAAACGCTGGCGGTGCCGGCGCGTCTGTTCATCGACCATCTGCTGGGGCGCAAGCCCGGCGGCTGAGCGGGCGGCGTCATGCGTATGCCGCGCGGCGCAGCGCCGCCTTGGCCAGCAGGCGTGTCGAGTCGAAGGTCGGCAGCGGTGAATTGGCATCGCTGATGATCAGCGGAATTTCGGTGCAGCCGAGTATCACGGCATCACAGCCGGCTTGCTTCATGCGGCCGATCACGCGCTGGAAGGCAGCGACCGCCTCGGGCGTGAAAACGCCGTTGACCAATTCGTCCATGATGATGCGATTGATTTCGTCGCGCTCGGCATCGCTCGGACGCACGTAGTCGATGCCCCGCTCGGCGAGTTTTTCCGGATAGGTGTCGCTGTCGACCAGCCAGCGCGTTCCGGTCAGGCCAACGCGCCGGCAGCCGCGCGCGGCGGCTTCGCCGGCCACCACTTCGGCAATATGCAGCCAGGGCAGCGGCGACCTCGAGGCGATCAGCGGCAGCGCCTGGTGAATGGTGTTGTCGGGGCAGATCAGGAAATCGGCGCCGATGCTCGCGAGCTTGTTGGCCGAAGCCAGCATCAACTCGCACACGCCCTGCCAGTCGTTGCGCTCGAGACATTCGACATACTCGGCGAGCGACGGCGTATGCATCGAAATTTCAGGATGGCCGTGCGGCCCGAACCATTGGGCGCCTTCGCTGCAGATGGTGCGATAGCACAGCGCGGCGCCCTCGGCCGAGCAAGCGACGATACCGATGTGTTCAGACATGACGATGTGCGATGAGAGTCCGGCGAACAGGCACATCATCGCACCGCCCGCGCCCAGCGGCAACTGCGCGAGCGCCTGCAGCCTTGGGCGAATCGCCCTACAATCGGAAACTCGCTTCTCCTCTTCCTCACCTCATCTCGATCGGACTGCTCATGAAAACCGTCAAACTCGGCTCGACCGGCGTCGACATTTCGCGCATCTGCCTCGGCTGCATGACCTACGGCGTGCCCGAACGCGGCAATCACCCATGGACCTTGCCGGAAGCGCCCAGTCGCGCGCTCATCAAGCACGCGCTGGACGCCGGCATCAATTTTTTCGATACCGCCAACAGTTATTCGGATGGCACCAGCGAGGAGATCGTCGGCCGGGCGTTGCGCGACTATGCCGCGCGCGACGAACTGGTGGTGGCCACCAAGGTGTACTTTCCGATGTCGAAGGCGCCCAATGGCGGCGGGCTCTCGCGCAAGGCCATCATGCAGTCCATCGATGCCAGCCTGAAACGGCTCGGCATGGACTACGTCGACCTCTACCAGATTCATCGCTGGGACTATCACACGCCGATCGAGGAAACGCTCGAGGCGCTGCATGACGTTGTCAAAGCCGGCAAGGCGCGCTACATCGGCGCCTCGTCGATGTATGCGTGGCAATTCGCCAAGGCGCTGCATGTGTCCGACCGGCACGGCTGGACGCGCTTCGTCACCATGCAGGATCACTACAACCTGCTGTACCGCGAAGAAGAGCGGGAGATGCATCCGCTGTGCGCGGACGAGAAAGTCGGCGTAGTGCCCTGGAGTCCGCTCGCGCGCGGTCGTCTCACGCGCGCGTGGGACGCGAGCACCGAGCGCATCGCGTCCGATGCCTACGGCAAGTCGCTTTACGGGGCGAGCGCCGACGCCGACCGGGCCGTTATCGAGGCGGTGGCGCAAGTCGCCGAGCGGCGCGGCGTGCCGCGTGCGCAAGTGGCACTGGCGTGGGTCTTGAGCAAATCGGTCGTGTCCGCGCCGATTATCGGCGCATCGAAGCCGCAGCACATCGACGACGCCGTCGCGGCCTTGTCGCTCACGCTTACCGACGAAGAAATCGCGCTGCTCGAAGCGCCTTACGTGCCGCACCGCGTGGTCGGCTTCGCGTAAGCGGCCAGGAAACAGGAAACGCCGGACTCCGCGCGCGCCGCGTCAGCCGTCGCCGGGAAACTGACGGCCGACGAAATCCAGGTGTTCGCGCATCGCTTCGAAGGCGGCTTGCGGCTGGCGCGCGCGCACCGCATCGAACACGCGCTGATGCTGCGCCAGCCGGGCCAGCGCCCGCTGGCGCGCATTGGCACTGTCGCGCGCGGCGTCATAGGTATTGCTGATGATGTGCTCGCGCAGCAATGTGATCACGCTCGCGTGGAAGTGATCGAGCATGATGTTGTGCGACGCGCGCGCCAGTGCCGCATGGAACGCCGCGTCGGTCGCCGCCTCCTCGTCCACCTTGCGTGCGTGGACGGCTTTTTTCATGCGTTCCAGAATATCGGCCATCTCCGCCAACTCATCGGCGCTCGCCCGCTCGGCGGCAAAACGCGCCGACGCGCATTCGAAGATGAGGCGAAATTCGAGCGTATCGGAGCGCATCGGCGCGCTCTGCGCGATCAGTTGCAGCCAGGGCGCGCTCGCCCGCGCCGGCTGCGCGCCGACCACGAACACGCCACTGCCGCGCCGGGTCTCGAGCAGGCCGCGCGCGACGAGCCGTTGGATCGCCTCGCGCACGGTGGCGCGCGAGACGCCATGTGACTCGGCCAGCGCGCGTTCGGACGGCAGGCGCGTGCGCTCGCGCCAACTGCCTTCGAGAATCCGGTTTTCCAGGTCCTTGACGACGCGCCCGAGCAGGCCTCGAGCAACGGTGGGGGTGGTCATGGCGAAATGTCGATCAAATGTGGTCAGACCAATTTGCCCGACCGGTTCGCATTATTCCACAATTGCCCTCAGGCCCGGCGCGCTGCCCCAACTTTTCCGATCGCGTCGCGGCAACCCAACCACCGCAGAGGAGAAAACATGGAGACGCTGGTTTTGCTGATCAAGCCGCAGGACGATGTGGCGATTGCGCGCAACGCACTGGCCGCCGGCACGGCCCTGGCCGAGCTGGACGGCATCGTCGCGCGCGACGCCATTCCCGCGGCGCACAAAATTGCGGTGCGCGCGATTGCCGAGGGCGCGCCGGTGCGCCGCTACGGGCAGATCATCGGCTTCGCCACGCGTGCCATCGAGCCGGGCGAGCACGTTCACGTGCACAATCTGTCGATGGGCACGTTCGACCGCGACTATGCCTTCGGCAGCGACGTCAAGGCGGTGGTCCCGGCCCCTGAGCCGGCGACGTTCCTGGGTATTCGCCGGGCCGACGGGCGGGTTGCGACGCGCAACTACATCGGCGTAGTCAGCACGGTCAACTGCTCGGCGACGGTCAGCAAGCTGGTGGCCCGGCATTTTGCCGCACCCGGCAAACTCGACGCTTACCCGAACGTGGATGGCGTCGTGCCCATCACCCACAGCTTTGGCTGCTGCATCGACCACAACGGCGAAGGCATCCAGCAGTTGCGCCGCACGCTGGGCGGCTTCGTGAAGCATCCGAACTTCGCTGCCGTGCTGGTGATCGGCCTCGGCTGCGAAGCCAATCAGATGGGCGCGCTGTTCCTGGCCGAGGGCGTCAACGCCGGGCCGACAGTAGTGCCGCTGGTCATGCAGGAATTGGGCGGGACGCAGAAAACGGTCGATGCCGCTATTGCGGCAATCGACGCCATGCTGCCGGCGGCCAACCAGGTCAAGCGCGAGCCGCTGCCGGTCTCGCACCTGAACATCGCGCTGCAATGCGGGGGGTCCGACGGCTATTCGGGCATTACCGCGAATCCGGCGCTGGGCGCGGCAGTCGACCTGCTGGTGCAGCACGGCGGCACGGCGATTCTCTCGGAGACCCCGGAGATCTACGGCGCGGAGCACCTTTTGACGCGCCGCGCGATCTCGCGCGAGGTGGGTGAAAAAATCGTCGAACGAATTCACTGGTGGGAAGATTACGCGCAGCGCGAAAAAGGCAGTATCGACAACAACCCCACGCCGGGCAACAAGGCCGGCGGCCTGACCACGATTCTTGAGAAATCGCTCGGCGCGGTGGCCAAGAGCGGCTCGACGCCGCTCACCGGCGTGTACCGTTATGCCGAACCGATCGACACGCACGGGCTGGTGTTCATGGATGCCCCGGGCTACGATCCGATGGGCGCAACCGGCCAGATCGCCAGCGGCGCAAACCTGGTGGTGTTTACCACCGGCCGCGGCTCGTGCTTCGGCGCCAAGCCCGCGCCCTCGATCAAGGTGGCGACCAACACGCCGATGTTCAATCGGATGCGCGACGACATGGACGTCAATTGCGGCGACATCATGGACGGCGGCGCGACCGTCATGCAAAAAGGCGAGGAGATTTTTCACGCCATCCTGCGCGTGGCCTCGGGCGAGCAAAGCAAGAGCGAGGCGTTGGGTGTCGGCGACGAGGAATTCGTGCCGTGGATGATCGGCGCGCAGATGTAGGCGCCGCGGCGATGACGTGCCGGCTTGCCGACGGCGGGCCGGTACGCCGATTGGCCTGCCCAGAGGGACTCGAACCCCCGACCCTCAGCTTAGAAGGCTGATGCTCTATCCAGCTGAGCTATGGGCAGCCGTGCGGCGCGCGAGCAAGCGCGTGCCGGGGCGAAATTATAACTTACTCGCCGGCATGCGCCATCCGGAAATGCGCGGCGCGCGCCGCGCTCAGTGCGCGCCGGCCTTTGAAAACAGGTTGAGCACCAGTACGCCGCTGACGATCAGCGCCATGCCGACGATGGCCGGCGCGTCGAGCCGTTGGTGATAAACGAGCCAGCCGACCAGCGACACCAGCACGATACCCAGCCCCGACCAGATTGCATAAGTGATGCCGATCGGGATTGTCCGCAGCGTCAGCGACAGGCAATAGAACGCCACGCCATAGCCGGCGACAACCAGCAGCGACGGCCCGATGCGTGTGAAGCCGTCGGCCGCCTTGAGCGAGGAAGTGGCGATCACCTCGGCGACGATAGCGATCAGCAGGTAGGCATAAGCCATGGCAATTTCGTGTGGAGCGATGGGAAACGCCGCCGACTTTACCATGCGTGCGGACACGCCCCATCCCAAAGACATGCCAATGCTCGATCCGCTTGACAATGCAGTTGCATTGACTTTTAAATGCAATCGCATTACCATGGCATCCCCACCGGCCTGGAGAATGTCATGTCCGCCACCCTTGAAGTCGAATCCACGCTGACCGACCGATACCAGACCACGGTGCCGGAAACCGTGCGGCGCGCCCTTCGCCTGGGCAAGCGCGACAAGATCCATTACACGATCCGCCCCAACGGCGAGGTCGTGCTGACTCGCGCCGAGTCCCCCGAGGACGACGATCCTGCGCTCGCGCCCTTCCTGGACTTCCTGGCTCGTGACATCGCCAGCCATCCGGAACGCCTGCGGGCCATCGACGCTCGCTTCGTGAAACGTTTGCAGTCGCTGACCGGCGATATCGAGGTCGATCTTGATGCTCCGTTGTCGGCGGACGATGAATGAGCGCCGGCAACCCCATACCCCTGGTCATTCACGGCTGGACCATTTTCGCTCACCCGCTGTTCCTGGCTCAGCTCGAAGCGCTGGCTCAACAGGTCGAAGCACTCAAGCGCCGGGATCGGGCCGGATACATGAAAAAAAACGTCACCAAACGGCTTGCGGCGATAAACAAACTGGCGTTCGACATCATTGCACAGGACCCGACGCGACCGGAGTACCGGCAAGGCAACACGCTCGGCGACGAACACAGGCACTGGTTCAGGGCCAAGTTCTTTCAGCAATACCGGCTGTTTTTCCGCTATCACGCGTCAAGCAGAGTGATCGTATTCGCATGGGTCAATGACGAAGGCAGCAAGCGTGCATACGAGAGCGCCGACGACGCATACCGGGTGTTTCGCAGAATGCTGGCAAGCGGGCATCCGCCGGATGATTGGGACCAATTGCTGGCCGAGGCGTGCGCCGAGGGGCGACGCCTGCAGCAGCTCGCCTCGGGCATCGGGTCATAGGGTGTGGCTGCGGCGGCGAATAGCGGTGCCAACGTGGCATCCGGGCGGATCGAACCGTTGACCCCACCCGCATAAAGAGCACGGCTCAGGCGGAACCGGCGTCCGAGCCTCGGCCATGTCCCTCAGCGAGCCGAAGGTGACGTTGCGGCTTTGATCCGACATCCGCCCACCAGCAGTGTCCAAACACGCCGCCTGCTGCTACACTGCCTGCACGGCGCGTTCGTGCCGTACGTCGCTCGGACGGTCCGGGCGCTTACGTTCAGGAAAATCATGTCAGGCTCTCAAGGCTCGCGCAGCTTTGCGCGTATCAATCGTCTTCCCCCTTACGTTTTCAATATCACCGCCGAGCTCAAGATGGCGGCCCGCCGGCGCGGCGAGGACATCATCGATCTGAGCATGGGCAACCCCGACGGCCCGACGCCGCCGCATATCGTCGCCAAGCTGGTGGAGGTCGCACAACGGCCCGATACGCATGGTTACTCCGCCTCCAAGGGCATTCCGCGCCTGCGCCGCGCGATTTCGCACTGGTACCGCGACCGCTACGGCGTGGCGATCGACCCCGATACCGAAGCGATCGCCACGATCGGCTCGAAGGAAGGCCTGGCGCATCTGATGCTGGCCACGCTCGATCGCGGCGATACGGTGCTGGTGCCCAACCCGAGCTACCCGATTCACATTTACGGCGCGGTGATTGCCGGGGCCGACGTGCGTTCGGTGCCGATTCTGCCCGGGGTGGACTTCTTCGCCGAGTTGGAGCGTGCGATTCGCGAGAGCTATCCGAAGCCGCGCATGATCATTCTGGGTTTTCCGTCGAACCCGACCGCACAGTGCGTCGAGCTGGACTTTTTCGAGCGCGTGGTGGCACTGGCCAAGCAGCACGACATCCTGGTGGTGCACGACCTAGCCTATGCCGATATCGTCTTCGACGGCTGGCGCGCGCCGTCGATCATGCAGGTGCCGGGGGCGAAAGACATCGCCGTCGAATTTTTCACGCTGTCCAAGAGCTACAACATGGCGGGCTGGCGGATCGGCTTCATGGTGGGCAACCGCGATCTGGTCGCCGCGCTGGCACGCATCAAGAGCTATCACGACTATGGCACTTTCACGCCGCTGCAGGTCGCGGCGATTGCTGCGCTCGAAGGCGACCAGCAATGCGTGGCCGAGATTCGCGCGCAGTATCAGCGGCGCCGCGACGTGCTCTACAAGGGGCTGCACGAAGCGGGCTGGCCGGTCGATCTGCCGAAGGCCTCGATGTATATCTGGGCGCGCATCCCGGAACCCTACCGGGCGCTGGGCTCGCTCGAATTCGCCAAGCGCCTGCTGGCGCAGGCCAAGGTGTGCGTCTCGCCCGGTATCGGCTTCGGCGAATATGGCGATGAATACGTGCGCTTCGCCCTGATCGAAAACGAAGCCCGCATCCGCCAGGCGGTGCGCGGCATCAAGGCGATGTTTCGCGAAGACGGACTGGTCGCCGCCGGCGCCTGAGCGAGCATGGGCGGCGCGCTCAGGCGCCGCCCGGCAGCCACTCCTGCAAGGTCACCTCGATGGTAATGAAACACCGGTTGGCGCCGCGCACGAAGCGGCCCGCATACATGCGGCCGTCGGTGTCGGCCACCACGCCGTGCAGCACCGGGGCACGCCCGCCGGATGCGGCGCCCGCCTCGCCGAACACGTTGAGGATTTCGACGCCAGGGCCGGTGACCACCCGCTCCTGCCAGCCATCGCCAACGCGGTAAGCCAGACGCGCGTCGACCAGGCTGCCGACCGCGCCGCGCACGACCGCGCGACTGATGCCGTGCTCGGCGCACAACGCCTCAAGGCTCTCGGTCAAGTCCTGGTCGGGCTTGAGCCGGGCGACGACCAGACGCCCGAGCGCGCCGGGTTCGATGGCCACATCGGCCGGGGCCAACTCGTTCATGAAGCCACTCCGCGAATGGGGTAAAGCAGATTGAAATGGGTCTCCAGGTCTTCCCGCGTGACGTAGCCGCCCTCGGTAAACAGGCACAGGCGCGCCACCACCGGTTCGCTGCCGGCCCAGGTGTGATCGAGGATCAGGTGACCGCCGTGCAATTCCCCGGCGGAGTCGCTGAAGCCGGCGTGACAATGCAACAGGGGTGTGCCGTCGGGCGCGCGGCCGATGGTCAGCGCGCCGCTGACCAGGTCAACCTCTTCGGCAACGTCGACCGGCGCGCCGTAAGCGAACGGCCGTGTCGGCTCGCCGGTATGCACCATCATGTGATAGCGCAGGCCGCGCGCGGTGCCCGCGCACAGGCGCCCGACTCCGCCGCCGTGCGCATACCGCGCCAGGGCCTGGCGCAAGGCCTGCCCGAGGTTGGCGCCGCTGGGCACCGATACACGCAGTTCGTGCCGCCCTTCGAGCACGCAATCGACGATGCGCGGCAGCAACGGCGGACCGTTATGTGCAAATGGAGAAGGCTGCCGGGGCGTCATAGGCGAAAGTCTCCGCGCTCTTCCAGCAACGCCTTGATCTGCTTTTTGACGATCTTGCCGTAGCCCGACTTCGGCATGGTGTCCCAGAAAACGAAGCGGCGCGGCCATTTGTACTTGGCGATGCGCGCCTCGAGATGGCCCAGCAGGTCGGTGGCTTGCGCATTCATGCCGGCCTTGGGCACGACCACCGCCAGCCCCGATTCACCCCACTTGGGATCGGGCACGCCCAGCACGGCCACTTCCGATACCGCCGGATGGGTCAGCAGGGCTTCTTCGATCTCCCGCGGATAGACGTTCGATCCGCCCGAGATGTACATATCGGAGGCACGCCCGGTGATGTACAGGAAGCCCTGCGCATCGACGTGACCAATGTCGCCGGTATGGAACCAGTCATGCTTGAAGGCCTTGGCGTTGGCTTCCGGGTTGTTGTGATAGCCCATGAACACGGCCGGCCCGCGCACGCAGATCTCGCCGGTCTCGAACGGGGCAAGGCGCTTGCCCTGCTCGTCGAGAATGGCGATTTCCATGCCGGTGCGCGGCTGCCCGCAGGTGCCCAGGCGGGCATCGGGCGATTGATCGTCGTCGGTATGCAGCCACGGCGGCAGCACGGTGATGTTGCCCGTGACTTCGCCCAGTCCGTAGTACTGCACCAGCACCTTGCCGAGCTTGCGCAGCGCGATCTTCTGGTCGGCCCGGTACATCGGTGCGCCGGCATAGATGACGTGACGCAGCGAGCTGTGATCGTAGCGGTCGACCGACTCGTGCTCGACCAGCATTTTGACGATGGTCGGTACCGTGAACATATTGTCGACCCGGTACCGCTCGACGGCCTGCCAGAGCGCTTCGGGTTCGAGTTTTTCCGAAGGCATCAGAATGCTGGCCGCGCCGCGCGCGGTATTGACGATGGCGTGAATGCCCGCGCCGTGCGAGAGCGGGGCCACCACGATGGAGCGGCAGCGATGGGTCAACCCCGGCATCAGGTCGGCCAGGTGATTGGTCACCACGAACGCCATCTGCCCATGCGAGAGCATGCCGGCCTTGGGGTGGCCGGTGGTGCCGGACGTGTAGAAAAACCAGAGCGGATCTTCATGCTCGACTTCCGCCTCGGCGGCAGCGGCGCCCGCATGGCGCGCCAGCAGGTCTTCGTAATGGTGCTCGCCGGGACGCGGCGCGCCGATCGCGATGACGTGCTCGAGCCCCGGCGCGGCGGCGCGCACTGCGTCGACGTGCGCCTCGAAACCCTGGTCGTAGAGCATGACGCTGGCGCCGCTCGATTGCCCGAGATAGGCAGCCTCGGCCGGTGTGATGCGGAAGTTCGTCGGCACCCAGACGGCGCCGAGCTTGAACGCGGTCCAGGCGCTCTCGAAAATCGGCAGGTTGTTGCGCGAGTGCACCAGGATTTTGTCGCCCTGGCGCACGCCGAGCTCGCGCAGCGCCGCCACCGCGGCGTTGACGCGCGCATCGATTTCACCCCAGTTCCATTGACGCTCGCCGATGATCAGGCCGGGTTCGTCGGGATAACGGCGCGCCACGTCGGACAGCAACCGCCCCAGATTCATGACTTTCTTGAGCATTTGATTCGCTTTCTTTTCTTTCCTGGTCCTGGATACGGTCAAACCGCCTCGAGAATACTGACGTAGTTGGCCACCGCTGCGCCGCCCATATTGAACACGCCCGCCAGGCGCGCCCCGGGGATCTGCATCTCGCCAGCGCTGTGGGTAAGCTGCATGGCCGCCATGACGTGCATCGATACCCCGGTCGCGCCGATCGGATGCCCCTTGGCTTTGAGCCCGCCCGAGGCGTTGACCGGCAGCAGTCCATCCTTTTCAGTCAGCCCCTCGGCGACGACGCGCGCGCCCTGACCGCGTGGCGCCAGTCCCATCGCCTCGTATTCGATCAACTCGGCAATCGTGAAACAGTCATGCGTTTCGACCAGCGACAGGTCCTTCAGGGATACGCCGGCTTGCGCCAACGCACCGCGCCAGGCTCGCTCGCCGCCCTCGAAGGCCAGCGGGTCGCGCCGGCTCAGCGGGAGATAGTCGTTGACCTGCTGGGCGGCGCGAAAGCGCACCGCGTGACGCATGCCGCGCGCAGCCTCGCCGGCGCTGACCACCACCGCGGCAGCGCCATCCGACACCAGCGAGCAGTCGGTGCGCTTGAGCGGGCCGGCCACCACCGGGTTCCTCTCGGAGACGTTGCGGCAGAAGTCGTAGCCGAAGTCCTTGCGCAAATGCGCATAGGGGTTGTGCGTGCCGTTGCGATGATTTTTGGCGGCAATGCGCGCCAGCGCGTCGGACTGATCGCCGTAGCGGTCGAAATAGGTTTGAGCGATCTGCCCGAAAACCCCGGCAAAGCCGCCCGGCGTGCCGGCTTCCTCGCTTGCATAGGAGCATTTGAGCAAAATGTCGCCGACTTCGCGCGTGGGCAGCTCGGTCATTTTTTCGAAGCCGATGACCAGCGCGTGGCGCGCGCGCCCGCTGTCGATCGCGTCGAGCGCGGCATAAAGCGCCGCCGACCCGGTCGCGCAGGCATTCTCGCAGCGCACGGCGGGCTTGAAGCGCAGCGCGGGCAACCGGTTGAATACCAGCGAAGAAGGAAAGTCCTGGTAAAGGAAGCCGCCGTTGAAGGTGCCGACGAAAATCGCGTCGATCTGTTCGGGGTCGAGTCCGGCGTCCTGCAACGCCGCCGCGGCAACATCGCCCAATAGCGTTTCGGCCGGCAGGTTGTCGAGTTTGCCGAACTGGGAGTGGCTCCAGCCGGTTAGGCAGGCAGTGGTCATGCGAGTCTCCTTATGGGATGTGGCGCTACTCGATGCAAGTTCGATGCCAGGCCGCTCGAGCGGGAACGACGGGCCGACATCCGGCGCCGCGGCCGGCCCGTACATGTCACGCGCCGGCGGACATGTGTCTCATGTCCGACACACCTGTCGCCTGGTTTGCGACACCTGTCGCATCCCGGCGCGGATCGGCGGGATGCGACAGGCACCGTGTGCCGCGCCCGCGTCGGCGCAAACGTCACGATATACCCTGGTTGTCATCCAATATTACTTAACAATGTAAGGGTTTTCCCTCCAGCTATTCCTGACTGGCACCCAATTTGCGTAAGATGACCGTGCGGTAACAGTCGCTCGACCCGGCGCGGCACCGATCGCGTCACCAACAACGCAAAAAATCAGGAGACACCCAGCATGAGCCAGATGGATCGTCGCAATTTCATGAAGATCATGGCCGCCACGTCGGCCGCCGCCGCCACGGGCCTGTATCAGAGCAACTCCTACGCAGCGGAATTCACGCTCAAATACGCTAACAACCTGCCCGTCACGCACCCGATGAATATCCGCGCGCGGGAAATGGCCAAAAATATCGCCGAGCAGTCGAAGGGCCGTATCGATCTGCAGATATTCCCGAACAATCAACTCGGTTCGGACAGCGACATGCTGTCGCAAATCCGCTCCGGCGCGATCGATTACTTCACGCTGTCGCCGTTGATTCTTGGCACGCTGGTGCCGGCCGCGCAGATCAGCGGCATTGGCTTCGCGTTCAAGGATTACAGCCAGGTCTGGGCCGCCATGGACGGCGATCTCGGCGCTCACGTGCGCGGCGAAATCGCCAAGACCTCGGTGTTCGCCTTCGATAAGATCTGGGACAACGGCTACCGGCAAACCACCAGCAGCACCCATCCGATCAAAACGCCGGCCGATTTCAAAGGAATGAAGATTCGCGTCCCGCCGAGCCCGCTGTGGACTTCGATGTTCCGCGCATTCGGCTCGGCGCCGGCGAGCATCAACTTCGCGGAAGTGTATTCGGCGCTGCAAACGCATATCGTCGAGGGTCAGGAAAATCCGCTGGCGATCATCTCCACGGCCAAGCTTTACGAAGTTCAGAAATATTGCTCGATGACCAACCACATGTGGGATGGCTTCTGGTTCCTGGGCAATAAAGCTTCGTTCGCCAAGCTGCCGAAGGATCTGCAGGAAATCGTGCGCACCAACGTCAACGCGGCCGGCTTGAAACAGCGCGTCGACGTCAAAAAGCTCAACGACACGCTGGAGGCAAACCTCAAGGCCAAGGGCCTGCAATTCAACAATGTCGACGCCGACAGCTTCCGCGACACGCTGCGCAGCGCCGGGTTCTATGCCGACTGGCACAAGAAGTTCGGCGACCAGGCCTGGACGCTGCTGGAAAAATACACCGGGAAACTTGCGTAAATGAAGGCGACGTCCATGCGAGCCGAGCCGATGCAGGCAGAACCCACGCGTGCGATTGCTCGCTGGTTCGATACCGCCAACCGCGCCGTGATGCGAGTCACGGAAGCGGTGGCGGTTTTGCTGGTGATCGCCGAGACGGTCATTTTGTTTACCGGCGTGATCTTTCGTTACGTGCTCGACAACCCCTTGATCTGGTCCGACGAACTCGCATCGATCCTGTTCATCTGGCTCTCGATGCTGGGGGCGGTGGTGGCGCTGGATCGGGGCGAGCACATGCGCCTGTCGGCAATCGTCAACCGCATGCCGGACAAGTGGCGCGGCTGGTTCGAGACGATGGCGGCGCTGGTGGTTTGCGTGTTCGTCGCCATGATTATCGTGCCGGCCTATCAGCACGCGAAGGAGCAAATGCCGATCACCACGCCGGCGCTTGGCCTGCCCGATGGCTGGCGTGCCGCCGCGCTGCCGGTGGGCACCGCGCTGATGTTGCTGGCAGCCGTGGCCCGCATGGCACGGCATGCGACGCTCAAGCAATTCTGGCTGGGCCTGGCGGTGATCGCGGCCATCGGGGCCGGTCTGTGGTTCGGACGGCCGCTGCTGCTGGCCATGGGCAATTACAACCTGATCATCTTCTTCGTGGTGCTGGTCGGATTGTGCGTGGCCGGCGGCATCCCGATCGCCTTTGCCTTCGGCACGGCTACGCTGGCCTATCTCGCGCTGGCCACGCAGGCGCCGTTGCAGATCGTGGTCAGCCGCATGGACGAAGGCATGTCTAGCTTGATCCTGCTGGCCGTGCCGCTGTTCGTACTGCTCGGCGCGCTGATCGAGATGAGCGGCATGGCGCGCAGCCTGATCGATTTCATGGCCGCGCTGCTGGGCCATGTGCGCGGCGGCCTGCAATACGTGCTGCTGGGCGCGATGTTCCTGGTCTCGGGGATCTCCGGGTCGAAAGCCGCCGACATGGCGGCGGTCGCGCCCGCCCTGTTTCCGGAGATGAAGCGACGCGGCTCCAAGCCGGAAGATCTGGTGGCGTTGCTCTCGGCCACCGGCGCGATGACCGAGACGATTCCGCCGAGCCTGGTGCTGATCACCATCGGCGCGGTGTGCAGCGTATCGATTTCGGCGCTGTTTATCGGCGGACTGCTGCCGGCGGTGATCGCCACCCTGGCGATCGTCATCGTCTGCTATGTCAACACCCGCAAGGAGACGCCGGCACGCGCGCAGCGCGCCCCATGGCGCGTGATCGGCCGCAATTTCGTGATTGCGCTGCCGGCGCTGGCCTTGCCGATTCTGATTCGCACGGCAGTCATCGAAGGCGCCGCCACCGCCACCGAAGTGGCGACTGTGGGCATCGCCTACACCATCGTGGTCGGACTGGCGATGCATGCGGTGCTGCGGCATCTGGATTTCAAGCGGCTGTATCCGATGCTGATCGAGACCGCCGCGCTCTCAGGCGCCATTCTGCTGATCATCGGCATGGCCACCGCAATGGCCTGGGCCCTCACGCAGTCCGGCTTCTCGGCCAGCCTGGTCGGGCTGATGCACGGCATGCCGGGCGGCGCCACCGGCTTCCTGCTGATCTCGATGGTGGTGTTTATCGTGCTGGGCAGCGTGCTCGAAGGCATCCCGGCGATCGTGCTGTTCGGGCCGCTGTTGTTCCCGGTGGCTCGCTCGATGGGCATCCCCGACGTGCATTATGCGATGGTGGTGATCCTGTCGATGGGCATCGGCCTGTTCGCACCGCCGGTGGGGGTGGGGTTCTATGCCGCGTGCGCGATCGGCAAGATTTCACCCGACAAGGTCATGAGCCGCATGTGGCTTTATCTGGCCGCACTGACCGTGGCGCTGCTGATCGTGGCGCTGGTGCCGTGGATATCGCTCGGTTTCATTAAGTAACGTTGCGCGGCCCGCCTGAAGCGGGCCGTTCAGACCGGTTTTCCTATTCTACTATTTAGGAGTACAAATAATGAGCAGCAAGGTTGCTTTAGTGACTGGCGCGGGCATGGGTATCGGCGCGGCCATCGCCGCGCGCCTGGCGCGCGACGGCTGTGCAGTGGTGATTGCCGACCTGAACACGCAAGCGGCGCAGGACACAGCGCAGAAGCTGCAGGGCGAGGGACGGGAAGCGCTGGCGCTGACCATGAACGTGGGCGATGCCGGCTCGATCGCGGCGGGTTTCGAAGCGGTGGCCCAACGGTACGGCCGCTGCGACATTCTGGTCAACAATGCGGGCATCGCCAAAACCTTTGAATTCGTCGACTATCCGCTCGATCACTGGCATCAGGTGATGGCCGTCAACGTCACCGGCTCGATGCTATGCGGCCAGCATGCGGCGCGCATGATGCTGCCGCACGGCTGGGGGCGCATCATCAATCTTTCGTCGGTTGCCGGATTGCGCGCCAGTGCGGGCCGCACCGCCTACGGCACGTCGAAAGCGGCCGTCGTGGGACTGACCCGGCAAATGGCGATCGAACTCGCCCCGCACGGCATTACCGTCAACGGCATCGCCCCGGGCCCGATCGACACGCCGCTCACGCGCGAACTGCACTCGGATGTCTCACGACAAAACTATCTGCGGGCGACGCCTGCCGGGCGCTACGGTGTACCGGAGGAAATCGCCGGTGCGATCAGCTTTCTCGCCTCCGACGATGCCTCTTACGTCACCGGCCATATCCTGCCGGTCGATGGGGGATTCATGGCGGCTGGCATTCTGGAAATATAGCCACCAAAGAGCGACGACGAATATCGATTTCCTACGGATCTTAGTAATGCTCAGCAAAAAATAAGGACGGCACGACTCCCTCATTTTTAAAAAATAATATTGACGTACTAACAATATGTCCTATTTTTTAAATACATCCGGCGGCTTGGCGCGCCGCTGAATGTATTGGATATGTTGAGGAGAACGTGCCATGGAGAAATTTGCTATAGCAACCGCTTTGGCGTGGCTATCGATGACGTCGTTAAGTGCGCTGGCTCAGAGTCAGGAGTGCCTCAATCTTTGTGCACCGGGCGATCTTGTGTGCATTTCGGCCTGTGTTAGCGCTCCCGGATCGTGATTGGGCGGCGTGACGGGGACTGTCGGAGATTTCGTGTTTAAGGCATAACATGCTCCCAAGGAGAATGTATGCCTCGCAAACCGAAAGCCCCGCTGGCAGAGCTGCCGGCGATCCCCGCCGAGCTGCTTGAGCAGTTCGGCAATAGCCCGATGACGGCCGAAGCCATCCATGCCGCGACCCTGGCACTCAAGAAAGCGCTGATCGAGCGAGCCCTGGGCGGCGAGATGAATCATCATCTCGGCTATTCACCGGGCGCAGCCAAACCAGCCGCCGTCACCAACCAGCGCAACGGTAAAGGTGCGAAGACGGTTCTGACCGAAGATGGCCCAATCCGAATCGAGGTGCCTCGCGACCGTGACGGCAGCTTCGAGCCGTTGCTGATTCCAAAGCACGAACGGCGCTTCACGGGCTTCGATGACAAGATCGTCGCCATGTACGCTCGGGGCATGACCGTGCGCGAGATTCAGGGCTTCCTGCACGAGCAATACGGCACCGAGGTCTCGCCCGATTTCATCAGTTCGGTTACCGACGAGGTCATGGCCGAAGTCACCGCCTGGCAAGCCAGGCCGCTTGAGCAGATGTATCCGGTCGTGTTCTTCGACGCACTGCGAGTGAAGATCCGTGAGGATGCCGTCGTACGCAACAAGGCGGTCTATCTGGCGCTGGGCGTTCTGCCCGACGGCACGCGCGAGATTCTGGGGCTGTGGATCGAGAACACCGAAGGCGCCAAGTTCTGGATGAAGGTTTTCAACGATCTCAAGACGCGCGGCGTCAACGACATTCTGATCGCAGTGACCGACGGCCTCAAGGGCATGCCGGAGGCGCTGAGCGCAGTATTCCCGGCGACCACGCTGCAAACCTGCATCGTCCATCTGATCCGCAACAGCCTGAATTACGCTAGCTGGAAAGATCGCAAAGCGCTAGCCGCCGCGATCCGGCCGATCTACACCGCGCCGAGTGCGGAAGCCGCCGAAGCTGAGCTCAATACGTTTGCCGCGGGCCCATGGGGGCAGAAATTCCCGACGGTCAGCGCTTCATGGCGTAACGCCTGGGACCGCGTGATCCCGTTCTTCGCATTTCCGCCGGCGGTGCGCAGGGTGATCTACACGACAAATGCCATAGAAAATATCAATTCGCAGCTACGCAAGATCATCAAGACCCGAGGCCACTTCCCGAGCGACGAGGCAGCGACTAAGCTTATCTGGCTGGCGCTACGCAATATCACCTCTGACTGGGGTCGTGCCGCAAAAGATTGGAAGGACGCAATGAACCAATTTGCTATCCTCTACCAGGATCGATTCGTTCGACCATCCGTGTGATTCTCAACCCGCCTTGAACACGGAAATTCTGACACCCCCGCGTGACGGGGCATTCAAGTCTCGTCACGCACCACCTGGGCTCCGCCCTTACTCTGCAAATCGCGCCACACACTGCCCGCGTTGCTCACGAAAGTCTGCACGCAGGGATTATGATTGTTTTCACTCCATAATAGGGCCACCTCCACTACCGGCGGGTTCCGCAGCGGCTTGAAGACCACGTTAGCCAATTGTATGGCGCGCATCGAACTCGGCACCAATGCCACCCCAAGCCCTTCGGCGATCAGCGTGACAATCGTCTGCTGCAAATTGGTTTCCAGACGGATACGCGGTGCAAAACCGGCTTGACGAAAATAGTTGCCGATCAGGTCGTACACCAGCGGCGCGACTTCGCGCGGGAACGTTACGAATGATTCATCTGCCAGTTCGCCGGCGGCAATCATGCTGGCGCCGGCAAGCCGATGGTGCTGCGGCAGTACCGCCACCAGTTCCTCGCGGTATACCGTGCAGCTTTCGAGACCGCTGCAGTCCTCGGGCCGGTACATGACCCCAACATCGGTGCGCCCCGCACGCACTGACTCCACCAGCAAATTCGGCAGCCATTCGGTCAGTTTCATGTCGACCTGCGGGTACGTTGCCGCGTAGGTGCGCGTCAGCGCCGGCAACACGTTGTACGCTGAAGACATCATGAAGCCGACCGAAATCATGCCGTCCTCGCCCCGGCTGGCACTGACCGCGTTGCGCTTGGCCTGTTCGACTGCCGTGAGGATCTCGCACGCGTCGCGATAGAACCGTTCGCCGGCGCGGGTGAGTCGGACGCTGCGGCGGGTCCGCTCGAATAATTCGACGCCGAGCGCTGCTTCCATCAAGGCGATCTGCCGGCTCAGCGGCGGCTGGGAAATGTGCAGTTGCTGCGCGGCCCGGCCATAGTGAAGCGTCTCGGCCAGCACCACGAAATAATGCAAATGGCGCAATTCGATCATTTGATACCTTCAAGGTATTAATCAGGCATTCATATTGTATTGGATGTTATTAATTTGGCGCAGTAATCTTGTCTGGCGATGCCACGCATGCATCGCGTCAGGCTTGCCCGGCCAAAAGCCTTCTCAGGCAAGCTGCAGACAAGGAGACAAACATGCCAGCTCATCTCGCCGTAGCTGCCTCACGCTCGCCTAGCGCCACCCCATCCGCTTCCCCTTATTTGCCGATCGATTTGTTGTGCGGCGTCGATGCCGCGATGCAACATCTGATTGCTCGCGGCAAGCGCTTCATCGATCGCGGCCTGCCGGTGCTCATCCTCGGGGAAACCGGCACAGGCAAGGAATATCTGGCCCGCGCGCTGCACAGCTATAGCCAGCGCCGGGCGCGCGCGATGGTAGCGATCAATTGCGCCTCGATTCCCGAGCATCTGATCGAAAGCGAATTGTTCGGCTATGCGCGCGGCGCCTTCTCCGGCGCCCTGCCCGGCGGCATGAAAGGACGCATTCAGCAAGCCGACGGCGGCACACTGTTTCTCGACGAAATCGGCGATATGCCGCTGGCGCTGCAAACGCGCCTGCTGCGCGTACTGTCGGAGCGCGAAGTCACGCCGCTGGGCAGCAGTGCCCCAGTGCCTGTCGACGTGCAATTGATCTGCGCGACCCACCAGGATTTACCCGAGCTGGTTGCCCAGGGCCGCTTTCGCGAGGATCTCTACTATCGAATCGCAGTGGGCGTGCTGCGCTTGCCGCCACTGCGCGAGCGAACCGATTTCACGACGGTGCTGGCGCGCATGTTGGCCGACGAACTGCAGGAGCCAGGCGAATCGGACGAGCTTGGCGACGCCGTCGACACGGCACGGCTGATTGCCCCGGATGCGCTCGAGGTACTGGCGCGGCATCGCTGGCCCGGCAATCTGCGCCAGTTGAAGACCGCGGTCCGCTACGCATGCGCGGTGATGAGCGGCCCACGCGTCGAACTGCGCGATTTGCCGGCCGAATTGCTGGCGGGAGGTATCGTCGAATGCAGCCCGGCTCAGCTGCCGAGCCAATCGCCGAGGGCGATGCCGCTGCATGCGGCGCGCTCGGATTGCGCCCAGGACGGCCCCCCCCTCTCGGAGCGCGAGCGTGTGCTGCATGCATTGACAGCCAGTCGCTGGAATATTTCCGCTGCGGCCAGAACGCTCGGCGTGTGCCGGGCCTCGCTCTACCGCAAGCTCAAGCAGTTGCGCATTCCGCACATGCGCGATTGCGCGAGCGAATTGGTCGTGCTGCACGGCGCGAACGCGTAGCGCGCCGCGCGCCGCGCGCTTGCCGCACTTCAGGCCAAGCGCTCACGGCGGCGGCCGCTCCATAGGTGCTCGCGGAACATCGCTACCAGGCGCCGCGCGGCGGGCATCTGCTGGCCGGACGCGAAACGCGCCAACAGCCGCGCCTGAGGCAGGCGCGGCAATCCTTCGCCGACAATTTCCAGACCGTCGCTCAACAGACTCAGCGGCAGCGGCGAGACCGCCAGGCCGCTGGCCACCGCATGCCGCAGACCGGCATAGCTGTGACCCGTGAAGGCAATGCGCCAGGCGATATCATGGCGCGCCAGTCGTTCGAGCGCGGCAACGCGAAACACGCATCCCTCCTGGAACACCGCGATGGGCAATGGCCGCGCTTGCGGTACCGGGTGCGCGATACCTCGCATCCAGACCAGCGGTTCGTGCCATAGCGTATCCTTGGCGCGCGGATCGGCATCCACCGACTTGAGCAGGGCAACATCGAGTTCGCCGGCCTCGAGCAAACTCGCCAATTGCACCGACAAGTCGCAGTTCAAGCTCAGCGTCACGCGCGGGTAAGCACGGCTGAATTCATCGAGCACGCCGGTGAACGCGCTTTCCATCAGCTCCTCCGGCACCCCTACACGCAGCCGCCCTCCCAGCGAAGGCTCGAACAGCACTTCGGCAACCTCATCGTTTAGCCGCAGAATTTGCCGCGCGTAGTCGATCAGCAGCCTGCCTTCGGCGGTCGGGCCGCTCACGCGTCCCTGGGTGCGCGTGAGCAACGCCTTGCCGACCTGCTCCTCGAGCCGCTTGATCTGCAGGCTGATGGCCGACTGGGACCGCCCAAGCCGAGCGGCGGCTAACGAAAAGCTCGTCGTATCGGCAATCGCCACCAAAGCACGCAAGACGTCGGTATCGAAGTTTCTCATTTGAGAATCTCATTTTGATAGCTCAATTATCAATTTATCAAATTATGGAAGCGCGCGTAAGCTGATTTCCAGTCGAACTGAAACAGCGGAGGTCCATCATGTCGCAAAAGTTGCTCGCACTCACCGAACCCGCCGCGATGCCGGCAAAGCCCGTATCGGCCCGCCTCGGCAAGGTTGCCGCGGTCGGCACCCTGTTCAGCCTGCTGTGGAGTTCAGCCTTCGTCGCCGGCAAGATAGGCTTGCAATCGGCCCCGCCGTTCGCCTTGCTGGCGATGCGCTTTGGCCTGGCCTCGCTGTGCCTGATCGCGCTGCTGGCCGCCAGACACCGGCGGCGGCGCGTACCGCTGCGGCTGGAGCATGCGGGCATCCTGGTGCTGGCCGGCATACTCAACAACACGGTCTATCTCGGGTTGGGCTGGATCGCCCTGCAAACGGTGCCTGCGGGGTTCGCTGCTCTGCTCACGAGCGTCTATCCGTTGCTCACCAGCGCGTTGGCGATCCCGCTGCTGCGTGAACGCGCGACCTGGCCCAAGTTCACCGGTTTGGCGTTGGGCGCCGCGGGCGTGACGATGGTCGTGCATCACCATGTGAGCACCGCGGGCT
The DNA here is from genome assembly GCF_001931675.1 of Pandoraea thiooxydans. Classification (NCBI taxonomy): domain Bacteria; kingdom Pseudomonadati; phylum Pseudomonadota; class Betaproteobacteria; order Burkholderiales; family Burkholderiaceae; genus Pandoraea; species Pandoraea thiooxydans. The sequence goes on along the minus strand of NZ_CP014839.1, from coordinate 690,638 downwards.
TGGCACCGTTGGGCATCGGATTGTTACTGCTGGGAGTCCTGGCGTTGGCGTGCGGGACGATCCTGCTCAAACGCACGGCCGCGCACCAGGATTTCCTGCTGGTCACGGCGCTGCAAACCATTGCAGGCGCTGTGTCGCTGACGGTGCTGGCCGGGGCAACCGGTGAGTTTCACGCGATCCACTGGCAGGCATCGCTCGTCGGCGCCCTGCTGTATTTGGCCGGCGGCGTATCGATCGGCGCGGCGCTGATGTGGCTCTGGCTGCTCGGCAACGGGGTGGCGAGCAACGCCAGTGCGTTTCATTTTCTTAATCCGCTGTTCGGCACGCTGATCGCGTTCGCCGTGTTGGGCGAACCGGTCAACGCGAGCGACCTGCTCGGCGGGCTGCCGATCGCGGCCGGCATACTTCTGATGACCTTCGCGCGCGAGGCGAGCCACATAAGAACACGCAAATAAAAAAGGCGCGGCCCAAGGGCCGCGCCAAGGTTTGGAGACTTTTCACTCAATGCAAAAGTCAACCTCTCGCGGAACGTAGTATAGGGCGGCTGCCCGATTTCATTATCAGCATTCGCTGCAATGCATTATTCCGGTTGGCGCAATAAAGCATGCCGCCCCTTTCTGCGGCGCGGGTTTCCGTGTGGCTGGTTCGCAACAAATATTTGCTTCGCCATCCTACTCATATTTTTCATCTCAAAAAATTTCTTTTGCCACAACAGGTTAGACGGCAAGAAAAAATTCTTTCATTTTCAGCAACAAATTATTGCGAGAACCGCGATATATGCAAAAGACCCCCGCCCCTACACTCGTGGCTGTCAACTGAACAGGGCGGTGCTGTCGCAGGCCGCCGTGCCGGTGCAATCGACAACAGCCCCGGCCACGCGTCCTGTTCCGCGTGATTATGTATTCGTAAAAGTTTGAACATCTGCAATACTTCACTGGAGCAAACACATGAAAAAAACCCTCTTCGCGCTCGCGGCCCTCGGTGCGTTCTCCGCTGCTGCACAAGCGCAAAGCAGCGTGGCGTTGTATGGCTTGATCGATGCCGGCGTGGCCTATGTGAACAACTCGGGCGGCAACAGCAACTGGGCCGCCGCCAGCGGCATGGTCAATGGCAGCCGTTGGGGCCTGGAAGGCTCCGAAGATCTGGGCAATGGCCTGAAAGCCGTCTTCAAATTGGAAAACGGCTTCAATATCGCGAATGGCAAACTGGGCCAGGGCGGCCGCGAGTTCGGCCGTCAGGCTTATGTCGGCCTGAGCAGCGCACAGTTCGGCACGCTCACGATCGGTCGTCAGTACGACTCCGTGGTCGACTATCTCGCACCCCTGACGCTCAACGGCAGCGGGTACGGCGGTGTCATGGCTTCGCACCCGTATGACAACGACAACACCAACAATTCGTTCCGCATCAACAACTCGGTCAAGTACTCGAGCGTCAATTACAACGGCCTGAGCTTCGGCGCCCTGTACGGCTTCTCCAACAAAGCCGGCGGCTTCTCCGACAATCGCGCCTACAGCTTTGGCACTTCCTACAACAACGGCCCGTTGAGCCTGGCTGCGGCGTATTTGCAGATCAATCGCGGCAACGGCAATCTCGCCGGCGGCGCACTCGATTCGTCGACCAGCTCGGGCGACGCGATTTTCCTCGCCTCGCGTCAGCGCGTGTTCGGCGTCGGCGGCAGCTATGCCTTCGGCCCGGCCACCGTCGGTCTGGTGTGGACTCACACGCAGTTGGATAACGTCGCGTCGGCGAACTTCAACAGCACCGCGATCAGCGGCTTCAACGGTCAGGGCGTGCGGTTCGACAACTATGAAATCAACGCCAAGTATGCGCTGACTCCGGCAGTATCGCTGGCCGGCGCCTACACGTTCACCGACGGCAAGCTCGATGCCACCGGCAAGAAGCCGAAATGGCATACCGTAACGCTGCAGGCCGACTACCACTTGTCCAAACGTACCGATGTGTACCTGGAAGGCACCTACCAGAAGGTCGCCGATAACGATGGCACTGGCCTGAACGCCGCGATCAACGGCGCAGGCGGCGTCTCCTCGACAGACTCGCAGGTGATGGTCGGCACCGGCATTCGCCACCGCTTCTAAGCGCTCGGCAGGCTGATGTGAAAAAGGCACCGCAAAACGGTGCCTTTTTCTTTGGCCTGCGAAAAAACCGGCGGAGAACTAGAATCGCGTCTCGCGGGCCGCGCGCAAAAACGTATCGAGTACCGGAGTGCAATCGAGCAGTTCGGGCCCGCCGGCCCGGTGAAACTCCGGATGCCATTGCAATCCCACCACGAACGGCGACTTGCGGTGACGAATCGCCTCGATCACACCGTCTTCGGCGCTGATCGCCTCGACCGACAGATCGCGCCCCAGCGTCCTGACCGACTGATGGTGGATCGAGTTGACGATCGGTGTGCCCTGCGCCGCGAGCATCGCCTTGAGCGACGAACCCTCCGGGAACGACAGCGTGTGACGATTGGCGTCGTACTGCTCGTTGACGTGCGGGATCGCGTCGGGCAATTCGGTTTGAATGTCCTGATAGAGCGTGCCGCCGAACGCGACGTTGATCAATTGACAGCCGCGGCACACGCCGAGGACCGGCTTGCCCGCATCGATGAATTCGTGCAGCAGTTCCAGTTCGTACATATCGCGCATGCGATCGCCTTGCCACTCGTGGCGCGTGGCCACTTCCGAGTAACTCTGCGGCGAGACATCGGCGCCGCCCTGCAAGACCAACCCATCGAGATGCTTGGCATAATCGCGCAGCCTTATATGGCTCGGATGCAGCAACCCTTGCGTGTCGACCGTCGGGATCATGAACACGAGCACGTCGCGCGACATGACCCAGTGCGCGATCGACTCTTCGAGATATTGCAGCGTCTTGCTGCGCAACCCCTTTGAACCTGGCTCGGGGTGGAAGATGCGCGCCGAGATGCCGATCTTGAGCGTGCGCTGTGTGATGCGCTGTCCAGCCCGGTCATACCAGGCGCGAAAGCGCGCCGTCACGATGCGGCGCAGCACCCCCAGCGGCGTGTCGGCCGAAGACAGATACGACGGCATGCCGGTATTGCCGCCGCTGCCGCCCGGGGCCTCGGCGGGGTTAGACGGCTGCGCAGGGGGCGGCTCTGAAGGCGGCTCTGCGCCGGCGGGGTGCGCCACGCGCGATGGCGGCTCATTGGACTCGGCCCCCTGGATCGGCGGAGGCACCGGATGATCGCTGGCGATATGCGCGCTTGCCGGATCGACCTCGGATGGCGTGGCCGACGGCGGCGCGGGTTGGGAAGGCGTTTGGGGCTGCTTGGGGTCTTGGGAGTCTGTCATGGCGAATATCGGGAGTCCAGGGCATCGGGATAGACCGCGGGGCTGCGGGAATTATCCTCCGAGCGGGGCGGCAGGGCAATTCGCAGGGCTGCGGCCCGGTGTGGCGCCAACACACACGAGCGCGGGCAGGTCTGGTATATCTAGCGGAAGTATCACGTACGGCGCACCAACGTGCGCCCAACCACGCGAGCGAGGAACAACGATGCGTATTCCGATGTTGCGGCTCTCGCGGATTTCGCGGCTCTGGCGTCTGGCCAGAACGGATTTTCGCGTGCTTTGGCATGCCTTGCGGCACCCTGACCGGCCACGCTGGCTGTGGCCCGCGATGGCTGCACTGGCACTGTATGCGGTGTGGCCGTTCGATCCCATCTCGGTGCTGATGCCAGTGATCGGCGTGGTGGACGACGTCATCGTCATCGCCTTGGCCGTGCACTGGCTGCTCAAACTGCTGCCACGCCATGTGCTGCGCGCCGCGCAGCAACAGGCAGGCATCGCGCCGCGCGCCTGAAGCAAGCGCGGCGCCGCAGGGTTCGCGGCGGACTCAAGGCAGCAGGATCGTCGACCCAGTGGTCTTGCGGCCCTCCAGATCCCGGTGCGCCTGCGCAGCGTCGGCCAACGCATAGCGCTGGTTGATTTCGATTTTCACTTTGCCGTCGACCACCACGTCGAACAGATCCTGCGCGGTCCTCTCCAGATCGGCGCGCTTGGCGATGTACGAAAACAGCGTCGGTCGCGTGAAAAACAACGATCCCCTCGACACCAGATCCGGCACGTTGATGGGATCGAGCGGGCCGGAGGCGCTGCCGAAACTCACCATCATGCCGAGCGGGCGCAGGCAATCCAGCGAACCGATATAAGTATCCTTGCCAATCGAGTCATAGACCACCGGCACGCCCTCGCCACGGGTGATTTCCTTGACGCGCTCGACGAAGTTCTCGCGCGTGTACACGATGGGATGATCGCAGCCATTGGCCTTCGCCAGTTCGGCCTTGGCGTCCGAGCCAACCGTGCCGATCACGGTCGCACCCAGCGCCTTGGCCCATTGGCAAGCGATCAGGCCCACGCCGCCCGCGGCCGCGTGAATCAGGATCGTGTCGCCCGCCTTGACCGGATAGGTACGGCGCAACAGGTACTGCGCCGTCATGCCCTGCAGCATCATGGCCGCGCCCTGCTCGAACGACAGGGCGTCGGGCAGTACCACCAGGAACGCGGCGGGCATCACCCGCACTTGCGCATAGGCGCCCGGCGGCCGGCCGGCGTAGGCGACGCGATCGCCCACCTTGACGTGGCTCACGCCCTCGCCGACCGCCTCGACCACGCCCGCGCCTTCCATGCCCAGGCCGGCGGGCAGCGGTTGCGGATACAGGCCGGTCCGGAAATAAACGTCGATGTAGTTCAGTCCGACCGCATGATGCCGCACGCGGGCCTCGCCCGGCCCCGGCTCGCCGACCTCGACGTCGACATATTGCATGACTTCGGGCCCGCCGGTCTCATGGATTCGAATGGCTTTGCTCATATTCGCTCCTCGCTGTTTGCATGGGTAAATGTGGGAATCGAAAATTCATGGCGCCGGCCGCTAGAACGTACCGGGATAAGCGCCGCCGTCGAGCAGCACGTTCTGCCCGGTGAAATACCCGGCATGCGCGCTGCACAGAAACGCGCACATTGCGCCGAATTCCTCGGGCGTGCCGAAGCGCTGTGCGGGAATGCGGCTCGCGCTGTGCGCACGAATTTCGTCCGGGGCAATGCCCTCGCGCCGGGCCCGCGCGGCGAGCGTGGCCGCCAGGCGATCGGTGTCGAATTGTCCGGGCAGCAGGTTGTTGATCGTCACGTTGTGCGCCACGGTCTTGCGGGCGAGCCCGGCGACGAAGCCGGTCAGCCCCGAGCGGGCGCCATTGGACAGCCCGAGAATCTCGATCGGCGCCTTGACCGAGGAACTGGTGATATTGACGATGCGCCCGAAGCGGCGCGAGATCATGCCGTCGACGGTCGCCTTGATCAATTCGATCGGGCTCAGCATATTGGCGTCCAGCGCACGAATCCAATCGTCGCGCGTCCAGTCGCGAAAGTCGCCCGGGGGCGGCCCGCCCGCGTTGGTCACCACGATGTCCGGCTCGCCACACGCCGCCAGCGCCGCAGCGCGCCCCTCGGGCGTGGTGATATCGCACGCCACGGCGGTGACCGGCACGCCATGGCGCGCCCGTATCTCGGCGGCCGCCGCCTCTAGCGTGGCGGCAGTGCGCGCGACGATCGTGACCTGCACGCCTTCGGCTGCGAGCGCCTCTGCGCAGCCGCGCCCCAGGCCTTTGCTGGCGCCGCACACCAATGCGCGCTTGCCTTCGATATCGAGTTTCATCGGTCTAACCCTTTGCCCTTTGCGAAAATGTCTCGTAAGCGCGCTCTTCGGGCGCCCCGTCGGATCGACCAGCGACCCGGCGACTGCCGACAACCCGTGGACTCGCGTGCCTGCCCGGCAAATTCTAAGGGAATCCCGGCAAACGCGCCGAGCGCACGCTGGGCGGCCCGCCGGGGTTGGGCTAAAATCGGCCCACGGCGACGAACCGGTTCGCCACCTTGCCCCTGTGCCCTTTTTTGCGTGCCCCTCGCCATGAAACAAGACTCCCGCTTTCCGAACCTCTTTATCTGCGACCATCCGCTGATCCAGCACAAGCTGTCGCATATGCGGGACAAGGAAACCTCGACACGCACCTTCCGCGACCTGCTGCGCGAAATCACGCTGCTCATGGGCTATGAAATCACGCGCGATCTGCCGCTGACCACGGAGCGCATCGAGACACCGCTGGTGCCGATGGATGCGCCGGTCATTGCCGGCAAGAAGCTGGCGATCGTGCCGGTGCTGCGCGCCGGCATCGGCATGAGCGACGGCCTGCTCGATCTGGTGCCGTCGGCGCGGGTCGGTCATATCGGCGTATATCGCGACGACAACCACCGGCCGGTCGAGTATCTGGTGCGGCTGCCCGATCTGGCCGAGCGCGTTTTCATCCTGTGCGATCCGATGGTGGCCACCGGCAATTCCGCCGTGCATGCGGTGGATGTGCTCAAGAAGCGCGGCGTCAGCGACGAAGCCATTCTGTTCCTGGCCCTGGTGGCCGCACCGGAAGGCGTCACGGTGTTTCACGCCGCGCATCCGCGCGTCAAACTCTACGTGGCGTCGCTCGACGAACGGCTCGATGAGCATGCCTACATCGTGCCCGGACTGGGAGATGCGGGGGATCGCCTGTTCGGCACCAAGAACTAGCGCCGCGTCAGTGCCACGCCAAGCCCGGCCACGCCCATGCCGATCCACGCCAGCGGCGGCATGTGCTCGCCGATCATCAGCCACGCGATCAACGCGGCCGCGGGCGGCACCAGGAAGAACAATGCCGACACGCGCGACGCCTCGCCATGCCGGATCATGACCAGCAGCAGGCTGATGGCGATCAACGAATTGGCGAGCACCAGGTAAGCCAGCGACAGAATCAACGGGCCGCTCCAGCGCACCTGCATCGGCTCGAAGGCCCAGGCCAGCGGCAACACCACCAGCAGGCCGACCGCATATTGCACGGCGTTGGCGACCACCGGATGATGCGGTGAGCCAAAGCGCTTTTCATAGAGCGTGCCGGCCGTGATGCAGGCCAGCGCCAGCAACGCGCACAGAATGCCGGCCACTGATGTCGCCTCGATGGCCGAGCGCGCGAGGATCACCAGCGCGGCGCCTACGAGGCCCAATCCGAGACCGAACCAGCGCGTCTTGCTGATTCGTTCGTTGCTCATGTAGGGCACCAGTAACGCCACCAGAATCGGCTGCAGCGAAACGATCAGGGCGACGCCACCGACCGATGCGCCAAAGCGCAGCGCCAGATTGAACAGACTGAAATAGCCCGCCTGAATCAGCAGGCCCACTACCGCCAGATGTCGCCACGCTGCCGCGGTCTTCGGCCAGGGCGGGCGCAACACCACCAGCAACGGCAGCAGCACCAGCAGCACCAGCGCATAGCGCAGCACCAAAAAGGTCAGCGGGTTCACATAGGCCAGACCGATCTTGGCGATGGTGAAGCCGGCGGACCACAGCAGCAGGAATATGAACGGCGCCGACTTCAGCCAGAGCGGTTTGACGCCATGCAGGGCGCCGGGCGAAGAGATGGAAGAAGACTGACCGGTTTTGCTCATCGTCCAGAGGAAACCGCGACGCCCTGCGTACGGCGGCGTGTCGCGGTCATTTCAAGTGGGTTGGCCAAGTATGCCACGCGCATCGGGACAAGCGGCGATGCCTTTTTGCGTCGCTAAAAACAGCTTTGGCGGATGGCCGCCAGGCAGCCATCCGCCAATCTGCAACACCCGGGTTAAGCGTCTATTCCTATCCCGGCGCTCGCATCAATGCAGATGCGGAATCATCCAACTCAGCACGTGTTGCTGCAAGTAGACCACAACCCCGAGCAACAAGGTCAGGAAAACGCTGTGCTTGAAGGTACGGGCGAACACCACACCTTCGTGACCGCGCAAGCCGGTGGTGGACACGCCCGTTGCGATGTTCTGCGGGGAAATCATCTTGCCCATCACACCGCCCGACGAGTTGGTCGCCGCCATCAAGACCGGATCGAAGCCCAGTTGCTTGGCAGCCACGACCTGCAGGTTGCCGAACAGTGCGTTGCCCGAGGTGTCGCTGCCCGACAGGAAAACCGCCACCCAGCCGAGGAACGCCGAAACCAGCGGGAAGAGCGCTCCGACCGATGCGACCCCCATACCCAGCGTATAGCTGATGCCCGAGTAGTTGAGCAGGAATGCCAGGCCGACGATCATGCACACCGTCAGCACGGCGATGCGGATCTGCACCCAGGCATCCCACAGCGACGCCAGGAAGTCCTTGACGGAGAGCTTCACCAGGAAGGAAGTGATCACCGCAGCCAGCAGAATCGCGGTTCCCGTGCCAAGCGGCTGGAAGCCCCAGACGGCGCCATAAGGCTTGTTGTACAGCGTAATGAATACTTGCTGGTTGAGCCCCGGCCACGGCAGTTTGGCTTCACCGATCCCGGAAATCTTGGCGTAGACCCAGAAAATCACGACGACCGTAATGACCACCCAGGGCAGCCAGCCGCCATAACCGATCTTCGGCGTGCCAGCGGCGCGCGCGGGACGATCGATATGGTATTGGGGATCAGGCTCCGGCGACCATACCTTGAGGAACGCGATGGTGATGATCAGCGAGGTCATCGAGGCCAGCACGTCGGTCAATTGGTAGCTGATGAAGTTGGACGAAACGAACTGCGCCAGCGCGAAGCTGCCGCCCGCCACCGTCAGGGCCGGCCACAGTTTGCGAATCGAGCGGAACCCGCCATACAGACCGATCACGTAAAACGGCAGCAGGAAGGCGAACAGCGGCAATTGCCGACCGACCATCGCGCCCAGCGGACCGGGCGGCATGCTGGTGACCGCGCCGAGCACCGTGATGGGCACACCCAAGGCACCGAACGCGACCGGCGCGGTGTTGAAGATCAGGGTGTAGGTCAAGGCTTCCAGCGCCGGGAACCCGAGGGCGATCAGCAATGCGCTGGTAATCGCCACCGGCGTGCCGAAACCAGCGATCCCCTCGAGCAGACAGCCGAAGGAGAAGGCGACGACCAGCAGCACCAGCCGACGGTCATTCGGCATGTGATCGAGCATCCACTGCCGGAACGCATCGAAGCGTCCCGACTTTACGGACACGTTGTACAGCACCAGCGCGCCATACACGATCCACATAACGGGCAGGAGCGCGAAAACCACGCCGAAAGCCACGGCATTGAATGCCAGACCAACCGGCATCTTCCACACGGCGACGGCAATGATCAAGCCAGCGATCAAGCCCACCATGGACGCTTGCCAGGCCGGGCGACGCAACACCCCCAGCATGACAAGTACGATTGCAATGGGAATGACCGCTACCAAAAACGACGGCAGCAGTGCATTGGCCACTGGAGTAACTATTTGGTGAAACATCTATTTCGTCTCCAAAATTTTCGCGCCCAACGGTCTCAGTGTAGTAGTCGGTTCGCCGGCACAAGCGCTTTTGGGGTCCTGTTTTGCCTTTTTTGGACTTCCGGTTGACCGGTCTACCACAGGAGCTAGATCGTAAGGATGTCGGCCATGTAAAGACATGGGCAAAAACCCTTATTTATAAGTTAATCGCATCATTAAATAGCAAAACCGTGACGCTTGTCTTAGACGTCTCGGCTGGGCCGGCAACGTCCGGCCTGCCGGATACAACACCGGGGGCGCGCCGCCCCGGCAACCGGCTGCAAGCCGGGCGATTCTGGCATCGGCGAGCAAAAAAGGCGCCGGGCACGGCTATCCCCGGTAAAATACGGCTTTTGCGGATGAGCGACAGGGCGGCCCCGCCCTTCGGCGCCGTCCGGCTCGACTGATTTTTGGGGAATACGACATGGCTGGGCATTCGAAATGGGCCAATATCAAGCATAAAAAGGCAGCGACAGACGCCAAAAGAGGCAAGATCTGGACCCGTCTGATCAAGGAAATCACCGTCGCGGCCAGGCTCGGCGGCGGCGACCCGGACGCCAACCCGCGCCTGCGCCTGGCGATGGACAAGGCGACCGACGCCAATATGCCCAAGGACAACATCCAGCGCGCCATCCAGCGCGGCGTCGGCGGCCTGGACGGCGTCAATTACGAGGAAATCCGCTACGAGGGCTACGGCCTGAACGGCGCGGCGGTCATTGTCGACTGCATGACCGACAATCGCATTCGTACCGTTGCCGAGGTGCGGCACGCCTTCTCCAAGCACGGCGGCAACCTCGGCCAGGAAGGCTCGGTGGCCTTCATGTTCAAGCACTGCGGCCAGTTCCTGTTCGCCCCGGGCACACCCGAGGACGCGCTGATGGAAGCCGCGCTCGAAGCCGGGGCCGAAGATGTCACCAGCAATGAGGACGGCAGTTTCGAAGTCATTTGCGCACCGCACGACTTTTCGGCCGTCAAGGCCGCGCTCGAGGGCGCCGGCTTCAAGGCCGAGATCGCTGAAGTCACGATGAAGCCACAGAGCGAAGTCGCGTTCACCGGCGACGACGCGGTCAAGATGCAAAAGCTGCTCGATGCGCTGGAAAATCTCGACGACGTGCAGGACGTATACACCAACGCAGTGATCGACGAGGCCTGACCGAAGAACCGGCCACGCGTCGCTCACGCGCGCAAACAACGATCGATAAGCCGCGGCGCCCCGTCTTCGGGCGTCGCATTGATTCGCGGGAAATTCATGAAGATTCTTGTTGTCGGCTCCGGTGGGCGCGAGCACGCGCTGGCCTGGAAACTCGCGCAGTCGCCGCGCATTCAACGCATCTATGTGGCGCCGGGCAACGGCGGCACGGCCAGCGACGATCGCCTGCTCAACGTACCCATCACCGACCCCAAGGTTCTGGTCGAATTCGCCGTGCGCGAGAACATCCACCTGACGGTGGTGGGCCCTGAGGCACCGCTGGCCGCCGGCATCGTCAATCTGTTCCGCTCGCGCGGCCTGAAAATCTTCGGCCCGACCAAAGAGGCCGCGCAGCTCGAGAGTTCCAAGGATTTCGCCAAGGCTTTCATGCAGCGTCACGGCATTCCGACCGCCGAATATCAAACCTTCGCCGACGCCGCGGCCGCTCACGCCTATATCGATGCAAAGGGCGCGCCGATCGTCGTCAAGGCCGACGGCCTGGCCGCCGGCAAGGGCGTGGTGGTGGCGATGACCGTCGAGCAGGCGCACGACGCGATCGACATGATGCTGGCCGACAACAAATTGGGCGACGCCGGCGCGCGGGTGGTGATCGAGGAATTCCTGCACGGCGAGGAAGCCAGTTTCATCGTCATGGTGGACGGCAAGAACGTGCTGCCGCTGGCCTCCAGCCAGGATCACAAGCGCCTGCTCGACGGCGATGCCGGCCCCAACACCGGCGGCATGGGAGCCTACTCGCCAGCGCCGATCGTCACGCCGCAAATTCATGCGCGCGTCATGCGCGAGATCATTCTGCCGACCGTGCGCGGCATGGAAAGCGACGGCATTCGCTATACCGGCTTCCTGTACGCGGGCCTGATGATCGACGCGCAGGGCAACCCCAAGACGCTCGAATTCAACTGCCGCATGGGCGACCCGGAGACGCAGCCGATCATGGCGCGCCTGAAGGGCGACTTCTCCAAGGTGGTCGAACACGCGATTGCCGGCACGCTCGATGCCGTCACCCTCGACTGGGATCGCCGCACGGCGCTGGGCGTGGTGCTGGCCGCGCACGGCTACCCCGACGATCCACGCAAGGGTGACCTGATCACGGGCATTCCGGCCGAGACGGACGAATGCGTGACGTTCCACGCGGGCACCCAGAAGAGCGACGACGGACAACTGCGCAGCAGCGGCGGGCGCGTGCTGTGCGTGGTCGGCCTGGCCGATTCGGTGCGGGGCGCGCAAAGCGCCGCTTATGAAGCGGTCAATCAGATCCATTTCGACGGTATGCAGTACCGTCGCGATATCGGCAACAAGGCGTTGAGCCGCAAGCCGGGGCACTGAGCCGCCACTCACGCCGCAACTCACGCCGACGCGAACAAACAGGGCGATTGCACCAACCGGTGCAATCGCCCTTTGTCTTTGTCACGGCGGTGGCTGCTTCGCTCAGGACCGACGCAAAATGCCGGCGTGATGCGCCATATGATCGGCCATAAAGGTCGAGATGAAGTAATAGCCGTGGTCGTAGCCGGGGTGGCGCCGCAGCGTGAGCGGCTGGCCGGCCCGGGCGCAGGCCGCCTCGAACTGCTCGGGGTGCAGTTGCTCGGCCAGGAATCGGTCGGCCAGCCCCTGATCGATCAGAATGCCGTCGGCATACGGCTTCTTCATGCCCGCCATCAGCGCGCTGGCGTCGTGGCTTTGCCAGCGCTGCCGATTCGCCCCGAGGTACCCGGTGAATGCCTTGACGCCCCACGGGCACTGCGTGGGCGCGGCGATCGGCGCGAACGCCGATACCGAAGCGAACAGCCCCGGGTGGCGCAGCGCCAGCACCAGCGCGCCGTGCCCGCCCATCGAGTGGCCGAAGATGCCGGTGCGCGCCGCATCGAGCCCGAACTCGGCCTGCGCCAGCGGCACCAGCTCGCCCGTCACGTAGCTCTCCATCCGGTAGTGCCTGGACCACGGCGCCTCGGTGGCATCCAGATAGAAGCCCGCCCCGACACCGAAGTCCCAACTGTCGGCCTCGCCCGGCAGGTTCGCCCCGCGCGGGCTGGTGTCCGGCGCGAGCAGCGCGATGCCGTGTTCGGCCGCCAGCCGCTGCGCGCCGGCCTTGATCATGAAGGTCTCTTCGGTGCAGGTCAGCCCCGCCAGATACACCAGCGCCGGGATGGGTCCCGCGCCACGCCCCTGCCCCGGCGGCAGGTAGACCGAGAAGCGCATCGGCAGCCCGATGGTTGCCGAGGCGTGCCGGTAGAAGCGCTGCACGCCGCCGAAGCAGGCGTGTTCGCTGAGCAGTTCGAGCATCGCGCCGGCCCCGCTCAATACAGTACGACCGAGCGGATCGACTCGCCGCGCTTCATCAGGTCGAAGCCGTCGTTGATCTGCTCGAGCCTGAGCGTATGGGTGATGAGGTCGTCGATGTTGAGCTTGCCTTCCATGTACCAGTCGACGATCTTCGGCACGTCGGTGCGCCCGCGCGCCCCGCCGAAGGCCGAGCCCTTCCACTCGCGCCCGGTCACCAGCTGGAACGGCCGCGTGCTGATTTCCTGCCCGGCCGCCGCCACCCCGATGATGAACGATTGGCCCCAGCCCTTGTGGCAGCACTCCAGCGCCTGGCGCATGGTGGTGACGTTGCCGATGCACTCGAAGCTGTAGTCGGCCCCGCCGTCGGTGAGCTGCACGATGCGATCGACCACGTTCTCGACTTCCGTGGGGTTGATGAAGTCGGTCATGCCGAATTTGCGCGCGAGCTCGACCCGCCGCGGGTTGATGTCGACGCCGATGATCTTGTCGGCGCCCACCATCTTCGCGCCCTGGATCACGTTGAGCCCGATCCCGCCCAGGCCGAACACCACCACGTTGGCGCCCGCCTCGACCTTGGCCGAGTAGACCACCGCGCCCACCCCAGTGGTGACCCCGCAGCCGATGTAGCACACTTTGTCGAACGGCGCGTCTTCGCGGATTTTGGCTACCGCGATCTCCGGCACGACGATGTAGTTGGAGAAGGTGGAGGTGCCCATGTAGTGCAGGATCGGCTTGCCCCCCAGCGAGAAGCGCGAGGTGGCGTCGGGCATCAGGCCGCGCCCCTGGGTGGCGCGGATCGCCTGGCACAGGTTGGTCTTGCGCGACAGGCAGAATTTGCACTGGCGGCATTCGGGCGTGTACAGCGGGATCACGTGATCGCCCTTTTTGAGGCTGGTCACCCCCGCGCCCAGGTCCACCACCACGCCCGCGCCCTCATGGCCCAGAATGGCCGGGAACAACCCTTCCGGGTCCGCCCCCGACAGCGTGTAGTAGTCGGTGTGGCAAATCCCGGTGGCTTTCACTTCGATCAGCACTTCGCCCGCGCGCGGGCCCTCCAGATCGACTTCCTCGATCGTCAACGGCTTGCCCGCTTCCCAGGCTATGGCGGCGCGTGTTTTCATCGGTCTGCGTCCTCGACATCCATGGTAAAAAAATCCAACCATACACCAGATAGTCGGCAAACGGCGCGCGCCGTGCCAGGCATGGCGCGCACAGAACGATTTTCGTCGGATGGAAAAACAAAAAAGCCGAGGGGCCGCGCCACCGGCACGGCCCCTCGGATCATTCAGCGGTCAATCAGCGTTTGAACAGATTCCACGCCTCGCGCCACGCCCACCCCTTACCGGGTTCATAAGCACGTGCCGCGCTGCCGCACCAGGCAGTGCGCGGCCATGACCGGCACTGGTAGAAGCGGTTGTCGCGGCCGCGCACCACGTCGCCAGCCTGGTAGGAAGTCCCTTCCCGATAGTCGGGATATTGCCGCTCGGGGTTCGCGCCCGGCTCGACGCTCAGTTGATGCTCGGCGTGCACCTCGATGCTGTTATCCCAGCCTTCCTTGGTCGCTACCGCAGTCATGAACACCTTGTATTGACCCGGTGCTTTGGCCACGAACTGCCAGGGTTTGCCGCGCGAACCAGTCCCGCTGTGCGCCTCGTTGCCCGCCGCATCGAGCACGCGCCATTTGAACGTCAGCGCAAATCCCATGACGTCCCGCACGCGTCCATCGAGCGTGACAGTGTCGCCCGCCTTGACCTTGGCCGGTCCGCGCACGGCTGCCAATCGTTTGACGACACGGAAAGTATCGACTGCGGATTCGGTCGCCCCGGTGCGCTGGTCGGACACGGTCAGCTTGAACTTGAAAGCGCCGTCCTGCAGACCGCCGGGCACCGTAACGGTGGTGCGTGCGCTGCGCGCGTCAGCGATCGTCAGCGTTTTCGGGCCGTCGATTTGCTCCCAAAGATACTTCGCGGTGCCGCATTGAACCGGCTTGGCCTGCAACGGGATCTGCACGTCACGACGATAACCGCCGTCCATGGCCGGCAGCGGCTCCATTTGCGCCTTGATGCCGGCGATATCGCACTTCTTGGACAGATCGTAACGAATATCGCTATCGCGGTTTTCCCAGATCGGCTCGACCAGCGGCGTCAGCTGCAGCGACTCGATCGCGTGACGCGTTTGCGGATCGATCGACACGCCCCATTTCTCGAAGAACGGCAGCAGGTTATAACCGGATTGCAGGCTGGCTTGCTGCATGAACAGCTGCTGCATTTCGCCCACTTTGTTGAAGGGGTCTTGCGGCAAGTGCGTGCCGCCGGCGGCCATTTGGCGATAGGCCGTGCCGATGTCGGCCAACAGTTGCTTGCCGAACGTCAAGTGCAATTGCCATGCCATGGCTGTTTGCGTGTGATGCGCCAGACGGTTGAAGTCGCGCTTCTCACCGCCGAAGTAGCGCTTCAGGCTGTCCCAGGTTCCTTGCGTTTCATAGCGGGACTGCTGGCCGAGCCATTGCTGCAGATAGAGCGCGCCCAGATCGTCGCTGCCATAGGTCGAGCCGCGCCACATCATCGGTGCCGGCAGGTATTGTTGCCCCAACGCGCCCCAGATGGTCCATGCATTGCGGGTGAGCGCGTCGGCGGCGATCATGCGCGCTGCCGCGGCGTCGGTGTAGAAGCGGATCCCTTCCATCACGATGACGTCGCTGCTTTGCCTGGTGCCGTTGTACGCGTCGACGATACGCACCGGCCGCGGATCGAGCCGGTGAGGCGCGTTCTTGTCCACCCCCACGCCATACAGTGCCTGGACTGCGGGCACCATTCGATCCCAAGTGCGCAGCAGCTCGCTCGGATCCTTCAGATGCTTGGCGTGCGATGCGCGCACGGTAATTTCCGCGTGCTGGCTCACCAGTTCCACGTAGGCCGAATCCGCATAGGTTGCCAGCATTTCCTGCCACTGCGCGTTGGTATGCTTGCCCAGTACGAAATGCGGCAGCGCGCGGCCGCCCTCGCGCAGGGTCACCGTCAGCGGATGCCCGGTCGGCGTGTGTTCGTAAGCGATATTGACGATGCCGTCCTTTTCCACGGCGATGCGATTTTCGCCCTTGACCAGCTTGGCTTTTTGCGCGTAGTGATAGCGCTGGGTGTTGTCGGTCGGATGCAGGATCCACACCTCGACAGGTACACCCGGTGCCACGCCGGCGTCGTCAAAGTCGATCACCAGGTTGTCGCCCGCCTTGACCCAGTAACCGGTGGTTTGAAACGGGTTGCGCGCGTGGCGAGTCAGGTCCGCCTGGCGCATGGCGCCGTCGGCCTCGTATTGCTGGATTTCGATTTGACGGGCGGGCGCGATGCTGCCGGCCTGCACAGGCAAGCTGCCGAATGCGCCGGTCTGTCCGGTGGCGGGTTGTCCGGCCGCCGAGGCTGGCGCCGCTCCGAGCAAGGTCGCCGCCGCTAATGCGGCGACACCGAGACGCGCCCAATGTGCGCGACAAACTTGATTTTCTTTCATAACCGTCAGGTTTCCTTGTGAGAGATAAATTACGGCCGCCCTATCGGCCGCAACTCACCCGGAATTTTTCGCTCTCCAACACAAAATCCCCAGACGACAACCGGCAGGTGCGCGACCGAAAGCATCGGGCGGCGCACGGGAAACCTCGCCGCGACCGCGGAATTTTCTAGCCCGGCGACGGACTCGAGTGGTCGACGTGGGGTGCGTTGGGGGCGCCGGGCCGGTACAATCGGGGAATCCAAGCCCTGTGAGGATCCGACGATGAATGCCCTCGAAGTGCGCAACTATTTATTGGGTTTGCAGGAGCAGATCGTCTCCACCCTTTCCCGCCTGGACGGCACGCCGTTCGTACAGGATGACTGGCAGCGCCCAGCCGACGGCGCGTTGCGCGGTGATGGCAAGACCCGAGTGCTGGAGAACGGCAAGCTGTTCGAGCGGGCCGGCGTGAATTTCTCCCATGTGCAGGGCGATCGCCTGCCGCCCTCGGCCACCGCAGCTCGGCCCGAGCTGGCCGGACGCGGCTTCGAGGCGCTGGGCGTATCGCTCGTGCTGCACCCGCACAACCCGTATTGCCCGACCGTGCACATGAATGTGCGCATGCTGATCGCCACGCAGGCCGGCCAGGCACCGGTTTTCTGGTTCGGCGGCGGCATGGACCTGACGCCGTACTATCCGTTCGAAGAGGATTGCCACCATTTTCACTTGACCTGCAAGGTGGCGCTCGACCCGTTCGGCACGGAGCTCTATCCGCGCTTCAAGCAGTGGTGCGACGAATACTTCTTTCTCAAGCACCGCAATGAGCCGCGTGGCATTGGCGGCATTTTCTTCGACGACTACTGCACGCCCGATTTCGCGCAGAGCTTTGCCATGGTGCAAAGCGTCGGCAATGCCTTTTTGCAAGCGTATCTGCCGATCATCGAGCGCCGCAAGGCGATGGCATATGGCGAGCGCGAGCGTGACTTCCAGGCATTCCGGCGCGGCCGCTACGTCGAATTCAATCTGGTCTACGATCGCGGCACGCTGTTCGGCCTGCAGTCGGGCGGGCGCACCGAATCGATCCTGGTGTCGATGCCGCCCGTCGTAAAATGGCGTTATGACTGGCAGCCGCTTCCCGGTTCGCTCGAAGCCAAGCTGTACACCGATTACCTGATCCACCGCGAGTGGGTATAAACGCCGCTCCCAGCATTTCATCACGGCCATGCCATTGCAGCATCCCCCTTCCTCGCCGATTCGCCGCGTCGGCCTGCTCGGCGGTACGTTCGATCCGATCCATGCCGGCCACCTGGCGCTGGGTGAATTGTTCGCCGCGACGCTGGCGCTCGACGAGCTGATCCTGATGCCGGCCGGGCAGCAACCGCAAAAACACGACAGCACGCCTGCGCAGCATCGCCTGGCGATGACCCGATTGGCCGCGGCGGAGCTGGCCGAGCGCCTGCGGCATGCCGGTCTGGCCACGAGCCTGCGTGTGAGCACCATGGAAATCGAGCGCGGTGGCCCGAGCTACACCGTCGATACCTTGCGCGAGTTGCGCCGGCAACTCGGCCCGGACGCATCGCTGACCTTGCTGATCGGATCCGACCAGCTGCTGCGGCTGGACACCTGGCACGAATGGCAACGGCTGTTCGAGGCCGCTCATATCGGCGTTGCCGCGCGCCCGGGTTTCGACTGGCGCAGCGCGCCGCCGGCGGTACACGCGGCCATCGCCGCACGCGGCGCCGACGCCGACACTGTACAATCGAGCCCTTGCGGCCACATTTTGCTGGACGACTCGCTGGCCATCGACATATCGGCCACCGATCTGCGCGCCGAACTCGCCAGAATGAACAATTCGCGCCAGCCAGCAGGCGCCGCCGCCGATCTGTTGGCGCCCATCCTGGATTACATCCAGGCGCATCACCTTTATCGCACCTGACCAATCATTGCCATGGATATCCGCAAACTGCAGCGCACCATCGTGGACGCGCTCGAAGACGTCAAAGCCCAGGACATCGTCGTATTCAACACCGAACACCTGACCTCCCTGTTCGATCGCGTGATCATTGCCAGCGGCACGTCCAATCGCCAAACCAAGGCGCTGGCCGCGAGCGTGCGCGACAAGGTCAAGGAAGCCGGCGGCGAAATCATCGCCATCGAGGGTGAGGACGTCGGAGAATGGGTGCTGGTCGACTGCGGCGACGCAGTCGTCCACATCATGCAGCCGACCCTGCGCCAGTATTACAACCTCGAGGAAATCTGGGGCGGCAAGCCGGTACGGCTGCGCATGGCCGCCAAGGGCGGGCCGGCGATGGCCGGCGCCGATGACGATGAACAGGACGAGGCCGCCGCCGCGGCCCCGGTCAAGGCGCGTGTGGATCGCTCCGCCGCCCGCAAGGCCTGAGCCGGCGTCGATGCGGCTGATGATCGTGGCGGTCGGGCACAAGATGCCCGACTGGATCGAAGCGGGTTTCGGCGAATACGCCAAGCGCATGCCGCCGGAGCTGCGCATCGAACTCAAGGAAATTCGCCCGGAGCAGCGCTCGTCGGCCAAAACCGCGCAGACCGTGATGGCGCTCGAGCGGCAGCGCATCGAAGCGGCCTTGCCGCGTGCCTGCCGGCTGATAGCGCTCGACGAACACGGGCGCGACCTGACCACCGTGGCGCTCTCGCAGCGGCTCGGGCAATGGCAGCAGGACGGCCGCGACGTCGCCTTCGTGATCGGCGGCGCCGACGGCCTGGACCCGGCGCTCAAGGCCGGCGCCGATACGCTGCTGCGGCTGTCGAGCCTGACGCTGCCGCACGGCATGGTGCGGGTATTGCTCGCCGAGCAGTTGTATCGCGCCTGGAGCATCACGGCCAACCATCCCTATCACCGCGCCTGAACCGACATGTCGGGCCGACCCTGCCGGTACGCCCGCCGCGCTATTGAAATGCCATATAAACATGGTAGGCTACGCGCGCCAACGTCCGCTGGGGCGGACAAGGTTTTCCGTTCAATCTGAGGAGATTGGGATGAAGAAAAATTCACTGCGCCTGGCATGCCTGGGCGCCGTTCTGGCTTTGGGACTTTGCCGCACGGCAAGCGCCGTCACCGACATTCAGTTCTGGCATTCGATGGAGTCGGCGCTGGGCGAGCGAGTCAACGATATCGCCAAGGAGTTCAACGCTTCGCAGACCCAATACAAGATCATCCCGGTCTACAAGGGCAACTACGAGCAGAGCATGGCCGCGGGCATTGCCGCCTATCGCGCTGGCGATCCGCCGGCCATCCTGCAGGTCTATGAAGTCGGCACCGCAACCATGATGCGCGCCGGCAAGGCGATCAAGCCGGTCTGGCAGGTCATGAAGGATGCCGGCGTGCCGTTCAACGAAAGCGCCTTCGTGCCGACCGTGGCCAGCTATTACAGCGACAGCCACAATCATTTGATTTCGATGCCGTTCAACAGCTCCACGCCGGTGCTGTACTACAACAAGGACGCATTCAAGAAGGCAGGCCTGGACCCCAACAAGCCGCCGCGCACCTGGGCCGACGTGGCCGCCGATGCCGCCAAGCTCAAGGCCTCGGGCATGTCGTGCGGCTTTACCACCGGCTGGCAGGGTTGGGTGCAGATCGAGAATTACAGCGCCTGGCACGGCCTGCCGATCGCCACCAAAAACAACGGCTTCGACGGCGCCGACGCCGTGCTCGAATTCAACGGCCCGCAGCAGGTCAAGCACATCGCGTTCCTGGCGAATATGGTCAAGCAGGGCACCTTCACCTATGTGGGCCGCAAGGACGAGGCCACGTCGAAATTCTATAGCGGCGATTGCGGCATCATGACCACCAGCTCCGGCGCGTTGGCCAACATCGAGAAATACGCCAAATTCAAATATGGCGTCGGCATGATGCCGTATGACGCCGACGTGAAGGGCGCGCCGCAAAATGCCATCATCGGCGGCGCCAGCCTGTGGGTGATGGGCGGCAAGTCGGCCAACGTCTACAAGGGCGTGGCCGAGTTCCTGCAGTTCCTGACTTCGCCCGCGGTCGCGGCCAAATGGCACCAGGATACCGGCTACCTGCCGGTGACCAAGGCCGCCTACGAGCTGACCGAGAAACAGGGTTTTTACGCCAAGCACCCGGGCGCCGACGTGGCCATCAAGCAGATGCTCTTCAAACCGCCGCTGCCATATACGCGTGGCCTGCGCCTGGGTAACATGCCGCAGATCCGCACGGTGGTCGACGAAGAACTCGAAGCCGTCTGGAGCGGCAAGAAGACCGCCAAGCAGGCGCTCGACTCCGCGGTCAGCCGCGGCAACGTGCTGCTGCGGCGATTCCAGCAGTCCGGCGGCTAAGCACTGCCAGATCGCGATTCGACGAATCGCGATCGACCCAGCGGCGGGGCCGGCGGCCCCGCCGTCGCGCCCACCAAGATCGAAGACCATGACGCAAACCTCCCGCGAGCGCCCGCGCTTTGGCACCGGCTGGCTGCCCTACGCCCTGGTGGCGCCACAGATGCTGATTACCGTGATCTTTTTCCTGTGGCCGGCCGGCGAGGCGCTGTGGCAATCGACCTCATCGCAGGACGCGTTCGGCCTCTCCACGCGGTTTGTCGGTCTGAGCAATTTCACCGCGCTGATCCACGATCCGCTTTATCTCGCCTCATTCAAGACCACCATGCTGTTCAGCGGCATGGTGACCTTTTTCGGCCTGACCATCTCGCTGCTGCTCGCGGCGATGGCCGACCGCGTCACCCGCGGCGCGCGCCTGTACCAGACGCTGCTGATCTGGCCCTATGCGGTGGCCCCGGCGATTGCCGCGGTCATGTGGGCATTTCTGTTCAACCCCAGCATCGGCATCGTGGCCTACGCGCTGGGCAAGCTGGGCATCGTCTGGAATCACGCGCTCAACGGCGGACAAGCGATGTTCCTGGTGGTGCTGGCCTCGGTGTGGAAGCAGATCAGCTATAACTTCCTGTTTTTCTACGCCGGCCTGCAGGCGATCCCGCGCTCGCTGATCGAAGCCGCCGCGATCGACGGCGCAGGCCCGGTGCGCCGCTTCTTCGCCATCGCGCTGCCGCTGCTCTCGCCGACCACGTTCTTTCTGCTGGTTGTGAATCTGGTCTACTCGTTCTTCGACACCTTTCCGGTGATCGATGCGGCCACCGGCGGCGGGCCCGGGCAGTCGACCGATACGCTGATCTACAAGATCTATTCCGAAGGTTTTCAGGGGCTCGACCTCGGCAGTTCGGCCGCCCAGTCGGTGATCCTGATGAGTATCGTCATCGTCCTGACGGTGATCCAGTTCCGTTTCGTCGAACGCAAGGTGCAATACGCATGATCGAAAATCGCAAGGGACTCGATCTGTTCTGTCACGCCATGCTCATCGCCGGCGTGCTGATGGTGGTGTTTCCACTGTATGTCGCGTTCGTCGCGGCCACCATGAACGAGACGCAGATCTTCAACGTGCCGCTGTCGTTGATTCCAAGCACCCACCTGCTGCACAACATCGCGACGGTCTGGCGGCAGGGCGCGGGCGATGCGGCAACCCCGTTCGGCATGATGCTGGGCAACAGCCTGATCATGGCGCTGGCGATCACCTTCGGCAAGATATCAGTATCGATCCTGTCGGCCTATGCGATCGTCTATTTTCGATTCCCGCTGCGCAACCTGTTTTTCTGGCTGATTTTCATCACGCTGATGCTGCCGGTCGAGGTGCGCATCTTCCCGACCGTGCAGGTCATTTCCGATCTGCACATGATCAACACGTACGCCGGCCTGACCGTACCCCTGATCGCCTCGGCCACCGCCACCTTTCTGTTCCGGCAATTTTTCATGACGTTGCCGGACGAACTGATCGAAGCCGCCCGCATCGACGGGGCCGGTCCGATGCGCTTCTTCTTCGACGTCGTGCTGCCGCTGTCCAAGACGAACATCGCGGCGCTGTTCGTGATCACCTTCATCTACGGCTGGAATCAGTACCTGTGGCCGATTCTGGTAACCAACGCACCCAATATGACGACCGCCGTGATCGGCATCAAGAGCATGATCGGCGGCGGCGATACGGCAACCCAGTGGCAATTGGTGATGAGCGCCACGCTGCTGGCGATGCTGCCGCCGCTGCTGGTGGTCATCGTGATGCAACGGTGGTTCGTCAAAGGCCTGGTGGATACCGAAAAATGACCGCCGCCCCTGCCCTGCTCCCGCACCACTCTTTCTCGCCCGACTCCCGGTAATTTCAGCGCCATGGCAAAACTCACGCTCAGCGATGTCAAGAAATCCTACGATGGCAAGCATTTCGTTCTGCACGGCATTGACATCGCCATCGACGACGGCGAATTCGTCGTAATCGTCGGCCCGTCCGGTTGCGGCAAATCGACGCTGCTGCGCATGGTGGCCGGTCTCGAGAGCGTCACCGCCGGCGACATTCACATTGGCGAGAAGCGTGTCAACACGCTCGAGCCCAAGGATCGGGACATCGCCATGGTATTTCAGAACTACGCGCTGTATCCGCACATGGACGTGTTCGCCAACATGGCTTATGGCCTGAAGATCCGGCGCATGGATCAGGCCACCATTCGGCAGCGGGTCGAGAGTGCCGCGCGCATCCTGGAGCTCGAACCGCTGCTCGGGCGCAAGCCTCGCGAGCTCTCGGGGGGCCAGCGCCAGCGGGTGGCGATGGGGCGCGCCATCGTGCGCGAACCGGCGGTTTTCCTGTTCGACGAGCCGCTCTCGAACCTCGACGCCAAACTGCGTGTGCAGATGCGCCTGGAAATCAAGCGGTTGCACGCACGGCTCGCGACCACCAGCCTGTACGTCACGCACGATCAGGTCGAGGCCATGACGCTGGCCAGTCGGGTGATCGTGATGAACCAGGGGCACGCCGAACAGATCGGCACGCCCGTGGAGGTCTATGAGCGCCCCGCCACGCTGTTCGTCGCCAGCTTCATCGGCTCGCCGGCGATGAATCTGCTGCGCGGGCGCATCGACGACCAGGGCAAATGCTTCGCCGTGGCTGGCGGCGGCCCGGCCTTGCCGCTGCCGCAATCGATGCCGGCGCTGGCCGGGCACGAACTGGTGCTGGGCGTGCGGCCCGAGCACCTGCTGCCCGCCAGAACAACCCAGGCCGGCCAGAGCGGCGTCGCGCCGATCGAGCTGCCGGTGGACACCTGCGAGCTGCTGGGAGCGGACAATCTCGCGCACGGCCGATGGGGCGACCAGGACGTGATCGTGCGCTTGCCCCACGAACTGCGGCCGGGTGCCGGTGAAGTGCTGCCGCTGGCCCTGCCGGCTGGCAACCTGCATATTTTCGATGCCGACAGCGGCAAAAGGATCGAAGCATGAACCGCCCCGCGCCCACCGCTTGGCCTTATCCGCGCATCGTCGCGCATCGCGGCGGCGGCACGCTGGCGCCGGAAAATACCCTGGCGGGGTTCGATACCGGTGCACGCCTGGGCCTGCGCATGGCCGAATGCGACGCCAAGCTGTCGTCCGACGATGTGGTCTTCCTGTTGCATGACGACACGGTGGACCGCACCAGCAATGGCCATGGCGCGGCCGCCGCAATGCCCTATCGGGCAATTGCCGCACTCGATGCCGGCGCCTGGTTTTCGGCAGCCTTTGCCGGCGCGACGATGCCCACGCTCGAGGCGGTGGCCCGGCGCTGTGCCGAACTGCGCATGGCCATCAATATCGAGATCAAGCCCTGTCCTGGCCGCGACACCGAGACCGGCCGCATCGTCGCAACCCAGGCCGCCGTGCTTTGGCGGGATCAAACGGCGCCGCTGCTGTCGTCGTTTTCCTACGCGGCACTGGCCGCGGCAGCCAGCGCCGCGCCCGACCTGCCACGCGGATTGCTGTTCGAAGCGGTACCGCCCGACTGGCGCGAGCAATGCCGGAGTCTGGCCTGCGTCTCGCTGCATGCCAGTCATCGCCACCTCAGCGCCGAGCTGGTCGGGCAGATCAAGGCTGCCGGTTTGTATCTGCTGGCCTATACTGTCAACGAACCCGACCGCGCCCGGGAACTTGCCCGCTGGGGCGTCGATGCGATCTGCACTGATCGCATCGACCTGATCGGCGCCGATTTTCTCGTCTCATGACCGTGCCATCGATTTACGTTGCCTCGCAAAGCCCACGCCGCCAGGAATTGCTGCGGCAGTTTGGCGTCAGCTACGAATTGCTGCTGCCCGCCAATGACGAAAACGCCGAGAGCCTGGAAACGGTCCTGCCCGGCGAGCCGCCGGACAATTACGTGCAGCGGGTATGCCTGCTCAAGGCGCAGGCCGCGATCGCACGGGCCAGCCGGCGGCAACTACCGCCGGCGCCGATTCTGACAGCCGACACTACGGTATGCCTGGACGGCACGATTCTGGGCAAGCCCTTCGACGACGCCGACGCCCGCGCGGTGCTGGCGCGCCTGTCCGGCACGCGGCACCGCGTGCTGACCGCCGTGGCCATCACCACCGACGCACGCACGTTCCACGCGTTGAGCATCTCGCATGTCTGGTTTCGTCCGCTGCGCCAGGACGAAATCGAGCGCTACGTGGCCAGCGGCGAGCCGATGGGCAAAGCCGGCGCGTATGGCATTCAGGGCAAGGCGGCCGAGTTCATCATGCGCATCGACGGAAGCTATTCCGGTATCATGGGCTTACCGTTATATGAAACCGCCGCGTTGCTGCGCCAGGTCGGCGTCGACTTCTGAACGACCCCAGGCAGCCCCTGGACGCACCGACAGGCCGCGGAAAAAATAAAGCCCATTCAGCGCCCACCCCCTTATGAACGAAGATATTCTGGTCAACATTACCCCGCAGGAGACGCGGGTGGCCCTCATGCAGTTGGGCGCGGTCCAGGAACTGCACATCGAGCGCACGCTGTCGCGCGGCCTGGTGGGCAACATTTATCTGGGCAAGGTCGCGCGCGTGCTGCCAGGCATGCAATCGGCCTTCATCGACATTGGCCTGGAGCGCGCGGCCTTTCTGCACGTGGCCGATATCTGGCATCCGCGCAACGACCATGACGGCGCGGGCAGCCCACCCCAGCCGCCGATCGAGAAAATGGTCTTCGAGGGCCAGACTCTGATGGTGCAGGTCATCAAGGACCCCATCGGCACCAAGGGTGCGCGCCTTGCCACGCAAATCAGCATCGCCGGCCGAACGCTGGTGTATCTGCCGCAGGAACCGCATATCGGCATCTCTCAGCGCATCGAGAGCGAGGCCGAGCGCGAAGCGCTGCGCAGCAAGGTGCAGAGCCTGGTGCCGCCCGACGAGAAAGGCGGCTTCATCGTGCGCACCATCGCCGAGGACGCGGCCGACAGCGAGTTGTCGAACGACATCGATTATCTGCGCAAGACCTGGGAAACGATTCAATGGCAAGCCACGCGCGTGCCGGCGCCGGCCCTGCTGCATCAGGACCTGAACCTGGCCCAGCGCGTGCTGCGCGATTTCGTGCATGAAGAGACCGGCAAGATCCTGGTCGACTCGCGCGAGACTTTCCAAAAATTGACCGAGTTCGCCGCGGTCTACACGCCGGCGGTGCTGAGCAAGCTCTGTCACTATACCGGCGAGCGGCCGCTGTTCGATCTCTATAGCGTCGAGACCGAAATCGAGCGCGCGCTGTCGCGCCGTGTCGATCTGAAATCGGGCGGCTACCTGATGATCGACCAGACCGAAGCGATGACGACCATCGACGTCAACACCGGCGGCTATGTCGGCGCGCGCAATTTCGACGACACGATCTTCAAGACCAATCTCGAGGCGGCGCAGATGATCGCGCGCCAATTGCGACTGCGCAACCTGGGCGGCATCATCATTCTCGACTTCATCGACATGGTCAATGTCGAGCATCGCGAATCCGTATTGGCCGAGCTAAAAAAAGCCCTGGCGCGCGATCGCACGCGCATCACCGTCAATGGTTTCTCACAGTTGGGACTGGTCGAGATGACCCGCAAGCGCACCCGCGAGTCGCTCGCACACGTGCTGTGCGAGCCTTGCCCGGTGTGCGCCGGCAAGGGCCAGCTGAAAACCCCGCGCACGGTGTGCTATGACATCCTGCGCGAAATCCTGCGCGAATCGCGCCAGTTCAATCCGCGCGAGTTTCGCCTGGTGGCCGCGCAAAGCGTGGTCGACCTCTTTCTGGAAGAGGAATCGCAGCATCTGGCGATGCTGTGCGACTTCATCGGCAAGCCCGTGTCACTGCTGGTCGAAACGACCTTCAGCCAGGAGCAATACGACATCATTCTGATGTAGTCTTGCCGCAGCCCCCCAACCTTTCGACATGACTTACAGCGACAAACAAGCCGTTGCCAGCCGCATCACCTGGGTCAGCATCTGGGTCAACATCGGGCTCACACTGCTGCAACTGGTGGTCGGCACGCTGGCGCGCTCCCAGGCCTTGATCGCCGACGGCGTGCATTCGCTGTCGGACCTGGTGTCGGACGGGGTAGTGCTGGCCGCCAACCACGGTAGCGGTCGCGGGCCCGACGATGAGCACCCGTACGGGCATAACCGCTATGAAAACGTCGCCTCGCTGTTTCTCGGCGTGATTCTGCTGGTGGTCGGCGCAGGCATGCTGTGGCGTGGCGGCGAGCGCCTGCTCGACACCTCGCAGATCCCCGCGGTGCACGTGTCCGCGCTGATCGTTGCGATGGCGGTGCTGGTCGCCAAGGAGACCCTGTTTCGCTACATGCTGCGCGAAGCGCAGCGGGTTCGCTCGGCAATGCTGGTGGCCAACGCCTGGCATGCGCGCTCGGATGCGGCGTCATCGCTGGTGGTGGCCATCGGCATCGCCGGCAATTTGGCGGGCTGGCGCATGCTGGATCCGATCGCCGCCGGCGTGGTCGGCATCATCGTCGGTCACATGGGCTGGCGCTTCACGTGGGACTCGCTGCAGGACCTGATCGACCGCGGTTTGAGCGAGGAAGCGATCGAGGGTATCCGCAACCGTCTGCTGGGCACCGCGGGGGTGCATGGCATCGACGCGCTGCGCACTCGCAAGATGGGCGACTCGGCAGTCGTCGACGTGCATATCCTGGTCGACTCGCGAATTTCGGTATCCGAGGGGCACTACATCGCCGAGCAGGCGCGCGCCAACGTGATGCAGGACCCGCTGGTGCTCGACGTGTTGGTGCACGTCGACCCCGAGAGCGATGCACAGGGCACCGGGGAGGTCGCGCTGCCCTCTCACGCCGAGCTGCTCGCCGCCGTGCAGTCGTTGTGCGCCGCGCATCGCCTGTCGGTTTCAGGAATCAATCCACACTACCTGGAGGGTGCGGCCGAACTCGACATCTATCTCGGCGCGAGTGCCCGGTTCCCATCTCCGGCAGTATGCAGCGCTATCAGCGAGGCGCTGCAGGAACGCTTCGGATTGCGCGGCGTGCGCGTGTTCGCGCGGGTCGAGGGCCAAGCACCGACGCAGGTCTCGCCGGGCTGAACTGCAGGCCGCCCGCGCTGCGTCATTTCTGTTTGGGAACGCGCCCCATCAGGAAGAATTCGTCGTTCGGGCGCATCGAAATCACGTTGGCGATGCGGTTCGACATGCCGAAGAACGCGGTGATTGCCGCGATGTCCCAGATGTCTTCGTCGCTAAAGCCATGAGCGCGCAGCGCGTCGAAATCAGCTTCGTCGACGGCGCCCGACTGCTGGCAGACCTTCATCGCGAAAGCCAGCATGGCGCGCTGGCGCGGCGTGATGTCCGCCTTCAGATAATTTACCGCAAGCTGGTCCGCCAATAGCGGCGCCTTTTCGTAGATGCGCAGGATCGCGCCATGGGCGACCACGCAATACAGGCAATCGTTGGCACCGCTGGTCGCGACCACGATCATCTCGCGCTCGCCCTTGCTCAGCCCGCCGTCCTTGAGCATCAGCGCATCGTGATAGGCAAAGAATGCGCGGAACTCGTCGGGCCGGTGCGCCAGCGTCAGGAACACATTGGGCACGAAGCCCGCCTTCTCCTGAACCTCCAGAATGCGAGCGCGGATGTCTTCCGGCAGGGTATTGACGTCGGGTACGGGGTAGCGGCTGATCGGTGCGGCACGGGTCATCGAGTTGTCTCCTGGGGTGGCCTACGCATCGCGGCGCGCAAACTGAATGCCGTGCAAATGCGCGTAGATTCCGTTACGGGCCAGCAGTTGCTGGTGCGTTCCCTGCTCGACGATTTTGCCATGCTCGAGCACGAGAATGCGGTCGGCGCGCTCGACGGTGGACAGGCGATGCGCGATCACCAGCGTGGTGCGGCCCCGCATCAGCACTTCGAGCGCCGCCTGCACATGGCGCTCGGATTCGGAGTCGAGCGCGGAGGTGGCTTCGTCGAGAATCAGGATTGGCGCATCCTTGTAGATCGCGCGGGCAATCGCCAGACGCTGGCGCTGGCCGCCCGACAGGCGCATGCCGTTGTCGCCGATCATCGTCCTTACCCCGTCGGGCATCGCCTGCACGACGTCGCGCAGGTTCGCCGCCGCCAGCGCGGCATCGACGCGGGCCGCATCGATCTCCTGCCCATAAGCGACATTGGCGGCGATAGTGTCGTTGAACAGCACGACGTCCTGGCTGACGAAGGCGATCTGGCGGCGCAGGTCGGCCAGACGGAATTCCTGGATCGGCACATCGTCCAGGCGAATCTCGCCGGCCGTCGGATCGAAAAAGCGCGGCAGCAGATTGACCAGCGTGGTCTTGCCGCTGCCCGAAGGCCCCACCAGGGCGATCATCTCGCCAGGCGACACTTCGAAGCTGACGTCGCGCAGCGCGACCGTATCGAGCCCGTACCGGAAGTCCACGTGTTCGAACGCCAGTTGCCCGCGCGCGTGTTCCAGCGGGTGCGGGCCACCGGCTGATTCGATCGGCTCGTCCATCAGCCGGAAGATCATCTCGGCGGCTATCACGCCGCGTTGCAGCGGCTGGTTGACGTCGATCAGCCGCTTGAGCGGCGAGACCACCAGCAGCATTGCCGTGACAAACGCAACGAACCCGCCCACCGTGGTCTGATTGCTGGCCGACTGGATCATCGCGAAGGTGATGACGATCGCCAGGGCGATCGAGGCAAGCATCTGCGTGAGCGGCTGCGCCAGCCCGCCCGCGATGGTCATGCGCATCGCGTAGCCGCGCAGCGTCGCGGTCATCGCATCGAACCGGCGCGTCTCATACGCCTCGCCGTTGTGAATCTTGACCACCTTGTAGCCGCCCGCAGCCTCTTCGACCACGTAGGACAACGCATTCGTCAGATTCTGGTTTTCGCGGTTCAGGCGGCGCAGGCGACGATTGATCTTGCTGACCAGGAAACCGATGATCGGCATGATCGCGGCGACCACCAGCGTCAGGCGCCAATTCAGGTAAAAGAGATAGCCGAGCAACCCGACCACGGTGAGGAAATCGCGCACCATCGTGATCAGCACGCCGGTGAGTACCGACAGCACCTGATTGACTTCGAAGACGATCGAGTTGATCAGTGTGCTGGTCGTCTGGCGCTGGAAGAACGCGGCCGGCGCATGCAGCATGCGCTCGAACATGCGCACGCGCAGATCCAGCAACACGTGGTTAGAGACCCACGAAAGCAGATAATTGGAACTGTACTGAGCCAGCCCGCGCAACACCGCCAGGCCGACGATCGCGGTTGGCACGAACCACAATGCGCTGGGATGCTTGGTGCCGAACCCCTTGTCGAGCACCGGCTTGAGCACCGCGGGAATCGCAGCCTCGGATGCCGCCACCAGCGCCATCGCAAAAATCGCAAGCAGGCCCATTCCCCAGTAGGGACGCAAGTAACCATATAAGCGCCTCAGTACCTTGCTTGCGGGCGGGGGAGCGTTCATGTATATCCGGACAATGGCAAACCGGTATTCTAAACCAGCCACTCGCGAGCACCGTATATCCCCACGCGATCGGCAAAGCACGGCGTCGCCGGCCGTTGTCCACAGATTTTGTGGACAGCCCTGTGCATAACTTCCGGCGCACCGACAACTGGCGGGCTCGCCAGGCCGACGCGCCCGGCGCAGGCGCATGGCTGTCGCATCCGGTACGGTCGCGACGTCGGCAATGCGGCATTTGAAGTCTCGCCAAACATAAATTCAGTGTATGCCGACCATGTTCGCCAAGGCGCCGGCCGGTATACTGCGGGCCATGGCAACCGCACTCGATCTTCTCCGCACCGTTTTTGGCTACAACGCATTTCGCGGCGATCAGGCCGATATCGTCGAGCACCTCGCGCAAGGCGGCGATGCGCTGGTGCTGATGCCCACCGGCGGCGGCAAGTCGCTGTGCTACCAGATTCCAGCGCTGCTGCGCGCGGGCACCGGCATCGTGGTGTCGCCGCTGATCGCGCTGATGCAGGACCAGGTGGACGCGCTGCTGCAAGCCGGCGTGCGCGCCGCCTATCTGAACTCGAGCCTGGCGGGCGATGCAGCCGCCGACGTCGAGAGGCGTCTGATGCGCGGCGAGCTCGATCTGCTTTATGTGGCGCCTGAGCGCCTGTTGACCGACCGCTTCCTCGGCCAGCTCGACCGCCTCGACCAACAGAATCGCATTGCCCTGTTCGCGATCGACGAGGCGCACTGCGTG
Organism: Pandoraea thiooxydans; assembly: GCF_001931675.1. Taxonomy (NCBI): domain Bacteria; kingdom Pseudomonadati; phylum Pseudomonadota; class Betaproteobacteria; order Burkholderiales; family Burkholderiaceae; genus Pandoraea; species Pandoraea thiooxydans. The sequence continues at coordinate 659,835 of NZ_CP014839.1, read as the reverse complement.
TCGCAATGGGGGCATGACTTCCGCCCCGAATACATTCAACTCTCGGCGCTGCACGAGCGTTATCCGGCAGTACCCCGCATCGCCCTGACGGCAACCGCCGACACGGCCACGCGCGACGAAATCCGCGTGCGGCTGGGGCTGGAAAACGCGCGCGTTTTCGTCGCCAGCTTCGATCGGCCCAATATCCGTTACGAAGTCGTCGACCGCGACAATCCCCGCCGTCAATTGCTGACGTTTCTCGCTCGCCATCGCGGCGAAGCCGGCATCGTCTACTGCCTGTCGCGCAAGAAGGTCGAGGAAACCGCCGACTGGCTGCAAGCCCAGGGGATCGCGGCATTGCCCTATCACGCGGGCTTGGACGCCGAACTCCGGCGCACCCATCAGCAGCGCTTTCTGCGCGACGAGGGGCTGGTAATGGTGGCCACGGTCGCCTTCGGCATGGGCATCGACAAGCCCGACGTGCGCTTCGTGGCGCATCTGGATTTACCCAAGAGCCTCGAGGCCTATTATCAGGAGACCGGCCGAGCCGGGCGCGACGGCGAACCGGCCGAGGCCTGGATGACCTACGGCCTGAACGACGTGGTGGTGCATCGCGGCCGCATCGACGAGTCGGCCGCACCGGAGACGCAAAAACGGATCGAGCGGCAAAAACTCGATGCCATGCTGGCCTATTGCGAGGCGGCCCGCTGTCGCCGCGCCGTGCTGCTCGACTACTTCGGCGAGACCAGCGCGCCGTGCGGCAATTGCGACGTCTGCCTGAATCCGCCAGAGGTATGGGACGGCACGGTGGCCGCGCAAAAAGCGCTGTCGGCGATTTTGCGCACCGGCCAGCGCTTCGGTGCCGGCCACCTGATCGATCTGCTGCGCGGCCGTGCCACCGACAAAATCCGCCAGTTCGGCCATGAAGCCCTGCCCACCTTCGGCGTCGGCGCGGAGCTGGACGACACCGGCTGGCGCGCGGTGTTTCGTCAATTGCTGGCGCATACCATTATCGAAGCCGATGCCACGCGCTATGGCGCATTGATTCTGAACCCGGCCGCGCGGCCGGTGCTCAAGGGCGAGCGGCGGCTGGATTTTCGCCGCCAGCGCACGCCGGCCGGCAAAGCGGCAGCCAGACGCGGCCGGCTGGCCGGCTATGGCGAGAGTAGCGCGCATGAAGAACTCGACATCGCCGATCAGCAAGTCTTCGAGCGCTTGCGGCAATGGCGGCAGGAAACCGCCCGCACCCAGCAGGTGCCGGCCTATGTGATCCTGCACGACCGCACCCTGCGCGAGCTGGCCCAGCGTCGCCCGGCCGGCCAGGACGCTCTGTCCGAGATATCGGGCCTGGGCGTGGCGAAGATCGAGCGTTATGGCGAGGCGTTGCTCAAGGTGCTCGCCGAGACCTAGCCCGGGGCGCGGCGGGTTGCGAGGCGGTTGCAGTATACTCGGCTCGCCTGCGTGATTTGCCCCGCACGCCCTGCGCTTGTTCGACCCGAGCCGATTTCGAGACGATGCCATACACCACCATTTCGCCAGCCGGCGCGCACCGCGGCAACCCAAGTTTTCGAACCCAATGACCCGCCCAGGACGCATCTCACTGGTCATCACGACGTACAACCGCCCGGATGCGCTGGCGGCGGTGTTGCGCGCCTGCCTGGACCAGACCGATCAAAACTGCGAGTTGATCGTGGCCGACGACGGATCCACCGAGGACACCGCCGCGCTCGTCGAAGCCATTCGCGCCGCGGCGCCAGTGCGCGTGGCTCACGTCTGGCAGCCGGACGAGGGGTTTCGCGCGGCGGCCATTCGCAACAAAGGCATTCTGGCGGCCCAGGGCGACTACGTGGTGTTTCTCGACGGCGACTGCGTGCCACAGCGCACCTTCGTCGCCACGCATCGCCGCTTGGCAGAAGCGGGGCGTATCGTGACCGGCAGCCGGATTCTGCTCGATGAGCCGCTCACGCGGCGGCTGCTCGACGAAGGCGCCGCGATCCAGCGTTTGCCACTGTCTTTTTGGTTCGCTCAGCGGCGCGAGCGGCACATCAATAAGGCGCTCCCGCTGCTGGGTTTTGAGGCCATGCCGCTGCGACGCTGGAAACCGACCAGCCTGCGCGGCATCAAGACCTGCAACCTGGGTGTGTGGCGCGACGATCTCGAGGCCATCAACGGCTTCGACGAAACCTTCGTAGGCTGGGGACACGAGGACGCCGACCTGGTTGCCCGGCTCTACAACTACGGAGTGCGCCGCACCCGCGGATATTTCGCCACGGAGGTCTTTCATTTGTGGCACCGCGAAGCACCGCGCGAACGCGAGCGCGGCAACTATGAAACCGTGCAGGCGCGGCTGCGCAGCGGACAGTATCTCGTCGAGCATGGCATGCGGCCCGGCGCGGATCTTCAGGATACCCATCGATCATGAACAACGGCCCCCAGAACGCCAGCGCGCCGAGCCGCGCACCTGCGACGAAGCTGCCATTGAGCGTGATCGTCACGACGCTCAACGAACGCACCAACATCACGGCATGCCTGGCATCGGTCGAGCCGATCGCCGCCGAGATGATCGTGGTCGATTGCGGCAGCACCGATGGCACCGTGGAGCTCGCCCGCGAGGCAGGCGCCACGGTGCACGTCACGCCCGACTGGCCGGGCTTCGGCCCGCAGAAAAATCGGGCACTTGCTCTGGCCACGCAACCGTGGATCCTGTCGATCGACGCCGACGAACGCCTGAGCCCGGCGCTGGCCGGCGAAATCGCCGACGCGGTGAGCCAGGCGCGTCATGCCGGCTATGAAATACCCCGCCTGTCGCAGTTTTGCGGCCACTGGGTTAGGCATTCCGGCTGGTATCCGGACTACGTGCTGCGCCTGTTCAAGCGCGGCGCCGGCCGCTTCAGTGATCACCTGGTTCACGAGCGGGTGCTGGTCGATGGAACTCTCGGCCGCTTGCACGAGCAATTGCTTCACTACAGCTACACCACCATGGCCCAAGTCCAGGAGAAGAGCGCGCGTTACGCGAAGGCGGGTGCGGAGGAGCTGTTCCGGCGAGGCGTCAAGGTTTCACCGCTGACGCCCTGGTACAAGAGCGGCTGGGCATTCGTGCGCGCTTTCGTGCTGCAGCGCGGCTTCATGGACGGCTGGGCGGGGTTCGCGATCAGCCGCTCTCACGCGCATACCACGTATTCGAAATACCAGCAGCTCCGGGCGCTGCGCCGGCAGCCCTGATCGTTGCCGCCTCCCGCTCGAGTAACCGTGCGGGCGGCGGCGCGCCAGGCGTCAATACACCAGTTCCACGGCCGCCGGACTCAGCCACGAAGTCAATTCCGCAAGCAGTTCGTCACCAGGCTGGACCTTCCAGTCGTCGCCCAGCCTCGATTCGCACTCCGCGTCGGCCCGCGCATAGCGAATGTGCACCGGTAAGCCGCTGGCGCCGGCGCCATTGGCACCCATGCGGTAGATCGCGCAATGCGGCTGCAATACCGCGCGCAGGCGCAGCGGGTCGGCATTGCCATTGAAAGACAGGCGCAGTGCGCGGGCATAACGCGCCCGCGCCGCGCCGAGATCCATGACCGATTCGGTGGTAAAGCGCAGACCGCCGGTGAAGCTGTCGTGCCGGGCGTTGCCCTGCACGATCAGCAGTTCGTCTTCCTTGAAACAATGGCGATGCGCCTCGTATTGCTCGTTGAACACGGTGACTTCGATCTGGCCCGTGCCGTCGTCGAGCAGGGCGATCAGCATCTTGCCCCGTTGCGTCATCTGCGTGCGCATGCTGGTGATGACGCCGGCGATCAGCTTGTCGCGGCCCTCGCTCAGATCGCCCAACTTGATGCGTACAAAGCGGCGCACCTCGTCGCGATAGGCATCGAACAAATGGCCGGAGAGATAAAAACCCAGCGCGGTCTTCTCTTCCTGCAGCTTTTTCTTGTCGGGCCAGGCCGGCTCGTCGACCAGTTCGATCGGCGCATGCAGGTTTTCGCCGTCGGCCAGATCGAACAGGCTGACCTGATTGGCCGAGGCGCTGGCCTGCTCGGCCGCTTCCATCGCCAGGCCGACCGAGGCCATCAATTGCGCGCGATTCGGATTGAGCAGGTCGAAGGCCCCGGCGCGAATCAACGCCTCGACGGTGCGCCGGTTGACCACACGGCGGTCGATACGTGCGCAGAAGTCGAACAGATCGGTAAAGGGTTTGTCCGCGCGCGCGCGCAGAATGTCTTCGATCGCGCTCTGGCCGCTGCCCTTGATGGCGCCCAGGCCGTAGCGCACGGTTTTCGCATCGGCCGGCTCGAACCGGTAGGCCGACACGTTGACGTCGGGCGGCAGCACCGCGAGACCGTTGGCCAGGCAATCCTCGTAGAGAATCTTGACCTTGTCGGTGTCGTCCATCGCCAGGCTCATATTGGCCGCCATGAATTCGGCCGGATGGTGCGCCTTGAGCCAGGCTGTGTAGTACGCCAGCAACGCATAGGCGGCCGCGTGCGACTTGTTGAAACCGTAGCCGGCGAATTTTTCCATCAAGTCGAAAATTTCGTCGGCCTTTTCGGCGGAGAGGCCATTCTTGGCGGCCCCATCGCGAAACAATTCGCGATGCTTGGCCATTTCCTCGGCCTTTTTCTTGCCCATCGCGCGGCGCAGCAAGTCGGCGCCGCCCAGCGAGTAGCCGCCGATGATCTGCGCCATCTGCATCACCTGCTCCTGGTAGACCATGATGCCGTAGGTCTCCTTGAGCACCGGCTCGACGCGCGGATCGGGATACTCGGTGCGCTCGCGGCCATGCTTGCGGGCACAGAAGCTCGGAATCAGATCCATCGGGCCGGGACGATACAGCGCTACCAGCGCGATGATGTCCTCGAAGCGATCGGGCTGGGCGTCCTTGAGCATGCCCTGCATGCCTCGGCTTTCCAGCTGGAACACGGCCACCGTGTTGGCCTTTTTGAGCATGCCGAATGCTTGCGGATCATCCAGCGGCACCTGGGCGAGCGACCAGTCGGCCATCTCGGGGTGCAGCCGCTTGATATAGCGTTCGGCCCAGTTCAGGATGGTCAGCGTGGTCAAGCCCAAAAAGTCGAACTTCACCAGGCCGACGGCCTCCACGTCGTCCTTGTCGTATTGGCTGACAACCCCGCCGTCCTCGCCCTGCGTGTACAGCGGGCAGAAGTCCGTCAGCTTGCCCGGGGCGATCAGCACGCCCCCGGCGTGCATGCCGACGTTGCGGGTGAGGCCCTCGACGCGCTGCGCCAATTCCATCAACTGGCGTACTTCGTCTTCGGCGGCGAAGCGCTCGGCCAGCAGCGGCTCCTCCTTCATCGCATCGTCGAGCGTGACGTGCTTGCCCGGCTTGAACGGAATGAGCTTGGCCACACCGTCGACAAAGTTGTAGCCGAGGTCGAGCACGCGGCCGACGTCGCGCACCGCGGCCTTGGCCGCCATCGAGCCGAACGTGGCGATCTGCGAGACCGCATCGGCGCCGTACTTTTCCTTGACGTATTGAATGACGCGGTCGCGCCCGTCCTGGCAGAAGTCGATATCGAAGTCGGGCATCGAGACCCGCTCCGGATTCAGGAAGCGTTCGAACAGCAGGTTGTAGCGCAGCGGATCGAGGTCGGTAATGCCCAGCGCGTAGGCCACCAGCGAACCGGCCCCGGAGCCCCGCCCCGGCCCGACCGGCACGCCGTTGTTCTTGGCCCAGTTGATGAAGTCGGCGACGATCAGGAAGTAGCCCGGGAATCCCATCTTGATGATCGTGCCGGTCTCGAACGTCAGTCGCTGCTCATACGCAGCTCGCTGCGCCTCGCGCTCAGCCGGGTCGGGATAGAGTTGCGCGAGACGTACTTCCAGCCCATCCTTGGCCTGCTGCACCAGATAGTCGTCGAGCGACATGCCGTCGGGTGTCGGAAACAGCGGCAGCTTGGGCTTGCCCAATTCGAGCGTCAGATTGCAGCGCTTGGCAATTTCGACGGTGTTGGCCAGCGCCGACGGAATATCGGCGAACAACGCGCACATGTCATCCTGCGTGCGGAAGTATTGCTCGGCGGTAAACCGCTTGACGCGGCGCGGGTTCGCCAGCATCTCGCCCTCGGAGATACACACGCGCGCCTCGTGCGCGGTGAAGTCGTCCGGCGTCATGAACTGGATCGGGTGCGTGGCAACCACCGGCAACCGCAGCGTCGATGCCAGCATCACCGCCTGCTGGATATATTGCTCGGTGCCGGGCAGGCCGGCTCGCTGCAGTTCGATATAGAACGCACCGGGAAAAACGCGCGCCCAATGCTCGGCATGGCGCCTCGCGGCATCGGCGTTGCCGGCCGCGATGGCTTGCCCGATATCGCCCAACTGAGCGCCGGACAAGGCCAGCAAACCGTCGGCCATGCCGCCCTGCTCGAACCATGCCGGGTCGATCTCGGCTTTGCCGCGCGACTGGTTGGTCAGCCACGCCCTGGTGAGCAATTGGCACAGGTTGAGATAGCCGGCGCGATTTTTCACCAGCAACAGCAGGCGCGACGGTTTGTCGCGCTCGGCGTGGTTGGTGATCCAGGCATCGCAGCCGATGATCGGCTTGACACCCCGGCCGCGGGCCTCCTTGTAAAAACGAATGGCCCCGAACAGATTGGCCAGATCGGTCAGCGCGAGCGCGCCCTGCCCGTCGGCGGCCGCCGCCTCGACGGCGGCGTCGACGCGCGCGATACCGTCGGCGATCGAGTATTCGGAGTGGAGGCGAAGGTGGAGATAGCGTGGTTCGGACATCCGGCTATTGTACTCTGCCCCCCTTGCGCCGAGGTCAGCCGGAACGCGCTTTGAGCGATAATAGCGAATCATTCGCGAACGCTTCATTCACCATGTCCATCGTCAATATCGCGGCGTATAAATTCATCGCGCTCGAGAACCCCGCCGCCATGCGCGAGCCGCTGCTCACGCTATGCGAATCGCTCGAACTCAGGGGCACGATCCTGCTCTCGCCGGAGGGCATCAACCTCTTTTTGGCCGGCGCCGGCCAGAGCATCGGTGCGTTCCTCGCGCATCTGCGTGCCGACGAGCGCTTCGCCGACATGCCGGTCAAGGAGAGCCTGTCGCCCGAGCAGCCGTTCCGGCGCATGCTGGTCAAGCTGAAAAAAGAAATCATCACCATGCGCATGCCGGTGATTCGGCCGGCCGAGCGGCGCGCGCCGGTGGTCGATGCCGCCACGCTCAAACGCTGGCTCGACCAGGGGCACGACGACGCCGGACGCGAGGTCATGCTGCTCGACACGCGCAACGCCTTCGAGGTCGACGTGGGCACCTTCGAGGGTGCGATCGACTACCGCCTGCACAAATTCTCCGAGTTCCCCGAGGTAATCGCCGCGCGCCGCGCCGATTTCGCCGGCAAGACCGTCGTGTCGTTCTGCACCGGCGGCATCCGCTGCGAGAAGGCCGTGCTGCACATGGAGAACATCGGCATGGACCACACCTACCAGCTCGAGGGCGGCATCCTGAAATATTTCGAGGAGGTCGGCGGCGCGCATTACCGGGGGGACTGCTTCGTGTTCGACTATCGCACGGCGCTCACGCCGAGTCTCGCGCCCGCGCCGGCCGTGCAGTGCTTCGCCTGTCGCGCGGTGGTCACCGCCGAGCAGCAGCAATCGCCGGATTACGTGCCGGGCGAGCGCTGCCCGCATTGCGCCGGCCAACCCGCCAGCGGCGAGCAGCGCACTGGCCGGGCGGCGCGGCAGACACAGGCCGATCCGGCCTGAGCGGCACACATGGCCAGCGCACGGCCCCTGACGTCCCGTTACCGGGGGCGCTTCGCTCCGTCGCCCACCGGGCCGCTGCATCGCGGCTCGCTCGTCACCGCGCTGGCCAGTTATCTGGATGCCCGCGCACACGGCGGCAAATGGCTGATCCGCATCGAAGACCTGGACGAGCCGCGCTGCCTGCCGGGCATGGCCGAAGATATTCTCGACACGCTGGCTGCGGTGGGCATGCGCCCGGATGAGCCTGTGAGCTGGCAGCACCGGCGCGTCGCCCATTATCAGGCAGCGTTCGATGCACTCGATGCCCAGGGACTGATTTACCCCTGCGGTTGCACGCGCCGCGAAATCGCCGACTCGCTGGCCAACACCCGCGCGCGTCACACGACGCTGGCCTATCCCGGCACCTGCCGCAACGGCCTGCAAGGCAAAGCCCCTCGGGCGTGGCGGTTGCGCGTGCCGGACGGCGACGCCGCGATTATTTCATTTACCGATCGCTGGCTCGGCCAGCAGCGGCAAAACCTTGCTACCGAGGTTGGAGATTTCGTGCTCAAGCGCGCCGACGGGCCCTGGGCATATCAATTGGCGGTGGTGGTCGACGACGCCGAGGCCGGCATTACCGACGTCGTGCGAGGCGCCGATCTACTCGATTCGACCGCGCGTCAGATCTATTTGCAGCAATGTCTGAAGATGCCCGTACCAGGCTATATGCACGTGCCGCTGGTATTGGCGCAGGATGGCGAAAAACTCAGCAAGCAAAACGGCGCCCAGCCGCTCGATCGCAGCGCACTGCTGTCGGAGTTGGCGTGGGCAGCTCGTTTTCTCGGGCTGCCGATGACAAGTGATAGCGCTGCTACCCTGGAACGCTTTTATGAATGCGCGATCGCCGCGTGGGGTCAGCGCTGGGTGACATGCTCGCCGGCGTGATTCGCATCGCGGCGCCGATGGCTGCGCGATGCTTCAGTCGCGCGGCGTCTTGAGCGGTACGCCGCCCAGCAGCGCGGCCAGCTGGCGCTTGGGCGGCTTGGGCGATGCCGGTTCGGAGGTTGCCTTGACGTCAGCGGCCTCATCCTCTTTGGCCGGCGCGGGCTCATACGGCTTGTAAAAAATCTCGTCCTCGGGGGCGACATGCCGCGGCCGCGTCGAGCGCGGCGGGCGGCGCTCGAAGCTGCCCGAGCGCCCATTGCGCCGCTCCTCCCCATCGCGCTCGTGATAAGCCGAAGTACGCGTGAGTTGCAGCTGCCCGCGCGGGATGTCCCGTTTGATCAGCTTCTCGATTTCGACCAGATGCTTGCGCTCGTCCGGCGCGCACAGCGAGATCGCTTCGCCCGAGGCGCCGGCGCGGCCAGTGCGGCCGATCCGGTGCACGTAGTCTTCCGGGTTGTAGGGCAAGTCGTAATTGATCACGCCGGGCAACTCGGCGATGTCCAGGCCACGCGCGGCCACGTCGGTGGCCACCAGCGCGGCGATACCGCCCTGCTTGAAAGCCTCGAGCGCCTGCATTCGTTCGGCTTGCGATTTATCGCCGTGAATCGCCGCCGTGACCACGCCATCGCGCTCCAGTTGGCGCGCCAGGCGGCTCGCGCCGATCTTGCTGTTGACGAATACGATCACCTGTTTGAGATCGCGCTCCCGCAGGAGTTGTACAACGGCCGCGCGCTTGTCGTCTTCGGCCACTTCGTACACCACTTGCTGCACGTTCTCGGCCGTCGCGTTGCGCCGCGCCACCTCGATCGTGACGGGGTCGCGCAAATAACTGGCGGCCAGTTTTTTGATTTCGCCGGAGAAGGTCGCGGAAAACAGCAGGGTCTGGCGCGATTTGGGCAGCAGGTTGAGGATGCGCTGCAAGTCGGGCAGAAAGCCCATGTCGAGCATCCGGTCGGCCTCGTCGAGCACCAGGATCTGCACCTGGCCAAGATCGACAGTGCGTTGCTGTACATGATCCAGCAGCCGCCCCGGCGTGGCGATCAGGATCTCCACGCCGCGTCGCAATTCTGCCTCCTGGGCGCGCATGTCGACGCCGCCGAACACAACCGTGCTGCGCAATGCCGTGTGCTGCGCATAACCGCGCACGTTGTCGGCCACCTGATCGGCCAGCTCCCGGGTCGGCGTCAGAATCAACGCTCGCACCGGGTGCCGCGCCGGCGAGGTGCTGGTGCTGGCGTGCGCCAGCAGGCGCTGAATGATCGGCAGCGAAAAACTGGCGGTCTTGCCGGTGCCGGTCTGTGCCGCGCCCATCACGTCGCGCCCGGCCAGCACGATAGGAATGGCCTGCGCCTGGATCGGGGTGGGTTGCGTGTAGCCCTGGTCGGCCACCGCACGCAGGATATCGGAATGCAGCCCGAAGCTGTCGAAGCCGGCGGTGGGAACAGCATTCACATCAGACATGGGCGAATTTCTCTGGCAAAAGAACGAAGTGGTAGCACGGTCACGCCGCGCAAAGCATTGTCACGAAGATAGTCTGGCTGGCGCAGAAGGCGCCCAGGATCACTGGAACGAGCGCGATGCAAGCAGCACATTCATGCAGCGAGGACCTCGCCATTGCGGTGGCGGCAGCCCTCGGAAAGATAAAAATCAGGCAGATTCTAGCACTTTGGGAGAAACATCGTATGGTAGCCGGCCAATATCGCTTTCCCGCCGGCCCCGCCACGCTATCGAGCGGACGTCTGTTCCCCGCGGTGCGGCTTCGGTCCGACCGTCGCCTGCCGCCTGGCCTGATCGACTGCGAAACGGCGCGCCAGCACTGCGCACACCATCAATTGCAACTGGTGAAACAGCATCAGCGGCAACACGATGACGCCGACCGTGCTGCCGGCAAACAGCACGTTGGCCATCGGGATACCGCTGGCCAGACTCTTTTTCGAGCCGCAGAAGATGATGGTGATCTCATCTTCGCGATTGAAACCGAGATAGCGGCTCGAAAAGGTCGTGAACGTCAGCATCAGCCCGAGCAGAATCGCGCATGCGAGCAGCAGGCCGCCAAGCGCCAGCAGCGGTATTTGATGCCATAGCCCGCCGATCACCGCGGCGCTGAAAGCCGTATAAACCACCAGCAGAATCGAGCCTTGGTCAACCACCTTGAGGACGATCTTGTGCCGATCGACCCACCCGCCGATCCAGCGGCGCAGCACCTGCCCCGCCACGAAAGGCAGCAGCAGCTGCAGCACGATCTTGCCGATCGAATGAAGCTCGCTGCCCGGGCCGCCATGGTGCAGCACCACCAGGCTGACCAGCAGCGGGGTGATGAAGATTCCGAACAGGCTCGACCCGGACGCGCTGCAGATCGCCGCCGGCACATTGCCGCGCGCGATCGACGTGAACGCAATGGCCGATTGCACGGTAGCCGGCAAGGTGCACAGGAACAGCAGTCCGATGTATAGGGTCGGCGTTATCAGCAGCAGAAACAGCGGCTTGAGCAGCAGCCCCACCAGCGGAAAGACCGCGAAAGTGCTGAGAAACACCAGCAAGTGCAGTCGCCAGTGCGTAGCCCCGGCCAGCACGGCCTCGCGCGACAATTTCGCGCCATGCAGGAAAAACAGCGCCGCGATGGCGAAGCTGGTCAAGACTTCGAACACCTTGCCGAGCTCGCCCCGGCAGGGCAAGACGCTTGCGATCGCCACGGTGGCGACCAGCATCAGGGTGAAGTTATCTGGGAGAAAACGGGGGCGGGCCATCACAATCTCGAATTACGGACTCACGCCGCGATGCGCGGCGTCATGCAAGCAAAATGTCCCCTTCGAGCAGCGCGAATGGGGGTACGGGCCGCATTACAGCGCAAAGGCGTTTGAAATGCAAATGCATTTAAAACGTCGATTTATACGTTTTTTGCATTAAACGTGCGACGCACCGCCCCTTGGGCAAGCCAGCAGCCTAGGGGCGAACCTCCCTTGTTTCGCCGTGCTGCAGAATCCAGAAACGCGACGGCGGCAGTTGCTGCGCATGCAGCGCTTCGAGCAGCTTGCGCGGCGGCTCGTCGAGCGGCTCGTCGGTCAGGTGGAAGGTGCCCCAGTGAATCGCCAGACCCTGACGGGTGCGTGTATCTTGCAAAATCCTGACCGCTTCGTCCGGATTGACGTGCTGTGCGCGCATGAACCAGCGCGGCTCGTAGGCGCCGATCGGGATGGCCGCCAGGTCGATGCCGCCGAAGTGCGCGCCGATCGCCTTGAATTCGTCGCAATAGGCGGTGTCGCCGGTGAACAGGAAGCGAAAATCCGTCCATTCCGCGACCCAGCCGCCCCATAGCGTGCGGTTGATGTCGCGCAGACTGCGGCGGCTCCAGTGCTGGGCCGGCACCAGGTGCATGCGCGCGGTGCCCAGCGTCGCATGCTGCCACCAGTCGAGCCCGATGACCGGGCCGATGCCTCGCCGCAAGAGCCAGTCGTGCAATCCCAGAGGGGCGAAAAAGGTCGGCGCGCCGCCGGCCTGGCGGGCCAGCGCGCGCAACGTCGGCAAATCGAGATGATCGTAATGGTTGTGCGAAAGCAACACCGCATCGATGCGCGGCAGCCGGTCGAGCCCCGGCGTAGCGGGCACCAGCCGACGCGGGCCCAGAAACGGCAATGGCGAGGCGCGCTCGCTGAAAATCGGATCGGTCAGTAGGTTCAACCCGCCGGCTTGCACCAGCACCGTGGCATGCCCGACCCAGGTCACCAGCGGCTCGGGGCCCGGGCGCCACACCTGCGGCAACGCCTCGGCCACCGGCAAGTCCGGGATGGCGCGCCCGCCGGCGCTGCCTTGCCGCGCACGCCAGCGGTCCCATTGCCAGCGCCAGAAACTTCCCGAGCGCGCAATCCGCTGCCGGTTGCGGAAACGCCCGTCCCGGGCATCGCGCGGCGCGCCGGTGCGCGGTGGTAACTCTGCGGAATTCATGATTTATGCCTCAGGCGAAAAAGTCGTATCAGTGTACTCAGACAACAGTGGCCGACAAAAAACACGGCGCCATTAAAGCCGTTGTCACAAAGACATCCCATAGTGCGAAGCGGGGCATTTTTACGGGGAAAATATGCAACACCTGAGTCTAAACAAAAAACTATGGCTCGCCTTGGCAGTCGTTTGGTGCGGTTTGATCGTGATGATCGCTTGGGGTGTCATGACGGCCCGCAGCACCATGCTCGACGAGCAGCGCAATACGCTCAAAAGCATGATTCAGGCGGCCAATAGCATTGTCGCCACCTACGAGGAGTTTTCCACCAGCTATGCGATGACGCCCGACGACGCCAAACGCGAGGCGCTGGCCCAGTTGCGCTCGATCCGCTATGGCAAGGACGGCTATATCACCGTGAGCGACGCGCGGCCCGTGGTGCTGATGGATTCCGTCGACGCAAGCCTGGAGGGCAAGCCGGCCGCCAAAGTCAAAGACAAGCGCGGTACCGCCGTGTTCAGCGCAATCGCCAAGGCAGGCGACCAAAAGGGCGGCGGCTTCGTCGAGTACTTCTGGCCCAAGCCAAGTGGCGGCAAGCCGATCGAAAAGCTTACTTACGTTCGGTACTTCAAACCGTGGGGCTGGTACCTGAGCACCGGTGTCTATCTGGATGACGTCGCCGCGGCCTCGCGTTTGGCCCTGCTGCGCGCCGCCGGACTCGCCCTGGCTGTCGGGCTGGCAGTCACGGCGGTGATGCTGGTTATCATCCGCAACGTCAAGCGCAGCCTCGGCGGAGAGCCGACCTACGCGGCGGGCGCGGCCGAGCGCATCGCAGACGGGGACTTGCGCCAACCCGTCGAGACGAGGAGCGACGACCGGCGCAGCATGCTCTATGCGATGCGCCGCATGCAGCAAAATCTGGTGGGCATCGTGGCCCGTATCCAGACCGCCAGCGCAGCGATTACGCATGCTGCCGGCGATATCAGCCAGGGCAATGCCGCTCTGGCCACGCGCACCGAAGAACAGGCCGCGTCGCTCGAAGAGACGGCCGCGAGCCTCGAACAACTGACCGCCAGCGTGCGGCAGAACGCCGAGCACGCCACGCAGGCCAGCCAGTTCTCGGCCGGTGCGTCGGCCACGGCCTCGCGCGGCGGCAAGGCGGTCGGCGATGTAGTCGAGACGATCAACGAAATTGCCAGCAGTTCAAAGAAAATCGGCGAAATTACCGGATTGATCGAAAGCATCGCGTTTCAGACCAATATTCTGGCGCTCAACGCCGCGGTCGAAGCCGCCCGCGCCGGCGAACATGGGCGAGGCTTTGCGGTGGTCGCCGCAGAAGTGCGCGCGCTGGCACAACGCTCGGCGGCAGCGGCCAAGGACATCAAGGAACTGATCGCGCAAGCCTCCGGCAAGGTCGACGCCGGCACCCGGCTGGCGGCGCAAGCCGGCGGCACGATGCAGGAGATCGTCACGGCGGTGCAGCGCGTGAGCAGCCTGATGGACGAGATTGCCGCGGCCACCGTCGAGCAGAGTCATGGGATCGAGCAAGTCAATCAGGCGGTCATGCAAATCGACATGACGACCCGCCAGAACGCCAATCTGGTCGAGGATACTCGCGCTGCGGCGCAAGCGCTCGAGGCACAAGCCGGACAATTGCACGCGGCGGTCGCGCTGTTTCGTATCGATCAGGGCGCGGCGTCCCCCCTTGCCATCGACACGGCGCAGGCGCCCGACCAAGCATCCGCCAGCGTGCCGAGCGACGCCCCGTTGGCGGCGCCGCCGGCGCAGGAGATCAGGCCGTTGCGGCTGGCCACCGCACGACGCGCTTGAGACCGGTTATTTGACCACGGTGCGAAAGCTGATCGCCAGGCGATTCCAGGCATTGATATTGGCGATTGCGAATGTCAGGTCGGCGATCTCCTTGTCGGAGAAGTGATCTTTGAGGGCGGCGAACGCATCGTCCGGCGCGCGAGTCTCGGCAATGCGCGTCACCGCCTCGGTCCAGGCCAGCGCGGCACGCTCGCGCTCGCTGAAAAAGGCCGCTTCGCGCCAGGCTGCCAGCACATGCAGGCGGCGCTGGTCCTCGCCGTCGCGCAGCGCCTCGCGCGCGTGCATGTCGCAGCAGAAAGCGCAGCCGTTCATTTGCGAGGCGCGCAGCCACACCAGATGCAGCAAACCGACCTCAAGACCGCATTCCCTCAGATACGCGCCAATGCTGAGCATGCTCTGATAGGGCGGGGTCGACAGCTTCGTGTAATTCAAGCGGGGTTCCATGACGGGCTCCTGATAAAAGTCGAGAGAAGATAACTGCATATCACGGCAGAAAGCTTACCTGTGGCATGCCACAGTAGACAGATCCAAAAAACGCTAAAATCAGTGGGCCATGCCACCCCACTCCACACGCGCCTGCGACGCACCCTCCCCAACCCGCGGCTTCGATTTTGCCCGCCTGGATCTGGCCGCCGCCGCTGACGCGGCGCCGGCCCCGGCGTATCGGGTGCTCTACCAACGGATTCGCGAGGCCATTCTGGCCGGCCAATTGAGCGCCGGCAGCCGACTACCGTCGACGCGCGCGTTGGCCAGCACGCTGTCGGTAGCCCGCGGCACGGTCGAGGCCGCCTATGAGTTGCTGGTCGCCGAGGGTTTCGTGGTTGGACGCGGTGCCGCTGGCAGTGTGGTCAACCCGCAATTGGCCGGCACCCGTCCCGTGCGGCGCGACACCGCCGCCAGCGTCGCGCCGTCGGCCGGACGCCAGGCCGGCGGGCCATTGCCGCTGCAAAACGGCACGCCAGCGCTCGATGCTTTTCCCCGCAAGCTATGGGCCCGCCTGTCGGCGCGCCAGGCGCGAAATTTCCCCAGCGCCGCGCTGCCCTATCAGGACCCCGCGGGTTGGTGGCCTTTGCGCGCCGCCCTGGCCAACTATCTGGCGATCGCGCGCGGGGTCCAGTGCGCCCCCGAACAGATCATGATCACCGCCGGCTATCAGGGCGCGCTGGCGCTCGCCGCCAAGCTGCTGCTGCAACCGGGCGACGAAGTCTGGCACGAAGACCCTGGTTACTTCTTCACGCGCGATGCATTGCTTTTGGCACGGACCACCATCGTCCCGGTGCCCGTCGACGCGCAGGGCATGGACGTTGCCGCCGGCCTGCGCCGCGCGCCCGCGGCGCGTATGGCGGTCGTCACGCCCTCGCATCAGGCGCCGCTCGGCGTGGCGCTGTCGCTGCCTCGCCGGCTGGCGCTGCTGCAGTGGGCGGCCGAGCACGGCGCCTGGATCGTCGAAGACGACTACGACAGCGAGCTGCGCTACAGCGGCGCGCCGCTGCCCGCGCTCAAGAGCCTCGATCAGCAGGGCCGAGTGCTCTACGCCGGCTCGTTCAGCAAGGTTCTGTTCCCTGGCCTTCGGCTCGGTTATCTGGTGCTGCCGGACGCGCTGATCGAGCGTTTCACCACGGCCAGCACGCTATGGTGGTCGGCGCATGGCTGGCTGGAACAGGCCACCGTCGCGGATTTCATGGAGCAGGGACATTTCAGCCGGCACGTTCGGCAAATGCGGCAGCTTTATGCGGCGCGACGCATGGCCCTGGTCGAGGCGCTGCAGCACCATCTGGGCGGGTATATCGATGCCGTGCCGCCAGCCGGCGGCATGCATTTGCTCGGCTGGCTGCGGCCCGACGCCAGCGACGAGGCGTGCGCGCGGGACGCCCGCAATCATCGCCTGGCGCCCGCCGCGCTCACGCCATGGTGCACCGAGGTGCGCATGCGCCCGGCGCTGTTGCTCAATTTCACCAACCTGCCCGTCGAGCACGCCGCGCAAACGGTACGCCGCCTGGCGCGCGTTGCAGGCCTCTGAGACACGGCTCCGAGGCACGAAGCGGTGCGCTTTTCGGGACGCGGCGCAACTTGTATTCCCTGCCGACTCGGTGTATCGTTGCCCTCAGCTTAGCGCAGGGGTCCTGCAACCACGTTGCGGGTGAGACATACCCTTAGAACCTGATCTGGATAATGCCAGCGCAGGGAGCGTGACACCTCCCCTCGTGTGAATTGTCCCCTGTGCCGCCGACCGGGCATCAACCGGTCACTTTTGTATGTTGGGGCTGAATCCAAAGGAAGCAGAGCAGTTTCGCAGTCTCGATGCCGACGCAGGCAGCATGCGCGGCACGACGGCACTGCGGCAGAATTCTTTTGATCCAGTCCCCCGTGCCAGCCAGGAGACAATTGCATGAACGCCAACCCCAAGTTTCTCTCAGCCACCGCCCACGTCGATGACGCGGCGATTCAACCGCTGCCCAATTCGCGCAAAATCTATGTGACAGGCTCGCGCCCGGATATTCGCGTGCCGATGCGCGAGATTTCGCAGGCCGACACCCCGACCAGCTTCGGCGGCGAGACCAACCCGCCGGTGTTCGTGTACGACACGTCCGGCCCCTACAGCGACCCGGATGCGAAAATCGACATCCGCTCCGGCCTGCCCGCGTTGCGCGCGGCCTGGATCGAGGACCGCGGCGACACCGAGGTGCTGCCGGGGCTGACCAGCGCCTACGGCCGCGAGCGCGCGGCCGACCCGCAACTCGACGAATTGCGCTTTCCCGGCCTGCACCGCACGCCGCGCCGTGCCAAGGCGGGCAAGAACGTCACGCAGATGCATTACGCGCGGCAAGGCATCATCACGCCGGAAATGGAATACATTGCCATTCGCGAAAACCTGCGCCGCGAGGAATACGTGCAAAGCCTTCGGCAGTCCGGGCCGCAGGGCGAAAAGCTGGCGAACCTGATGACCCGCCAGCATCCCGGCCAGCATTTCGGCGCCGCGATTCCGGCCCAGATCACGCCGGAATTCGTGCGCGACGAAGTCGCTCGCGGGCGCGCCATCATCCCCAACAACATCAACCACCCGGAAAGCGAGCCGATGATCATCGGCCGCAACTTCCTGGTGAAGATCAACGCGAACATCGGTAACTCGGCGGTCACTTCTTCAATCGGCGAGGAAGTCGACAAGATGACCTGGGCGATCCGCTGGGGCGGCGACACGGTGATGGATCTGTCGACCGGCAAGCACATTCATGAAACGCGCGAGTGGATCATTCGCAACAGCCCCGTACCGATCGGCACGGTGCCGATTTATCAGGCGCTGGAAAAGGTCAATGGCAAAGCCGAGGACCTGACCTGGGAAATCTTCCGCGACACGCTGATCGAGCAAGCCGAGCAAGGCGTCGACTATTTCACGATTCACGCCGGCGTGCGTCTGCCGTTCGTGCCGATGACGGCCAGCCGCATGACCGGCATCGTCAGCCGCGGCGGCTCGATCATGGCCAAATGGTGCTTGGCGCATCACGAGGAAAGCTTCCTGTACACGCACTTCGAAGACATTTGCGAGATCATGAAGGCCTATGACGTGGCGTTCTCGCTGGGTGACGGCTTGCGCCCCGGCTCGATCTACGATGCCAACGACGAGGCCCAACTGGCCGAGCTCAAGACCCTGGGCGAATTGACGCAAATCGCCTGGAAGCACGACGTGCAAGTGATGATCGAAGGCCCTGGCCACGTGCCGATGCACCTGATCAAGGAGAACATGGATCTGCAGCTCGAGTACTGCGACGAAGCGCCGTTCTACACGCTCGGGCCGCTGACCACCGACATCGCACCTGGCTACGATCACATCACCTCGGGCATCGGCGCGGCGACCATCGGCTGGTACGGTACCGCAATGCTGTGCTACGTCACGCCCAAGGAGCATCTGGGCCTGCCCAACAAGGACGACGTGAAGGAAGGCATCATCACCTACAAGCTCGCCGCGCACGCCGCCGATCTGGCCAAGGGCCATCCGGGCGCGCAGATTCGCGACAATGCGCTGTCCAAGGCGCGCTTCGAGTTCCGCTGGGAAGACCAGTTCAACCTGGGCCTGGACCCGGACAAGGCGCGTGAATTCCACGACGAGACGCTGCCCAAGGACTCGGCCAAGGTAGCGCACTTCTGCTCGATGTGCGGCCCGCACTTCTGCTCGATGAAGATCACGCAGGACGTGCGCGAATACGCCGCCAAGCAGGGTCTGTCGGAGCAGGACGCACTCAAGCAGGGCATGGAAGTCAAGGCGGTCGAGTTCGTCAAGAGCGGCGCGCAAATCTACCAGCGCACCTGAGGCAGTCCTCGAACCGCAGCACGCCGAGCGGCGCTGCTGCCCTGTGCAATCCCCGGCGCACGCTTCGTGCGCCGGGGATTTTTCGTTAACCGCGCGATGCGACGGGACAATCTTCCGAAGCGGTCCTGCCGGCTGGTGTGCGGCGCATCTCGCCAACGTCCGGTTTTGTGGCATGCTGTCGAAGCTTGCCCTGCCCCAGACCCTTGTTTACCGATTCGCAAACCGAAGTTTTCACATTCACACAACCAGAAACCCTTTGGTAACAACCGTCAATCCCCGGGTGCCGTCATGAGTGCGTATGCCTTCTTCCTAACGCTCGTCCTGCTGATACTGATCAGCGCCTTCTTTTCGATCTCCGAGATCGCCCTCACCGCCTCCAAGCGAACCAAGCTGCAAGTGCTGTCCGAAAAGGGCGAGCAACGCGCGCTGAAAATCATGCTGCTCAAGGAGCAGCCCGGCAATTTCTTTACCGTGGTGCAGATCGGCGTCAACGCGGTGGCGATCCTCGGCGGCGTGCTCAGTGAAGGCGCCCTGAACGGATATCTGCGCGACGCGGTCCTGCCGTTCGTCGCCCCGGCGGCGGCCGAGCGTGTGGGCAGCATCGGTTCGTTTCTGATCATCACCGTGCTGTTCATCCAATTCGCCGACCTGATTCCCAAGCGGCTGGCGATGATCAATCCGGAGCAGGTGGCATTGCGCATCATCGAACCGATGCTGATGTGCATCCGCCTGCTCAAGCCGCTGGTGATGGTCTTCAACGGTCTGGCCAATCTGCTGCTGCGTCTGTGCAAATTGCCCACCCGATCGATCGAGCACGTCACCTCGGAGGACATCAGCGCGATCATGGACGCGGGCGCAGAAGCGGGCGTACTGCGCAAGCAGGAACTGCATCTGATCGAAAACATTTTCGAGCTGGAATCGAAGAACATTACCTCCGTCATGACCTATCGCGACGACGTGGTCTACTTCACGATTGCCGGCGACGAAAAGGGCATACGCGAGAAGATCACCGCGCGGCCGCATGCCAAATATCTGGTGTGCCGCGACGATATCGACAACGTGCTCGGTTTCATCGACTCCAAGGACTTGCTGCAACGCGTGGCCAACGATGACTTCAGCAGCGTGATACGCAATATCGAAAAGTTCTACAACAAGAAGCTGCTGGTCATTCCCGATACGCTGAATCTGTCCGAGGCGCTGGCCCGATTCAAGGAAGCGCGCGAGAACTTCGCCGTGATCATCAACGAGTACGGGCTGGTGGTCGGCGTGGCCACGCTCAACGACATCGTCACCGCGCTGATGGGCAGCGTGATCTACCCGAGCGACGACGAGCAGATCGTCAAGCGCGACGACCACTCGTGGCTGGTCGACGGCGTCACGCCGATCGACGACGTGAAAAAGGCGCTGCAGATCGAGGAATTGCCCGGCGAGGGCGACTATGAAACCATCGCCGGCTTCATGATCAACGCGCTCAAGCGCATTCCCAAGAAATCCGAAGCGGTCGAGGCCGCCGGCTTTCGCTTCGAAGTCGTGGATATCGATAACTACAAAATCGACCAGTTGCTGATCTCCCGCCTGTCCTGAGCAGCCCTCGCAGGCTGCTGCAAAACGCAGCGAGCGGATTGAATCCGCTCAGGCCAGCGCGCACCAACCGCAGCCTATGCGGTGTCGGTGGGGATGCCGGGCACCGCCCGCCGCCAGCCAGGCACGCGCAGTCGTTTCTCGACGCTTTGCTAGCGTCCGGCCGGCAGGCGCACGGTGTACTGCCCCGATTTTTCGTCGTGCAGCACCCGCACCAGGTCGTGCCTTTCGGCGTCCTCGACGAGTTCCTTGAACGAGCGATAGCCGTAATAGGTTTCGTTGAATCCCGGCGCGCGACGCTTGAGGGTCTGCTTGACCATCGAGCCCCAGATTTTTTCGTCCGAATCGCGCTCGGCGATCAGTGCTTCGACGGTTTCCACCAGCAGGTCGAAGGCTTCCTGCTGGCGCTCGTTCTCGGCCGAGGCGCCGGCGGCCGACTTGGCCGCGCCACCGCGCGCGCCGGTCTTGCGGGGCGCGCGCTTTTTCTTGGCTTCCTGGGCCCGCACCAGATCGTCGTAGAAAATGAATTCGTCGCAATTGGCCGTCAATAGATCGGAAGTCGAGTTTTTGACGCCGACGCCGATCACGTGCTTGTTGTTCTCCCGCAGCTTCGACACCAGCGGCGAGAAATCGGAGTCGCCGCTGAGAATCACGAACGTGTCGACATGGGCCTTCGTGTAGCACAAATCGAGCGCGTCGACGACCATGCGGATGTCGGCGGAGTTCTTGCCGGATTGCCGTACATGCGGAATTTCGATCAGCTCGAACGCCGCCTCATGCATCGGCCCCTTGAACTCCTTGTAGCGCTCCCAGTCGCAATAGGCTTTCTTGACGACAATGCTGCCCTTGAGCAACAGGCGCTCAAGCACCTTCTTGATGTCGAACTGGGCATACTTCGCGTCGCGAACGCCCAATGCGACGTTCTCGAAGTCGCAAAACAGGGCCATGTTGGTGATTTCGATTTGACCAGCCATCGGGTTCTTCCTGGTAAGAGTCTCGCCGTAGCGCCGGGCGGTTGAACGCCAGCCTAACACGGGCAGGCGTTTGCCGGCGCTGCGCAAGATTTTTTAATGATTGTTTGCTTATTCGGAAAAAACAGCGTATAAACGAGAGCTAGGCAAGTCAAGATGAAAGTCAGTTGATCGCCGGTTCTCTCTGCAGTTGTTCGCACTCAGCGCTTCCGTTCTCAATTTTCCTTGTTTGTCTTTCCCGTGGCGTCGCATTTCGCATTCGCCATTATCCAGTTTTGTCAGGAATATCATGAGTTCAGGTACAGTCAAGTGGTTCAACGATGCCAAGGGTTTCGGCTTTATTACGCCGGATGACGGTGGCGACGATCTTTTCGCGCATTTTTCCGCGATCGAAGGCGACGGCTTCAAGTCGCTGCAGGAAAACCAGAAAGTCTCTTTTGAGATTACCAAGGGTCCGAAAGGATTGCAGGCCTCGCGCATTCGCCCGGCCTAAGTCTGCAGCGCACTAATCGCAATGCCGGCGCATCCGAGAGGGTGCGCCGTTTTGTTTTGATCGGAATGTTGCCGGCGCACGCACCTTGGCGCCCCATCGCACGAGATCCGGCGCAGCCACCCGCCTCGGTCGAATCTTCAGAGGCTGGCGAGATTCAAGGAGAACGCTACCATGGCCAAAGGACAACTACGCGGCAACAAGGAAGCGAAGAAGCCGAAGCAAAACAAGCTGCCGGGCAAGCCCATTTCGCCCGATGCAGTGCTTCGCACAACCTCCACCGTCACTGTCGTGCCGGATCGCCACAAGAAAAAATAACCAGCCGCTACCGCGCTGCTGGTGCAATGCCGCCGGCCTTC